>JAUXWH010000121.1 GCA_030681365.1 Bradyrhizobium sp.
CACGCCGTTGCCGATGCCGTCGAGGAGATTGCTGATGTCGCTGGCGCGGTTGTCGAGCGAGGCGGCCGTGAAGAAGTTGGTGGGGTTGTCGAGCGCGGTATTCACTTTCTTGCCGGTCGAGAGGCGGCTCTGCGTGGTGGCGAGCAACTCTGCGGTCGACTGCAGGGAGAGGAGGTTCTGGCGAACCGAGGACGAAAGAACAATGCCGGACATGTTCATACCTTTCTGGTGTGAAACGAGAGTGCGAGTGCGCTCCAATCTTTTTTGATCGGGCGACGGCCCACCTTGGAACCAAGCTTCTAAGAAAAAATGAATCGTCCGCGGCAGGAATAACGACAAAGGCAGCACGAAACGGCTGAGTTTCCGGCGCCTTGCTCCGCATTAGTACTGATCGACGGCATATCCTGACCTTCGGCCAAAACCGGCGGAAATTTCTGTTTACCAATGGTTAACCATAATCGGAAAGGATTGCGGCCAACGTGGCCAAAACACTGCCGACGCGCCTCTGGCGCTAATCAGGGCCGACACTCATCTGAAATTCGCGGTAACGAAAGCCTGCGCGAGAGGCGGCAACGGAGAACGTGAATGGCTTTAAAAGTCGAGCTCAAGCCGAACGAGCGGATCATCATCGGCGCCTGCGTGGTCACCAATACCGATCAGCGCGCCCGGCTGTTGATCGACGGCGACCGGATTCCGATTCTGCGGGAAAAGGACATCCTGACATCCGACACGGCGGACACGCCGGCCAAGCTGGTCTATCTCGCGGTGCAGCTGATGTATCTGTCGCCGGATCCGATGGCGCATCATCCCACCTATTTCAGCCTGGTGCGCGACATCCTGAGCGCCATGCCGAGCGCCTGGCCCTTCATCGAAGGGATCAACAATCACATCCTGAACGGCGACCTCTATCACGCGCTGAAGGAATCGAAAAAACTGATCGGCCATGAAGAAAAGCTGATCCAGAATGCGAGGGATCTCCAGGCATCCGATGCCGCGGTCGAACCCGCGATCGGGACCGAGCGCCAATCGGCATAACGCAGCGCAGTTCCGGCACGCAACGTAAAAAGGCCTCCGATCAGGAGGCCTTTCGCATTTGCGGGGAAGAACGGATCCGGTCAACCATCATATGAATTTGGTCAGCGACATCTGGTAGAGCGTCGCGGTGGTCTGATACGAGGCCTGCAGCGCGGTCTGCAGCGCCAGAATCTTGGTCGCCACTTCGTCGTTGCTGATGCCTTCGATCGAATCCAGCATCGTCTGCGTGATGGCCTTGGTCTGGGTTTGGCGATCGGTGGTCGACTTGATCGACGCCTGCGCGCCGGCGAAATCGGCCTGGATGTCCTGGATCGACTGCGTCCCGGGCACCACGGCGAGATTCTGGGCAATACGCTGGTTCAGCGCAGCGATCTGCGCGTTGGCATTGGGATCCGTCGCCGACGTCGTCACAGCGGCAAATACCGCAACGGTCTGCAGTTGCGAGCGTAGCGCCTGCTCGTTGGCGCGGGCGCCGTATTGAACCGTGATCGACTCATCGACCCGTGCGACGGCGGTACCGCGCGCGGAATCCGAACCGGTTTCGCCCTTGTACCAGCTGATGGTGTCCGCAGCCGTGCCCGCCACCAGCGTCGTCGCTGCGCCGAGCGGCGTGGTGCCGACGCGCATCGGCGGCTGGTCGAAGAAATTGTCGCCGGCCGTCACCGCCGATGCCGCGACCAGCGGACCATTGGCAAGCGCACCGATCGAAGTATTGAGCGCGGCGTTGAGATTGGCCGCCGTCGCGGTCGAGTCGGCGCCGATGGCGAAGCTGTTGGCCGGCAGCGGTGTCGCCGTCGAGGCCGTCAGCGTGATGTTCTCGGTGGTGCCGTCAGGCAGGTTGAACGTGAACTTGATCGACTCGCCCTCGGCCGGGTTGACGGCGCCGAGATCGACCGACATCGCCGCCGGCGTGCCGGTCGGCTGCGTGATCGTCGCGCCCGTCAGGGTCGAGGTGATCGCGTTGAGCTTGAGGCCGAACTCGGAGGGTGAAGCATCCTCGGCAAGCTGCACTGACGTCGCCGACGGCGCGCTCAGCACAACGCGGCCGAGACCACTGGTACCGACGTCGGCCTGTTTGCGTTCCAGGATCAGCTGCTTGAGCCCGGCCAGGGCGCCGTCGCCGTTCATGATCGCATCGGCAGAGGCTACCGGCGCCGTATCGGTGGCGCGGCCGGAGAACAGGTAGCGATCGCCGGACCTCGCGTTGAGCATGTCGACAGAATCGATGAACCCGAGCAACGCCGTTTTCTGTCCCGCGGTCTGGCCGGTGTTGTCGATCGTGCTGACGGCGCTGACCGCGGCGCCCTTCACCGACGCGCCGACCCCGATAAGCCGCTGCAGTGACAGGCTGGCGACGTTGATACGCGTGTTCAGGTTTATCGCGGTATCGGCATAGCCAGCCAGGTTGCTGAGCTGCGAGCGCAAACCGATCGCGAGACTGCGGCCACTTCCCTGCCCTGCATAGGTGTTGGAGACCTTGCCGCTCGCCAACTGTTGAACCAGCGCGTCGAGTTGGCTCCGCAGATCGAGAATCCCCGAGCCGATGTAGGATGTCCGTCCGCTGACGCCGCTAATGGTCATGACTGCCTCACATTGCCTGCATCAGGGTCCGGTACATTTCGTTGACGGTCGACATCACGCGCGCATTGGCCGAATAGGCGTTCTGCAGCGACAGTAGATGGGCCATCTCCTCGTCGATGTTGACGCCCGAGGACGTTGACATCTTTTCCTGCAGCGTGCTGAGCACCACATCCTGCCCGGCGGCGAGTTGCGCCGCGGCATCGGCCGCCGCGCCCTGCGCGCTGGTGAACTGCTGCATGTAGCTCAGCAGCGTGCCCTTGAACGGCGCGCTGGCACTGCCGATACCCGATGCCGGCGAATACTGAAACCTTGCCGTGGTCAGCTGCGAGAGGATGAAGTCTGAACGCGTCGTGTCGCCCGCGGCCGTCGAGGCGCTGTAACGCACCAACCTGGCGGGATCCGCGACCAGCGCATTGTTGACTGCAAGACGTCCCGCCAGTCCGGTGATCTGCGAACCCGTCGCACCGATGGCACCGGTATAGGGCCTGCCGTTGTCGGTGAACAGCGCGAGCTCGGGGCTGCCGTTCATCAGGTCCGTCTGCGTCGTCGTGACCGAAGCTGCGTTGACGGTGGAGAAGCCGGTGTTGTTCAGCACCGTCAGCGTCGAGCCCGAGCCGGAGAACTGCAGGCCCGATCCGCCCAGCGCGGCGTTCAGCTGCGCGACGACGGACGCCATGCCTCCCGAAAAATCGATGCCGACCACCCGGTCGTTGGGATCGGCCGTCGCACCGTTCGACAGCGGCAGCACGCTGGCATCATCGACGCGCATGATCGAGATTTCGCGCTGCGTATTGGTCGCGGTGTCCGTGTAGGTGACATGGATGATGTTGCCGGCCTTCAGGCCGGCGACATCCAAATCAAATCCCGACAGCAGGCCGGACGTCACCGCGGTGCCCGCCGTGGTCTTGTCCGACATTGCGCTGGACAGCGATGCTGCGAACTGGTCGAGCTGATTCTGCGCGTCGACCAGGGACTTGTCGCGCAACTCCGTATAAGCTGCAATCTTTCCAGACTTGATGCCGCCCGTGGCGGTCAGATTGATCGATCCGCCATTGTCGTACGAGAGGATGACCGAGCCGAGGTCGCTCTTCGACGGGTCGGAGTTCCACTGCGTACTGGGGGTGACCGTTCCCTGCGCGTCGAACGAAAGCCTGGCCGCCTGGTTGCCGACGAGTTCCACGCCGGAGGTCGTGAAGACCGTAACCTGGTTGGCGCCGTTGGCGGTGACACGAATGTCCATCAGTTCGGACAATTGCGTGATGTACTGATCCCGCTGGTCGAGCAGGGCCGCCGTCGATGCGTCGGTCGAGGTGCCGCCGAGCGGATTGGTCGTCAGCTGCCTGTTGATGGTCGCGATCTGCGACATCAGGTTGTTGGCGGTGTTGACGGAATCGTTGATGCCGTTTTCGGCAGCACCGCGCAGCGTCTGAATGCCCTGCGTCATCGAATTGAGCTGGCTCGCCAGCACATTCGCCGCGTTGACGACGCCGATGCGCGCCGACTGGCTGTCGGCGCTGGTCGACAGCGCCTGTACCGCCGTGGTCAGCTTATTGAAGGCATCTTCGAGGGTGCCGACCGAACCCGGGTTGCCGTACAGGCTCTGCAGTTGCTGCAGGAAGTTGGATCGCAGCGAGGCGTAGCCGGCGCCGGAGGATTCCGTGCGCAATTGTGCCTGGATATACTGATCCAGCTCGCGGTTGACGCCAATGGTCCGGACGTCGGTGCCATAGGCGCCGGAATTGGTCGCTACCTGATTCAGCGTCTTGCGAACATAGCCCGGCGATTCCGCGTTGGCTACGTTCGACGAAACCAGCGACATCGCCGCCTGGTTGGTGCGCAGGCCGGACATCGCAATGGAGAGTGCGTCGCTGAGACTCATGACAAACTACCGCTCTCGAGAACCGCCACGGAAATCGCGCGGACTATCGCATTACGTTCAGAAGATCCTGGACCATCGTGTTCGCCGTCGTGATCACCTTGGTGTTGGCCGAATAGGCCTGCTGCGTCACGATCAGCTTGGTGAACTCGTCGGCGATGTCGGTGTTGGACGATTCCAGCGACGAGCCGGAAATGTTGCCGCCCTTGCCGTAGAGAGCCTCACCGGATTCGTTTGTGACCTCGAACGCGCCGCCATCGATGCGCTTCAGGAAGTCGGCGCCATTGAAGGTCGCGACGGTGACCTCCGCCAGGTCGATGTTGCGGCCGTTGGAGTAGCTGCCGACGACGCGACCTTCGTTGCTGACCGATACGCTCTGCAGCTGGCCGGCCGCGTAGCCGTCCTGCTGCAACAGGTTGACCTGGGTGTTACCGTTGGTATCCGCGAACTGCGTCAGACCGCCGGTGCCGAAGGCCATCGTGACATTGCCGAGGCTGGTGCCGGCGACCGTCAAACCGGTCAGCGTAATCTGGCCGATGACCGGCTGCATCTGACCGTTGGTGCCGAACTTGAAATCGGTGCCGACGTTTTGCCAGGCGATGCTGGTGCCGGTGGCTCCGGGATTGACCTGATAGAACAAGTTCCAGGTGTCGGTTCCGCCCTGTGTGGCCGATTCCACTTTGGCCCATCTGAACTGCAAGGCGACTGGAGCGCCATTGCCGTCGTAGGCGGTGCTGGTACCGCCGCTGATCGATTCGTCGAGGAAAGCCTGGTTGTCGCTGCCGATCACGACGCCGGTGCCGGACGTACCGCCGCCACCGCGAATTCCCGTGACGGTGCCCGTGAAGCCGAGCGCCTGGAATGCCGCTACCGCCGAGGCCGACGAGCCGGCCGCAAGCGTGAAGTCGTTCGCGACACCGGAATTCAGCGTGATGGCGCCGGTAGCGGAGACGCTCGAGGCAGGCGCAGCGGCGCCCGTGAGACCGTCGATCGTGGTCAGCAGGCTTCCGACCGTGGCGGTGGCAAGGTCGATAAAAGTGGTGCCGGCTACCGGGGCAGGCGCTGCGCCGGTGTAGAAGGAGAGAGTGTTGGTCGTCGTGACGCCGCCGGTGATGGTCTTGAGCACGAGCGTATCGCCATCTGCAAATCCAGCAGGAAGCGAGTTGGTGCCGGACGTACTTGAGAGCAACGTGCCCGTCGATATCGGCTGCGGTATCGTCTGAAAGTCGTTCCGCTCGTTACCCGTCACGGCAGTATTGGAATACGGCGTGGCAGGGGTCCCAAGGATTCGCGGATTTGAAATGAAGTCGGCCGGCCGCAGCAGTTCCGATCCCGGCACCGAAGTATCGTGCTTGGTGGTCAGCGGGTAGCTCGCAATGTTGGCGCGGTAGTCGATCCTGGTGGTCGCCTGCGACGGCAGAAAGTCATTCTGGAATCGCAGGACCTGCGGCACGCTCCCGCTCGGATTGCCCGTGGTCGGATCGATCGGCACGCCTTGCAGGTAGTAGCCGGCGCCATTGACGAGGTAGCCGTTCTTGTCGAGCGAGAAGTCGCCGCGCCGCGTGTAGCGATTGACGCCGTCGAACGCCGGATTGTTGTCGGAGAAGCTGCCGGGCTTCTGCACGGCAAAGAAGCCTTCGCCGTTAATGGCCATGTAGGTCGATACCGCTGCCGCCTGCACCGACCCTGCGACGGTGTTGGTGCTGCGCGACCCGGCATTGACGCTGCCGGCGAGCTGCGCGTTGGCTCCGGTGTCGGGAATGATATCCATGAAGCTGGTATCGATCCGCTTGAATGCGGTGGTTTGCGAGTTCGCGATGTTGCCGGAAATGTTCTCCAGGGCGTAGGAATTCGCTCGCAACCCTGCGACGGACGTGGTGAGCGCGCCGAAGATACCCATGACATTTTCTCCAAATTCGATCCGGACGATCAGCCGATGTGCAAATCCATGGCCGCATTCGGAGAAGAATGTCGCAAGCACCGTGCCAGATTATAAAATTCAGCAAAAACAGCTACTTGAATAGAAAACCCCGGTCCAGGGACCGGGGCACAATTGCCGGGCGGGCAACAATTGCCGGGCCGGGCCGCCGGATCAGCTCGCGGAGGCGGCCGCCGGATGGAACACCATGCCGAAGCCGTCGATGCAGTAGCGCAGCCCGGTCGGCTTCGGTCCATCGTCGAAAACATGACCGAGATGGCCGCCGCAGCGGCGGCAATGCACTTCGGTCCGCAGCATCCCGAGGCTGCGATCCTCGGTCTTGCCGAGGGCGTTTTCCAGCGGCTGATAGAAGCTCGGCCAGCCTGTGCCGCTGTCGTATTTGGTCTCCGAGGAGAACAGCGGCAGGTCGCAGCCGGCACAGGCGAAGATGCCCTTGCGCTTTTCCTTCAGCAGCGGGCTCGATCCCGGCCGTTCGGTGCCGTGGTTGCGCAGGATCTCGTATTGCTGCGGTGTCAGCTGGGCACGCCATTCCGCATCGGTCTTTTCGACCTCGAATTTCCCCGCGGCCGCGGCCGGGGTGGATCGCAGCCAGCGGAAGGCGGCAAGGCCGAACAGGCCGGCGACGGACGCGAGCAGGATACGGCGGTCAAACATGATGGTCTCCGTGCGAAGCAAAACAGGACGTGTTCGCTGTGAGGTACGGGAGGCTGCGACCAAAGTTACACGGAACCGGTGCGAAATTTCTCACATTGTCGCGAGAAGCCCACCCTCGCCCTGCGCAGGCGGAATCAGGAAGCCGCCTCGCCCTCGCCCTGGCTTGCCGCGGCCGGTAGCGCGGGACGCTCCGGACGCGGGCGGCCCGGCGGCGGCCGGCGCGGCGGTGGTCCTCGCGTTCCGGCCTGCCGGTTGGCCTCGGCCAGCCGCGCCTCGCGGACGCGCTCCTTGACCCGCGCCCGTTCCCGATAGCGCGCCAGCGCGCCGGCGGCGGCGGAACTTCCCCGTCCCCACAAGCCGATGACGTGCCCGGCAACCCGGCCGGTGGCGCCGCCGGCCCAGACCAGTTCGAACGGCGAAAACAGCCGCCAGCGTTCGTCGCCCCACAGGATGCTGCGCGCGATCAGCATTCCCGCCATCGCGGTCGTGTTCAGGCCGTGACGGCCGAAGCCGCTGGCCACCCACAGCCCTTTGCGCAGCTGGCCGATCTGCGGCATGCCGTGCACGGTCTCGCCGACCACGCCGCCCCACACTTCTGATATCCCGACCTTGCCGAGTTGCGGGAAGATGGTGTGGATCCTGCGGGCAATGGCGGGCCCGTAACGCTCTGGCCGCGCCGCCCATGTGGTTTCCGGACTGGCCCACATCAATCGGTCGCCCGCGACGATCCGGAAATGGTCGATGCCGTCGCTGTCGCTCACCGACCCCTGAAACGTCATGGCGTCGGCCAGCCGCTCGCCGAGCGGCTCGGTCACCCCGGCGTAACGCCAGACCGGCAGCAGCGTTTCCGACAGCCGACGCAGCGGCGCGCCGAGATGGACGTTGCCGGCGAGCACGATATGCGACGCGCGCAGCCGCGCCGACGGCGTCACGATGCGTTTGCGAATGCCCGAGGGATCGATGCTGACGACCGGGGTGTCCTCGAATATCCGTGCGCCCGCCCGCCGCGCCAGCGCGGCGAGGCCATGGAGATATTTGCGGCCGTCGACCTGAAACGCTTTCGGATAATATACGCCGTGGAAATAATGATCGGTCCTGAGTTCGGCGCGGACGCGATCGACCTGCCAGCCCTCGACTTCGGTATCGAAGTCCTCGCCGAGCATCTGCAGCCGGCTGATCAGGGCATCGCCGGCCTCGACATTGGAGACTTCCAGCGCCCCCTCGCTGAGCGCAATCCCCGGCATCTGCGCCTCGGTGGCGTTGGCCCGGACACATTCCGCGCCTTCCTTCGACAGCGACCAGAGCTCGCGGGCATCTTCCAGGCCGATACGCGCGATGATCTCGCCGAGAGCAAGTCCGTACCCCGGCATGACGGTGCCGAGCTGATGGCCCGACGCGTTCCAGCCGACATGGCGGCCCTCGAGCACCGCGACGCTGGCGCCGAGCCGTGCCGCCTCCAGCGCCACCGTGAGGCCGGCAAGCCCCGCCCCGACCACGCAGATATCGACATCCAGGTCGAACGACAGCCGCGAGTGCGCCCCGGCGGCCTCGGCTCCGTTGGTCGCGCTTGTGAAAGTCTCGTCCATATCGTTTTCTTAGGGACCGATCGGGCGCTTGTCACCTTGTCTTGTCACCTTGTTCCGGGCATGCGCTTGTAGATTGATCCTGATGGCCCGAACCGAATCGAGATTGCGCCATGCGCCGTTTGCTGCTGCTGCGTCACGCCAAGACCGAGAACGACGCACCCTCGGGCCGCGATCAGGACCGCCGGCTGGACGACCGCGGCCGGCGTGACGCCGCCGAGATCGGCGGCTGGATCGGCCGGCATCCGCCTTTTCCGGATTCCGTGCTGGTTTCACCGGCGGTCCGCTCCAGCCAGACCTGGGAAATCGCCTGGGAGGCGATGCAGGCGCTGATGCCGCGGCCGCATGTCGAATTTCCGCCGGAGCTCTACGGCGCCGATCCGACGCAACTGCTGGAAGCGGTCCATGCCGCTGATGCAACCGACCCGAAGGTGCTGATGCTGGTCGGGCACAATCCCGGCATGCATGAACTGGCGCTGATGCTGGCCGGCAGCGGCGACGCCGCCGGGCGCAAGGCGCTCGACGACAACCTGCCGACATCGGGGCTGGCGATCTTCGACTTCGAGGTCGACGACTGGAGCGACGTGGCATTCCGCCGCGGCCGGCTGGCCAGGTTCGTCAGCCCGAGGTTGTTGAAGCAGACCTCGGGCGACTGAGGCGGACAAGGGTTTCGTGCTAGGCTGATCGCGACCCACGGAGGCGCAGATGTTCAAATCGATTCTCGTGCCGATCGATCTCGCCGATACCGACCTCGCGAAGGGAGCGATCGCGACGGCGGCGACGCTGTCGCAGACCTGGAGCGGCAATGTGCGCCTGCTCAACGTCCTGCCGATGACGCCGGTGATGCTGGCCGAATATGTGCCGGCCGATTTCGATGCCCAGCAGCGCGAAACCTCCGAGGAGGCGCTCACCATCGTGGCGCGGGAATCCGGCATCGAGCCTTCCCGCATCTCGACCGCGGTGCGGCAGGGCGGCATCTATCACGAAATCCTGGAGGAAGCCGCGGCGATCAAGGCCGACCTGATCGTGATGACATCGCACCGGCCGGCGATGCGCACCTATTTTCTCGGCTCCAATGCCGGCCATGTCGTGCGCTACGCCAAATGCTCGGTGCTGGTGGTGCGGCACTGAGCGCCCGGCCTCCACGCGCAAAGTCACGAAAACAACCCCATGTACAGTAGGGAAGGCCAGGAATTACAGAGGCTTGCGCATCCGCCCCATGTGCGGATTGAAGGCGCCGCCGACCGCCGCCTCGATCTGGCTGCGCAGCAGGCCGATGTCGCGCAATTCGCGGTCGTCGCGATCCAGCAGCGTCCTGACCGCCGCCCGGCGCTCCCAATAGGCGGCCGCGGCCAGCGCCCCGGCGCCGATCCAGCGCAGCAATCCGCCCGGCAGTGAGGGGATCGAAGCTTGCGGGGCGGTTTGGGGTAACGTGTTCATCTTTCTTCTCCAATCGGCTTTTACCCGGCATAGCGATTCCGTTGGCGCAGGCGCTGCGGGCAGCGGCGGCGCCCCGGCGACCTTGGATTGCTCTCGCTCTCCTCGGTGCAATCTCGGGCTTGATGGGGTTTAAATGATCCTGTAATTGTACCGGTGCAAGTAAAACATTGCTCTCGGTGCAATAATGTCGAAATTCGAATACGCCAGGTTGGCCGATGCCGTCGCCGCCGAGATCGCCAGCGGCGTGCTCAAGCCCGGCGACCGCCTGCCGCCGCAGCGCACCTTTGCCTATCAGCGCAAGATCGCGACCTCGACGGCGAGCCGGGTCTATACCGAATTGCTGCGCCGGGGCCTCGTGGTTGGCGAAGTCGGACGCGGCACGTTCATTTCGGGCGAGGCGCGCCGCGGCGCCGCCGCCACCACCGAGCCGCGCGGCGCCAGGATCGATCTGGAATTCAACTATCCGATGCTGCCGACGCAATCGGTCCTGATCGGCAAGAGCCTGGAGGGACTGAACCGGCCGGACGCGCTCGACATCGCGTTGCGGCAGGCGACCAGCACCGGCACGCAGGCCTTGCGAAAAACCGCCGCGGATTACCTCACCCGGCAAAACCAGGACTGGTCGCCGAAACCCGAGCAGATGGTGTTCACCGCCAACGGCCGGCAATGCATCGCGGCGGCGCTGGCCGCTGTCGTGCCCGCCGGCGGCCGCTGCGGGGTCGAGGCCCTCACCTACCCCTTCATCAAGGGCATCGCCGCCCGGCTCGGCGTCACCCTGGTGCCGCTTTCGATGGACGAACATGGCGTGCGTCCGGACGCGGTGCAGAAGGCGCATCGCGAGGCGCATCTGTCGGCGATCTACGTTCAGCCCGTGATTCAGAATCCGCTCGGGATCACCCTGCCTGCCGCGCGCCGCGCCGATCTGCTGCGCGTGGTCGAAAAACTCGACCTCGTCGTCATCGAGGACGCCGTCTATTCCTTCCTCGACGACGCGCCGCCGCTGGCGGCGCCGGCGCCGGACCGCTGCCTGGTGCTCGACAGCCTGTCCAAGAAGGTGGCGCCCGGGCTATCGCTGGGCTTCATCGTGGCGCCGCCGCGGCTGCGCGAAAACGTCATGGCGTCGGTGCGCTCCGGCGGGTGGACCGCGGCGGGATTTGCCTTCGCCGCCGCCCAGCAGCTGATGGCCGACGGCACCGCGGCCGAACTGGCGCGGCTGAAACGGCTCGACGCGCAGGCGCGCCAGAACATCGCCGCCGCCTGCCTGGCCGGCCTCGAGGTCCAGACCAACCCGAAATCCTACCATCTGTGGCTGACGCTGCCGCCGCACTGGCGCTCGCAGACCTTCGTCGCCGCAGCCGCCCGGCGCGATATCGCGCTGACGCCGTCGACCACCTTCGCCGCCAGCCCCGGCCATGCCCCGAACGCGGTCCGGCTGGCTCTCGCGGCCCCGCCGATCGACCAGCTCGAAGCCGCGCTGCGCACGCTGGCGGGGATGCTGGGTTCGACGGAAGAGGATTTTGACCTGACGGAATGATGCTGCCCCGCTCCCTCATGGTGAGGAGCGCGTCGGGCAGCGCGCTTGCGCTGTCGGGCGTGCGTCTCGAACCATCTGGCACATCGCCTACTGCCATCCTTCGAGACGCCGCGCGAAGGGCGCGCGGCTCCTCCAGCGACAACGGCAAAGCCGTTGCGCGGGGATGAGGTTCGTTTGTTGAAGCACGACAACCTCATGCACGGATGCCGGGTTCGACGGAAGAGGATTTCGATCTGACGGAATAGCAAAACAAATACTGCTGTCATCGCCCGGCTTGACCGGGCGATGACAGTTTTGATTGAGGCGACCCGCCTTGCACATCTTCGGCGCTCTATTTGCCTTGCGGCAGCAGCGCGCGGGGCAGATGATCGAATGTGTAGGCCTGCGGCCGGTTGCGCATCATCAGGCCGCCGATCTGCCAGGCGAACAGCGCGGCGAAGCCGAGCAGGAACAGGGCGCCGCCGAACTCGCCGGTGGCGAGCGAGCGCACCAGCAATCCGGCTATCGCGATCGCGACCAGCGCCGCTACCGCGGCCCCCGCGAAGTAGACCACAGGCGTGATGCCGCCGGTCAGCGTGGCGGCGCTGCCCGCGCGCTGCATCCGCGCATGCAGCTCGGTGATGAAGTCGCGGTATTCGCGATCCTGCGTCGTCATCAGGGCGACGGTCTGCCAGCTGGTCGAGTAGATCGCAATGCGCTGGCCGTCCTTGCGTTCGATATCGGCGCGGAAGCGGCGCGACTGCATCGAGGCCGGCCGGTAGGACAACCGGACCACGGCGATATCGGCATAGGGCCAGACGCCGGATTTGCCGCCGACCTGCCACGACAGCCCCGCATCGGTCAGCTCGAATTGATGGGCGCTGCCGATCAGCGACGCCTTGTAGGCGTATTTCGCGGGAAGCGCGGCTTCCGCGGACGCCGTCGCACGGTCGAACGATGGTTCTGGCAATTCGATGAATCCCGGTCATGGCGGACGTCGCCGGCTTGCGCGCCCCGCCGGCTTTACCTTACAAACAGCCGATGGCCGAGACGACCTATTTTCCGCGCCGCCTGATTCTGGCGGGCGCGATGATATCGGGGGTGCTGCTGGCGCTCGCCGTACACATGCTGGGGGTGCATTACGGCCTCGACCTCGGCGGCCTCTGGCGCGGCGGGACCGGCGTATTCATGCCGACGGGCGCGGCCATCGCGTGGTGGCTGATCGCCACCGTCGGCTTCTCCGGCGGCTATTTCACCGCCACCCTGATGGACAGCGCGGTATCCGGGCAGATCCCGCCGCGGATGCGCCAGTTCCTGATCGCGGTCGGCGTCCTCGTGCTGGCCGGCGCCGGCCAAGCGGCCTCGGCGCCGAGCCCGATCCCGACCATCTCCGGCGTGCTCGCCGGCCTCGCCGCGCTGGGCCTCGGCGCCGCGATGGCGTTCTGCGGCGCGTATTTCGCGCTGCGCAAGGCGTGAGCGACATTCCGTAGATCCCATGGGGCGATGGGCGTGCATCCGACAGGTTTGGGTTTGCACACTCGAACCCCTGGAGACGTCAGATGCAAGCATCCAACCTAAGCACGCCCATCGCGAACCATAGTGGCACAATTTTCATTGCGATTGAACTGAGCCAGAAGACCTGGCTTGCGACGATGCATTGCCCGGACAAGGACCGGATATCGCGGCACAAGCTGGAGGGCGGGGATCATGCCGGCCTGCTGAAGCCCGCTCCGGAAGGCTACAGGTTCGACCGTGACGCGGCCAACGAGCGGTGACGGCGTTGTCCGATACCAACATCGGCGGGCTCGTCATCGTCAATCCGTTTATCGAAGCCGGCCACTGAACCACCCCACCCGGGAGGCGCCCGCGGCCCATGCTTCGAGACGCTCGCGTCGCTCGCTCCTCAGCATCAGGAGGTTGCCTGTTTTGACAGGGAACACCCGGAACACCCTACCCCTGCAGCCGTTGATCCCGGTCAATGCCCGGCTCGGGTTTTCCGCGTTCACGCTTATATACGAAATGTGACAGCCGCCCCGCGGAGGACCGATAGGGCGGGTGTTGTCAAGGACTGCCCAACGCGCCGTTTTTGCCTTATGGATCGTCGCGGAGCGGCGATCGGCGCAACGACTGTCATCTATCGCTGCGAAGAGGCTTTCATATTGTTGCCGCCCCGCCGGGAGGACGAATGCATCGACTGCTGACCACGCTCGGGCGTGGCTTCAAGGAACGGATCGGCTGGAAACGGCTCGGAATCGCCGCAAGCCTCATCATCATCGCCTTCGCGATTTCCACGATGGTCCGCACCCTCAAGGGGGTCGACACCGGCGTGATCCTGACGGCGCTGACGGAGATTCCGCCCTCGCATATCGCGCTGGCGGCGCTGTGCGTGATCGGCGCGTTCTGCACGCTGACCTTCTATGATTTCTTCGCGCTGCGGACCATCGGCAAGAACCACGTGCCCTATCGCACCGCGGCGCTGGCGAGCTTCACCAGCTACACGATCGGCCACAATATCGGCGCCACGGTGTTCACCGGCGGCGCGATCCGGTTCCGGATCTATTCGGATCACGGCCTCGGCGCCATCGACGTCGCCAAGATCTGCTTCCTGTCGGGCCTGACGTTCTGGCTCGGCAACCTGTTCGTGCTGGGCATCGGCATGGCCTGGCACCCGGAGGCGGCCACCGCGATGGACCTGCTGCCGCCGGCGGTGAACCGGCTGATCGCGATCGGCTGCCTCGCCGGCATCGCGGCCTATTTCGTCTGGCTGGTGACCGGCAAGAGCCGCCGCGAACTCGGCCAGAACGGCTGGAAAGTGGTGCTGCCCTCGGCGCGGCTGACACTGCTGCAGGTCGTGATCGGCGTGGTCGATCTCGGGTTCTGCGCCTTGGCGATGTACCTGCTGATGCCGGCCACCCCCGCCATCGATTTCGTCTCGCTGGCTGTGGTGTTCATCCTGGCCACCCTGCTCGGCTTCGCCAGCCACGCGCCGGGCTCGATCGGGGTGTTCGACGCCGCCATGCTGGTGGCCCTGCCGCAGTTCGGCCGGGAGGAACTGCTGGCGACCCTGGTGGTATTCCGGATCCTGTATTTCCTGATCCCGTTCGCGATCTCGATCTCGATCATGGGCAGCCGCGAATTATGGCTCAGCGTGGTGCGGCCCTGGATCGAACGCCGCCGGCTGAACGAGCTGGGCGAAGCCTGCCCGGCCTCCGCCGTGCGCCAGCCGGCGCAAAAGCGCCAGGCGCAGGGGTAGAGCAATTTCTTCTCCTCTCCTCCCGCGCGCCCTTGCGCGTGGTGGGGAGGGGAAAAGAAAAAGCGCTCCGACCGCGAACGATAACGGCGACGTTATCCCATCGGTTTTTGGTTCTCTTATTTCCGCCCTACCTTTAGCGTCAAACGCGCCATGGTTCGAATTCATCTCCGCCTCATGATGCCCGCGGCGCTGCTCGCGGCAGCGCTCAGCGCGTTGCCGGCGGCGGCGCAGATGCCGTTCTTCCCGCCGGCGGCCGAGCGGGGCGCACCGGCGACGCAAGCCGCGCCGGACACCGCGATGCAGATTTCGTGGGAGGTCCGCAACCGCTTCCGGCTGTTCAGGGAGGAGCGCGACTTCCTGCTCCATGCCGACGGCGGCCCCGCCCGCAGCGTGCTCGCCACCGAACAGGCGCTGGCGCTGCAGAGCGACGGCCGCGGCTGGGCCCGCAACACGGTGAACCGGCTCTGCATCGATTTGCTGGGCCGCGTCAGCGAGCCCTGCGCACGCGACGGCGTCAAGGAAAGCTACCTGACGCCCACGGAGCACCCCGTCACGGTCCGCCTCACCGGACAGGTTCCGGTTGGCGCCACCTGCGCCTGGACGCTCGAGGACGGCGACGGTCCCCGGCAATCGGTGTTCGATTGCGCCGAGCCGGTCAATTTCCGCGCGCGCTACGGCCGGCCCACCGTGGCCACCGTGGACGTCTCGTCCGCCGACGCGCCGGTTCGGCTCTCCACCGAGATCGCGGTGCGCGACATCTTCATCGCCGGCCTCGGCGACAGCATCGCCTCGGGCGAAGGCAATCCGGACCGCGCGGTCGCGCTGGCGGATGTCGGCTTCTGCTTCCGCTCCTATCTCGGCATGGCCTACACGCAATATTACCGGCCGAGCCGCGCCGGCTACAAGGGCGGCCGCGCCTGCGAGGCGCCCGACTCCCTGCAGGTGTGGCAGCGCCAGAGCGCGCTGTGGTTCAATTCGGCCTGCCATCGCTCGCTGTACAGCTACCAGACCCGCACCGCGCTGGCGCTCGCCGCGCAGTATCCGCACATCGCGGTGACCTATCTGCCGCTGGCCTGCACCGGCGCAACCATCGCCGAGGGGCTGTTCGGCTCGCAGCAGGCGCGCGAATGCCCGCCGACCAAATCGGGCGCCAAATGCTCCGGCAAGGTCAACGCGCAGCTCACCGAATTGCGCGAAGCCGTCACCGCCGCCAAGCGCCGCCAGCCCGATCGCAGGCTCGACCTGGTGCTGCTGTCGATCGGCGCCAACGACATCAATTTTTCCGGGCTGGTCGCCGACGTGATCGTGGACAGCGCCACCGAGCGGGTGCTGTTCCGGCGCTCCGGCGTGATCGGCTCGGTGGAGGATTCCCGCAGCGCGATGACCAACGAGCTGCCGAGGGGTTTCGCCAGGCTACGCGAGGCGCTGAAGCCGCTGGTCGGCGACATGTCGCGCGTTGTCTATGTGTCCTATGCCAATCCGACGCTGGCGGCGGACGGCGGGCCCTGCCCCGGCGGCCCCGCC
Organism: Bradyrhizobium sp.; assembly: GCA_030681365.1. Classification (GTDB taxonomy): domain Bacteria; phylum Pseudomonadota; class Alphaproteobacteria; order Rhizobiales; family Xanthobacteraceae; genus Bradyrhizobium. The sequence goes on from JAUXWH010000121.1 coordinate 16,399, forward strand.
GGCTTCGACATTCACCCCTCGTTCAACGCGGCGCCGCAGCGGCTCGCCCACGTCTCCAATTACGTGCAGAACGAGTTCCTGCCGGCGCTGAAGGCGCTGGCGCTGTGCCAGGGCGGCGTCCTGTGCCGCGATCCCGCCGCCGACCGCATGACCTTCGTCGATGCGCATCAATATGCCTTTGCCGGCCACGGATTTTGCGCGCGCGCGCCGACCGATCCGGAGTTCGACCAAGCGTGCTTCTCCGCCAAGGGCGAAAGCTTCGATCCGGATATCGTCACGGCGGCCAGCCAGCCGATGCTGTGCGGCCGCAGCGCCGGAGAATACCGCGCCTACCTGCCGCGCGCGCGCTGGATCCGCGACGCCAATGACAGCTATTTCGCCGCGATGACCTATCCCGGCGGCCTGCCGGCTTCCAGCCAGCCCTCCGATATCCACGACGCGACCTGGGGCATTCTCTCCGCGGTCTATGGCGGCGCCGTGCACCCTTCCGCCGAGGGCCACGCCGCGATGGCGGATGCCGCCCTGCCGGCGGTGGCCTCGGTGCTTCAGCTCGATGCGGAGCCGGCGGTGCCGGTCATCGCGCCGGCGCCGATGGCGCCTGTGCCGATGGCGCCGGACGTTCAATGAGTTATCTTCTCCCCTCCTCCCGCGCGCGCAGCGCGTGGTGGGGAGAAGCGCGTCGCGTGACCACGCATTCGAACAACGAAACGCTGAACGTTAGATTGCTCTACCGCGCCGCCGGAGCTCCGGGCGCGGGCGCGGTGGTCGTCTTCTTCGGCGCGACCACTGCCTTGGCAGGTGCCTTGGCGCCCGGCGCCGGCTTCATCGCCGCCGCCTGCGCCGGCAGGTATTTCGCGACGACGGTCGGATCGAGCTGAGCCATCGCTGTATCCGGCAACCGGGTCCAGGTCTCGTTCTTGCCGAACAGCGCGATCCCCAGATAGCCGCGCATGGTCAGGGTCTGGCCGTCGGGGCTGACGCTCATCTTGGCCTTGTAGATCTTGCCGTCGCGCGGATCGAGCACGTTGCCGTCTTCATATTTCAATCCGTCGCGCTTCATGTCCCGGATGAAGGACAATCCGAGCAGCGGCGCGTTCTTGCGGTCATCGACGCATTTGGAGCAGATCGGGTCCGGGTCGTCGCCGGGCCGCGGGAAGGTCTTGGCAATCGCACCCTCGAAGATGCCGCCGCGGTCGACGACCAGGAACCAGCCCACCGGCTTGCCGTCGTCGAGTTTCTGCCACAGCCCCGCGGCGGTGGGCTCCGCGACCTGCGCCGCGGCCAACGTGGCCCACACGCCGAAACCGATCGCCAACGCGAGCGTCTGTCGAATTCTGGACATCGCAGTCTGCATTTTCACCACCTGGTCAATCCATAAAACAATGGCCCCAGACTAAGGCCATTTCGCGGACGGTTCCAGTGCCGCCGGCCGGCATCGGCGGCGGCCGGCATGCCGCATTTATGGCATTGCCGGCGGAATCAGTTGACCCCGAGCTTCTTCTGCAGGCTGGAGGACGAGGTGGTGTACTGGAACACCAGCCGCTTGTCCGGATAGACGTAGCGGTGCGCCTTCTGCGCCATCAGCGATCCCTCGTGGAAGCCGCACAGGATCAGCTTCAGCTTGCCGGGATAGGTGTTGATGTCGCCGATCGCGAAGATGCCGGGCACGTTGGTCTCGAACGCCGAGGTCTCGACCGCGACCAGATTGTTTTCCAGCGCCACGCCCCAGTTGGCAACCGGGCCGAGCTTCATGGTCAGGCCGAAGAACGGCAGGATGGTGTCGCAGGCGATTTTCGTCAGCGCATTGTCGTTGCCCTTCACTGTGGCACCGGTGAGCTGGCCGCCCGCGCCCTCGAGCTCCGTCACCTGGCCGATCTTCAATTCCATCTTGCCGGCCGCCACCAGCGCGCGCATCTGTTCGACGCTGTGCGGGGCGGCGCGGAAATCGTCGCGCCGGTGCAAGAGCGTGACGCGCTTGGCGATCGGCTGCAAATTGAGGGTCCAGTCCAGCGCGGAATCGCCGCCGCCGACGATCAGGATGTCCTTGTCGCGGAACTGCTCCATCTTGCGCACCGAATAGAAAACCGAGGTGCCCTCATAGGCCTCGATGCCCGGCACCGGCGGCCGCTTCGGCTGGAACGAGCCGCCGCCCGCCGAGATCACCACCACCTTGCATTCGAACACCTGGCCGGCGTCGGTGGTGACGCGAAAGCCGGGATCGCCGATCTTCTCGATCGTCTCCACCATCTCGTTGAGATGGAAGGTCGGATTGAACGGCTTGATCTGCTCCATCAGCGCGTCGGTCAGGCCCTGGCCGGTGACGAAGGGAATGCCGGGGATGTCGTAGATCGGCTTCTCCGGATAGAGCTCGGCGCACTGGCCGCCGATCTTGTCGAGGATGTCGACGAGATGCGCCTTCATGTCGAGCAGGCCCAGTTCGAAAACGGCGAACAGTCCGCAAGGGCCCGCGCCAATGATCAGCACATCGGTTTTGATCGCTTCACTCATGTCAGCTTCTTTTCGGTTGAAACCCCGCCGGCCGGCCGGGGCGCCTCCGGGCTGCGCCTGTCTAGCCAACGCGCGCGGGCGAGGAAAGCCATAAATGGCCGGCTGGCCTGCCCGGCAACCCCTTGCCGGGCTTGCCTAACTGCGATGTAACGGCTGGGAATATCAGGAGATTGCCCGTGAACGCCCCCGCCCGCCTCGATTCGACGCCACGCCTGGAAGATTTCCCCTACCGGCTCACGGACAATGTGCGGTTCGCCGACCTCGATCCCAACCAGCACGTCAACAACGCGGTGTATGCGACCTATTTCGAAACCGGTCGCGTCACGCTGATGAAGGATCGCAGCTACGGCCTGATGCCCGACGGCGTCACCTGGATCATGGTCCGGCTCGACATGCATTTCCGCGCCGAACTGCGCTGGCCCGGCACCATCGAGATGGGGCTCGGTGTGGTGAAATTCGGCCGCACCTCGGTGACGTTCGACCAGGTAGTGTTTTCGCAAGGCGTCTGCGTCGCCTCGGCGCGATCGGTATCGGTGCTGCTGGATGAAGCCACGCGCAAGCCGACGCCGCTGACGGATGACATCCTGCGGAATTTCCAGCCCTGGCTGCACCGCGGCTTCGACGGAAAATGAGAGGCGTCGCGGCGGCGGCATTGATGGTCCTGCTGGCGGCCTCGCCCGCCGCGGCGGCGGATCCATTCCACCGCGAAGAGCTGCGGATCCCGATGGCGCAAGCCGGCCCCCGCGGGCTGGAAGCGATGCTGATCCGGCCCTCAGGCACCAGGCGCTATCCGCTGGCCCTGCTCAGCCACGGGGCGCCGCGCGATGCCGCGGTCCGCGAGCGCATGACGCCCAACGGCTTCTACGCGCAGGCCATCGAATTCGCCCGCCGCGGCTTTGCCGCCGTCGTGGTGATGCGCCGCGGCTACGGCGATTCCGATGGACGCTACGCCGAGAGCAACGGCCGCTGCGAACGCCGCAACTACCTCGCATCGGCAAGCGCTTCGGCCGCCGACCTGCGCGCCGCCGTCGATACGCTGGGCCGTCGCACCGACGTCACCACGCAAGGCATGATCGCGGTCGGTATTTCCGCCGGCGGATATGCCAGCATCGCACTGTCGGCCGATCCGCCGCCGGGTCTCGCCGCGGTGATCAATTTCGCCGGCGGCCGCGGTTCGCGCGCCGACGGCGATGTGTGCGACGAGGAGGCACTGGTTGACGCCTTCGCGGCCCTCGGCAAGACATCGCGAACGCCGATGCTGTGGGTGTATGCCGCCAACGACAGGTATTTCGGCCCGGAGCTGGCGCGCCGGATGCATGCCGCCTTCACATCGGCCGGCGGCCGCGCGCGCTTCATCGACGCGCCCGCCTTCGGCCGCGATGGCCACGGGCTGTTTTCCGCGAGCGGAGTTGCAGTCTGGACGCCGATGGTCGATGGCTTCCTGCGCGAGATGAATCTCGGCACCCGCGACCCGATCGCAGCACCCGCCACGGCGGCGCTTCCGCCGCCCCGGCAGTTGAGAGAAAAAGGCCGTGCCGGCTTTGCCGCCTACCTCGCCAGCGGGCCGCACAAGGCGTTCGCGGTGTCGCCGAGGGGCCAGTACGCCTTCCGCGCCGGATTGCGAACGCCTGATCAGGCCGAGGCCGCGGCGCTTGGCGAATGCGCCAAACATGCGCCGGACTGCGCGCTCTATGCGACCGGCGATGAACTGGCCGGCCAGGGCAGATAGCTGATGCTTAAGCCTGCCGCTCCGGCGTCGACACGATCAGGCCGTCGAGTTCGTCGCTGACCTTGATCTGGCACGACAGCCGCGAATTCGGCCGCACGTCGAAGCCGAAATCCAGCATGTCCTCTTCCATCGGGGTCGGCGCGCCGACCTTCTCGCGCCAGGCTTCGTCGACATAGACATGGCAGGTCGCGCAGGCGCAGGCCCCGCCGCACTCGGCCTCGATGCCCGGGATGGCGTTGCGGATCGCCGCTTCCATCACGGTCGCGCCGTTTTCGAC
>JAUXWH010000124.1 GCA_030681365.1 Bradyrhizobium sp.
AACAGATAAGAGGCTTCGATGACCTCGAGCCCCTTGTTCATCATCGAGGCGGAATCGATGGTGATCTTCTGTCCCATGCTCCAGTTCGGGTGCTTCAGGGCCTGCGCCAGCGTCGCCTGCTCGATGTCGGCGACGGCCCAGGTCCGGAACGGGCCGCCCGATGCGGTGATGATGACGCGAACCAGCTCCTCGCGGTTGCCGGAACCGAGCGCCTGAAACAGCGCATTATGTTCGGAATCCGCCGGCAGGATGCAGGCCCCTGCCTGCAACGCGCGCTGCATGAAGAAGTCGCCGGCGCAGACCAGGCACTCCTTGTTGGCCAGCGCGACGGTGGCGCCGCGATCCACCGCCGCGAGCGCGGGCTTCAATCCGGCCGCGCCGCTGACGGCGGCCATGACCCAATCGGCCGGACGGGCCGCGGCTTCGATGATGGCACTCTCGCCGGCGCCGCATTCGGTATTTGTGCCGGCCAGCGCGTCCTTCAGCTCGCCGAGGCGATCGGGATCGGCCACGGCGGCAAAGCGCGCGCCGAATTCACGGGCCAGCTTCGCCAGCCCCTCGACATTGGTGTTCGCGGTCAGGGCCTCGACCTGATAGCGGTCGCGCGAGCCCCGCAGCAGATCCATCGTGCTGTCGCCGATCGAGCCGGTGGCACCCAGCACGGTCACGGAGCGCACGGCGGATGCCGCGGCCTTATTGTTACGCAACGGGACAGCGCTCATACTTTCACCAAACCATAAGACCGCGGCCGACGCCATCGGCGCCGCCCCGCAAAAGGCCGAAAATCGCCGCCAGGACGACCGCGGCGACGAAACCGTCGAGACGGTCCATCAGACCGCCATGCCCGGGGATGATGTGACTGGAATCCTTGACGCCGAAGCGGCGTTTCACCGCGGATTCAAAGAGATCGCCGAGCTGGGACGCAACCGAGAGCAACGCAGCCAGCAGCAGCAACGGGCCGGCCTGGCCGTACCCCAGGGCTGCAAAGCCTCCGGCAACGACAAGGCTGAGGACGAAGCCGCCAATCGCGCCGGCCCAGGTCTTTTTGGGGCTGACCCGCGGCCACAGCTTTGGTCCGCCGATGCCGCGGCCCGCGAAATAGCCGCCGATATCCGTGACCCAGACGATCAGCAGGACAAACATCAGCGCGGCGAATCCCCAGACCTGATCGAGCCGCAGCAGGACCGAGGCGATCAGCGCCGCGAAGGCATAGCAGCCGCCGAGCGCGGCCCAGCCGCGACGATGAGGTGACAGCAAGGCAGCCACGATGATGCCGAGCACGACGATGACATACGTCGGGCCGATCCGCCCGATTCCAAGCCATATGGCGGCGCCGACAAGCGTCATGATGCCGGCGGCCATCACGCGCGGCGCGCGCGCGCCCACGATCGTCAGCCATTCGACATAGAGACCGATCGCGGCCAGCGTGACCAGGCCGAGCCACAGCCAGCCGCCGGCATAGGCGATGGCGATGGCTGCCGGTGCGAGCACCAGGGCGGCGAGCACGCGCATCATCAGATTGCGCGACCCCTTCTCGGCATCAGCCGCCGGCGCGGCCTCGCCCTCGGTCACGATCCGGTTTTCGCGGCCAGACCGCCAAAACGGCGCTCCCGTCTGGCATATTCGGCGATCGCCTCTTCCAGCGCCGTCTTGTCGAAATCCGGCCAGTGGATCGGCACGAACACCAGTTCGCTGTAGGCCGCCTGCCACATCAGGAAGTTCGAAAGCCGCTGCTCGCCGCTGGTGCGGATGATCAGATCCGGATCCGGAATATCGGGCGCGTCGAGGTATCGGCTGATTGTGTCGGCATCGATCGACTGGGGATCACGCTTGCCCTCGGCGACCTCGCGCGCCAGCCGCCGGGCCGCGTGGGCGATTTCCTGGCGCGATCCGTAGTTGAACGCGACCACGAGATTGAGCCTGGTGTTGCCCTTGGTCAACTCTTCCGCCTCGTTGAGCAGCGCGCAGATATCCGGCTCCAGTCCGTCGCGCTCGCCGATCACCCGGACCCGGACGCCATCGCTGTGCAATGTCGCGAGGTCGTTGCGGATGAAGCGCCGAAGCAAACCGAAGAGATCGCCGATTTCGCTCGCCGGACGCGACCAGTTTTCCGAGCTGAAGGAAAAAATCGTCAGGTAGAGGATGCCGAGTTCGTGCGCGGCGCGAACCACCCGCCGCAACGCCTCGACGCCGCGGCGGTGACCCTCGGCGCGCGGCAGACCGCGGGCCGCCGCCCAGCGTCCGTTGCCGTCCATGTTGATCGCCACATGCAACGGCGCTCCGGAAGGATCCGGGGCTTCGGTCGCGGGGGCTGTGGCGTTCGACATCGACTGTTCCTGGCGCGCTAAACGGTAAGGATTTCCTTTTCCTTCGCCGCAAGCAATTGGTCTATTTCCGAAATCACGCCGTCGGTGGCCTTCTGCACATCATTGGCCAGCCGCTCCTGATCGTCCTCGGAAATCTCGTGATTCTTCTCGAGCTTCTTGACGGTATCGAGACCGTCGCGGCGGACATGCCGCACCGCGACATTGGCCGCCTCGGCATATTTGTGTGCGAATTTTACCAGTTCCTTGCGGCGTTCCTCGTTGAGTTCGGGAATTCGCAGGCGAAGCTCCTGGCCTTCGGTTGCCGGGCTCAGACCGAGGTTG
>JAUXWH010000126.1 GCA_030681365.1 Bradyrhizobium sp.
GTCAGCCCGGCCGATAGGCGCCGGTGTTGGGGTCGCGCCGCAGCGTCGGAATGTCGGTCGAGCGGATGGTCTCGGCGACCCGTGCCAGCCGCGCCTCTTCCAGTTCGCGGTTGACCCGCTTGGCGGTTCGGTACGCCCAGCGGACCACGGCCAGACTACCCAGGGCGCCTGCAATTGCGATCAGCGGTGGCATCGGTCGATCCTCGTCTTTCATGCGTCAGCCCCGACTCTCAGTCTCGCGCAAGCCGGCCCTGGCCGCAATCACCTTGTCCGGGGCCAAATGGCGCGGGCCTTTCCGCCCTCAGAACCCGAATTTGGCCCAAATTGCCCTGGTCTCCAGCGCCGAAATCAGTTCGTCCGGCAAGCCGCCGACGCCTTCCAGCGACGCCAGCGCTCCCGCGCCGGCCGATTTGCGGCCCAGCAGGCCCGACAGCATGCCGCTCGGCGGCGCTATCACCGGTGTCAGCACCTTGTCGCCGTAGCGGGCACGCAGCGTCGAACGCAGGTCGCCGATGGCGTCCGCCAGCCCGAGCGAAACCGAGCTTTCGCCGGCCCAGTATTCGCCCGTGAACAGCACGTCGTCATTGCCCTTCAGGCGGCTGCCGCGGCTCTCCTTGACCAGCGCGATGAAGATGGCGTGGATCTCGCGCTGCAGCGCCTTGACCCGTGCGACATCGTCGGGGTTTTCCGGCAGGAACGGATCGAGCATGGCCTTGTGGGCGCCGGCCGTATACAGCCGCCGCTCGACGCCGATCTTCCTGATCAACTCCTGAAATCCGAAGGTGCCGCCGACCACGCCGATCGAGCCCAGGATCGATGAGGGGTCGCAAAAAATCTCGTCGCCCGCGCAGGCGATCATGTAGCCGCCGGACGCCGCCACGTCCTCGACGAACACCAGCACCGGCAGTTTCTTTTCCGCGGCGAGTTGCCGGATCCGCAGGTAAATCTGCCGTGATTGAACCGGCGATCCCCCGGGCGAATTGATCACCAGCGCCACGGCCTTGGCATGCTTCATGGAAAAGGCGCGTTCCAGCACCTTGGCCACGCCGGCCAGCGACATGCCCGGCCGCAACGGCGTCGCCGCGCCGATCACGCCCGACAGCCGCACCACCGGCACCACGGCCGCACCGCGCCGCAAGCGCGCCGGAACGAATTTCATCAGCCGGTCGATCACATCGGCGATACCGCCGCGTGAATCAGTGGGTTCCGTCATGCCATTACCTCAAAGTTAACCATATTTTATCACGCCGATGTCATGGAGGGCGCTGGAACGCCCTTTGCTCTGTGCTGGTTATCAGGCTGCATCGACGCGGCGGAGAAAGACATGAAAATCTATCTGTTGGTGTTGCTGATTGGCGCACTTCTGACCGCGATCCACTTCACTTCGGTGCCGGATCAGCGCTCGGAAACGCAGTAACCCGCCTGCTCGAAGTCGAGCAACCCTGTTGCTTCGAAGTCGAGCCAACAAGGCTCGAGCAACCGGGATCACACCATCAGGGTATCGCCAACGGCAATACCCCCTTCCCCGCCAGAATTTCCTGCACCCGTTCACCGGGCACCCCCGACTCGTCATTGAGCATCAGCGCGGCATAGATTCGGGTCGGCGCCTTGCCGCCCTTCACCGCGCGAACCAGCACGCGGATCGCGGGCGTCCTGGCGGCGCCATGGACGGGGAGAATTTCCAGGCTGCCAAAGCCGCGAGCGAGCGCCGTCAGCACCTCGGCGACGCCGTCGGCGCGCCAGATCAAGGTGAGCACGCCGCCGGACTTCAGAATTCGTCGCGCGGCGTGCATCCAGTCCTTCAGTGTCGCGGCCCTCGCCACATGCGCGATCTCACGGGCTCCATGGGGCGAGGCGCGGTGCCGCGCAGGATCGTTGAACGGCGGATTCATCAGCACGACATCGACGCTGTCGGGCGCGAGACCGGCCGCGGCAAACGCATCGGCGGCGGCCGCAACGTCCAGCACCTTGACGTCGGCCGCGATACCATTGGCGTCGGCGTTTTGGCGCGCGAGGCTCGCCAGCCCCGCGTCGATCTCGACCAGAACCAGTTCGATTCCGGCGACGCGTCGGGCGACCGCCAGCCCGGCGGCGCCGACCCCGGCGCCAAAATCGACCACGCGATCGCCTGAAGATGCCGGTGTTGCCGCCGCCAGCAGCATGGCGTCATGGCCGGCGCGGTGGCCCGATCTCGGCTGACGCAACCGCAATTGTCCGCCGAGCAACGCATCCTCGGTGAATTCGGCAGCCCGGTCAGTCATCGGCCCGCAGTTCGTGGGCGAGACCGGCATCGCTGAGGATGCGCCGCGCCTCGCGGTTGTCGTCCTCATGGACCAGAATCCGGCGCGGCAGGATTCCGAGCGAGCCCTCGATGATGCTCATGTTCTGGTCCAGCACCAGATGGTGGATATTGGCGCCGTCGAGCAGCGCTCCGACCGCCGAAACCAGCACGATATCGTTGGTACGAACCAGTTCCCGCAACTTTGGCGCTCCTTTGCCGATCCTGACGGGGGCAGGCAAGCGCCTGTCAAGCGCTACCTGCCCATTGCCTGCACGCCGGCTCCCCTTGCCGCATACGACAGCACTTTCTATGGTTATAGCGCAAAGGCAGCCCGAATTGGGCAAATGTGGAGACCAGCGTGGCGGTTATTGTACCCTTCGAGAGCCCATCGAACGCGACGATCGATGCGCTGGTCGGACTCGTCGCCGCCGACATGGAGCGCGTCAACGCGACCATCCTGTCGCGCACCGGCTCGGAAGTCACCATGATCCCCGAGGTTGCCAACCACCTGATTTCCTCAGGGGGAAAGCGGCTGCGCCCGATGCTGACGCTGGCGATGGCCAACCTCACCGGCTATTCCGGCGACGGCCATATCAAGCTCGCGGCCTCGGTCGAGTTCATGCATACCGCCACCCTGCTGCATGACGACGTGGTCGACGAAAGCGAGCTCAGGCGCGGCAAATTGTCCGCGCGCATGCTGTGGGGCAACGAGGCCAGCGTGCTGGTCGGCGATTTCCTGCTCGGCCAGGCGTTCCGGATGATGGTCGAGGTCGGCTCGCTGCGCGCGCTCGACATCCTGTCATCGGCCGCGGCCACCATCGCCGAAGGCGAAGTGATGCAGCTGGCGGCGGCGAAGAATACCGCCACCACCGAGGACGAATATCTCGCGGTCATCCGCGGCAAGACCGCCGAACTGTTCGCCGCGGCCTGCGAGGTCGGCCCCGTCATCGCCAACCGCCCGAAGGCCGAGCAGACCGCCTGCCGCTCGGTCGGGATGAACCTCGGCATCGCGTTCCAGCTGGTGGATGACGTGCTGGATTATGGCGGCAAGGCCGCCAAGCTCGGCAAGAACATCGGCGACGATTTCCGCGAGGGCAAGATCACGCTGCCGGTGGTGCTGGCGTTCCGCCGCGGCAACGACTCCGAGCGCGCGTTCTGGAGCAAGGCTCTGGAACGCGGCGAGATCGCCGACGGCGATCTCGATCACGCCATCGGGCTGATGACCAAGCACCGCGCGCTGGAAGACACCATCAACCGCGCCCAGCATTACGGCGCGATGGCGGTCGATGCGCTGGCGCTGTTTCCGGCCTCGCCGATGAAGACCGCGCTGGAGCAGGTGGTGGCGTTCTGTCTGGCGAGGTCGCATTAAGCGACAGTGCCGCCGTCAGCAGCAAGACCACCGTCATCCTGAGGTGTGAGCCTCTTCGGCGAGCCTCGAAGGATGGACAGCGAGCACCGTCGTCGCATCCATCCTTCGAGGCGCGCCGAAGAGTGGCGCGCACCTCAGGATGACGGCGGAGCGTGCGGCGGCCGGCGACGCTCTAGCTCAACACCCCCGCATGCACCCACCAGCCGGGATGGTCGGTCTGGATCTGCTGCGCCGCGCGCCTGGCGTCGGCGGTGTTCTCGTAGATCGCAAAGCAGGTCGCGCCCGAGCCCGACATCCGCGCCAGCCAGGCGCCGTTGCTGGCGCTGAGGGCGGCGAGCACCTCGCCGATCACGGGCTGAATGCGGATCGCCGGGGCTTCGAGGTCGTTGGAGCCGGCGGCGAGCGCCTCGACCCAGTCTTCGAGCGAGGCGCCGGCTTCCGGCCAGGCGGTGCCGCGCAGCACGTCGGTGGCGCTCACCAGCAACTGGCCGTTGCGCAGGCCCAGCGCCTTGAACACATCCTGGGTGGCGACGGCAATGCGCGGATTGACCATGACGCAGGGCATCTTCGGCAGGCTCAGCGGCTGCAGGGTATCACCGACCCCGGTCATGACGCAGGCGTTGGAGGCAAGGCATACCGGCACGTCGGCGCCGGTCAGCCGCGCCACTTCGATCAGGCGCGGATCGTCGAGTTCCAGATCGTTGGCTTGCGCCAATAGCCGCAGGGCTGCTGCGGCATCGGCCGAACCGCCGCCGATGCCGGCGGCGACCGGCAGCACCTTGTCGAGAATGAAATCGCCGAGCACAAGGTCCGGCACGCGCTCGGAGAGCAGCTGCGCCGCCTTGAACACCAGATTGTCTTCAGGCTCGCCGCAGGCCTGCGCCAGCGGCCCGGTGGCCGCGAGGTTGAGGCTGGAGCCCGGCGTCAGGCTCAGGCTGTCGGCGCAATCGGCGAACGCCACCACGCTTTCGAGGTCGTGATAGCCATCGACGCGCCGCCCGACCACCCGCAGGGTCAGGTTGACCTTGGCCCGTGCCTCTTGCGTCAACGCCGGCATAACCGACCAGCCCTTCGATCAGCCGTGCTCAACCGCCGTCCTTGCCGGCTTCTTTCTTCTTGTCCGCGGAGGCCGCCGACGAGGTGTCTTCCGGCAGGCCGTTTTCGAGCTTGGCCTCGATCTTCGGCAGTTCTTCCGGCTCGGGCTTCAGGTCGCGGGCGTGGGCCCACTGAAATTTGGCCTCCAGGGTGCGGCCGACGCGCCAATAGGCGTCGCCGAGATGGTCGTTGATGGTCGGATCTTCCGGCTTGAGGTCGATCGCACGCTCGAGGTTCTTCACCGCGTCCTCGAAATTGCCGATGCGGTAATAGGCCCAGCCGAGCGAATCCACGATGTAGCCGTCGTCCGGGCGCTGCTCGACGGCGCGCTTGATCATCTTCATGCCCTCGTCGAGATTGATGCCCTGATCGATCCACGAGTAGCCGAGATAGTTCAGCACGTGGGGCTGTTCGGGCTGCAGCTCCAGCGCCTTGCGCATGTCGACTTCCGCCTTGGCCCACTGCTTGGAGCGTTCGTAGCAGATGCCTCGGTAATAATGGGTCACCCAGGCGCCCTTCTCGCTGCCCGGCGGCATCGCGTCGATGGCCTGGGTGTAGGTCTGGGCGCAGTCGGCGAACCGCTTGCGGCCGCGCTCGATGTTGCCGAGCGCCATGATGGCTTCGATGTCCTTGGGATCTTCCGCCGTGACGTCCTTCAGGATCTTGATCGCTTCCTCGCTGCGCTCGGCGGCGTCGAGATTGGTGGCGAGCTGGATCTGCGCATTGCGCTTCAGCGGCGAGGTGGCCGGCATGCGCGCGTAGACCTTGATCGCCATCGCCGGCTTCTTCACCGACTCGTAGAGATCGGCCAGCGACAGCAGTGCCAGCGGATGATTGGGGGCGAGATAGAGCGAGAGCTGCAGATAGACCAGCGCGAGATCCTCGCCGCCGCGGCGGGTCAGC
>JAUXWH010000129.1 GCA_030681365.1 Bradyrhizobium sp.
GTTGACGCGGCGGTCGCTGGCGTCGCTGCGGCGCTCGATCCAGCCGGCCTCGCACAGCCTGTCGATCAGCCGCGTCAGGGTAATCGGCTGCATTTCCATCTGTTCGGCGAGTTCCGACTGCTTGAGGCCCTCGGTGCGTTCGACCTTGGCCAGCACCGCCCATTGCGCGCGGGTGATGCCGTAGCGCGCCGCCTGCTTGTCGGCATAGGCGCGCATCATCCGCTGCACTTCGCCCAGCGTGAACAGGAAGTTCATATCCACGGAACCGGGGGACATCGGCGGGCATCTCCGTAAGCTAGCTATATTATAAGCTAGCTTATCAATCGGGCTTTTCAAGTTAATCTTGGTTAGGGATCGGGCCGGCCGCGGAGCTGCTCCGCGGACAGCACATGGCCGGGCCGGGAATGCGCTTACACCGGCTTTTCAGCCCGTGTGGTAATAAAGCCCAGATGTTGCGGTGCAATCGACCGGATTGCGGAAACATGGACCATCGGGTTCATCCGCGTTACATCATGGACCGTCATGAACCTGACCAAGCCGACCTTCCCTGCGCCCGATCACGATCACGGCCGTTGCACCGCGGACGGGCTTCTGCATGCCGAACAGGTCTGCAAGCTCAAGGCGCAGAAATTCACGCCGACCCGCCGCCAGGTGCTGGAGGCGCTGCTGTCCAGCCATCGTCCGCTCGGCGCCTATGAGGTAATCGACGAGTTGGCCAAGTCGATGCCGCGGCCGGCGCCGATCACGGTATACCGGGCGCTCGATTTCCTGATGGAGAACGGTCTCGTCCATCGCATCGAAAGCCGCAACGCGTTCCTGGCCTGCGCGCACGACCACGACGCCACCGCGATGGTGGCGTTCCTGATCTGCGAGCGCTGCGGTTCGGTCGGCGAAATTCCGGCGGCGCCCGTGGTGCAAAGCCTCAATGCCGCGGCGCGCGCCTCCGGCTTCGCACCAAAACTGTCCGTCGTCGAAATCACCGGCACCTGCGCGCACTGCCAGAAGGCCGCATAATAAGAAACGGCGCCAAGCCGGTCGCGAGGATGAATGTCGTCAGATCAAATGCCCTCATCGGCCGGGCGTCCGCTCAGCGCGGGCGCCATTGCGCTGATGCTGATGCTGTGCCTGAGCTGGGGCTTCAATCAGATCGCGGTTAAACTGGTGCTGCCGGACGTGCCGCCGATGCTGCAGGCGCTGATCCGCTCGGTCGGCGCCCTGCCGGTGCTGCTGATGATCGGCTGGTGGCGCGGCGTCAGGTTTTTCGCCCGTGACGGCACGCTGTGGCCGGGCCTCGCCGCCGGCATCATCTTCGGCGTCGAATTCGTGCTGATCTATCGCGGCCTGCTGCTGACCTCGGCCTCGCGCGCCGTGGTGTTTCTCTACACCGCGCCGTTTTTCGTGGCGCTCGGCTCCTATTCGTTTCTCGGCGAGCGGTTGCGCGCGTCGCAATGGGGCGGCCTCGCCTTGAGCTTTGCCGGCGTGGCGCTGGCGATCGGCGTTCCGCAGGCCAATGTCGACGCCGACGTGCTGCTCGGCGATCTCCTGATCGTCGCCGGCGGCGCGCTGTGGGCGGCGACCACCTTGCTGGTCAAGGCCACCTCGCTGTTGAAGGCGCCGGCGGAAAAAGGTCTCGGCTACCAAGTGGCGATGTCGATCCCGATCCTCGGCTTCGCGGCATGGGTCTCGGGCGAGCGATTGACCCACATGCCCGGGCCGCTGTCGCTGTCGCTTTTGGCCTACCAGGCGTTCTGGGTGGTCGGGCTGACCTTCCTGCTGTGGTTTGCTTTGATAAAAACCTATTCCGCCAGCAAGTTATCGTCCTTCACCTTCATCACCCCCTTGTTCGGCGTCGTTGCCAGCTATTTCATCCTGCACGACACGCTGACGATCACCTTCGGCGTCGCGGCGCTATTGGTGATCGCGGGGCTTTACCTGGTGAACCGGCCCGAGGTTTCGGGATCGAAGGTCGTGCCGGATCCGAATGTGCCGGCGTGAAGAACCGATCGTCCTTCGAAGCGATCGCGCCGTCATCCTGAGGTGCTCGCCGTCTTCGGCGAGCCTCGAAGGATGGCTGCGACGAAGGTGAGCGCTGCTTATCCTTCGAGGCTCGCAAGAGCTCGCGCCTCAGGATGACGGCGAGCCTCGTACCGCTACCCCGTTTCGATCGGCAGCGTTTCATCCTTCGCCCACTCGCCCATCGAGGCGTCGTACAGCGTGAGATTGTCGTAGCCGAGCCGGTGCAGCATGAACAAGTCGATGGTGGCAGAGATGCCGCCGCCGCAATAGGCGACCACGCGCTTGTCTTTTGTCACGCCTTGCGATGCGAATTTCGTCGCCGCCTCCGCCAGCGGCACGAAGGCCTTTGTCGCGGGATCGACCAGCGTTGCCGCCGACACGTTGACGCTGCCGGGAATATGCCCCGGCCGGCCGTAACGGCTCGGCTCCAGGCCCCTGTGCAGTTGCGGGTTGAGCGCATTGACGACCACGGTGTTGCGATCGGTGCTGGCCTTCAGCACCTCGTGCTTGTCGACGAAATATCCGGCCCGCGGTTTGGCCGTGAAGGTCGCCGGCGGATAGCCTTTTGCAGGCCCCGTCTCGATCGCGCGTCCCTCGGCCTTCCAGGCGTCGAAGCCGCCGTCCAGCACCGCGACATTGTCGTAGCCGAGCGATTGCAGCATCCACCAGAACCGCGTCGCCCACATCGCCGTGCCGATCGAGTACAGCACCACCCGGCTGCCCGCGCCGATGCCATGACGGCCGAACGCGGCCTCAAGCTGCGCGGTGGCCGGCATCATGAAATGAAGCTCGATGCCGGCTTGCGAGAATTCGCCCTGCAGGTCGAGAAAATCCGCGCCCGGAATATGCCCGGCCTCGAAGGTGTGCCGTCCCGGCACCGCGATGTAGGGAACGCCGGAGCCTTCCGGCTGGTATTCGAGGTAGGTGGTGCAATCGAACAGCCGCAGATCGGGCTGTTCCAGGATGGCGGCGAGTTCCGCCGTTGTCACAAGCCCGTCGCGTACTGGCATCAGTTGTTCCTCCCGGTTCCTGTCATGCTAGGGCAGGTGGAAAGGGCTGAAAAGGCTGGCTCCCCCTCAGGGTTTGCCCTTTAATCCCCCGATTCCGGCCCGATATAGCGGTTAAGGGCCAGCGCGGCGCGAAAGCCTTGCTTTGCCGCGAAATGGCTCGAAGCTATTGAACCAAAAAGAGAAAAATCCGACTTAAGAACGGGCGTCGGCATCTGCCCACTGGCCCCTTGGTGAATGTCACCAAAACCTGATATTCGAGACCCCATGAACAGACCCGAAAAACTTGCCGACGACGACATCGCCGGTCCCAGCGCCCGGCATAGGACCACCCAGGTCATGGTCGGCAACGTCGCCGTCGGTGGCGGTGCGCCGATCGTGGTGCAGTCGATGACCAACACCGACACCGCCGACATCGAGGGCACGATCGCGCAGGTCGCGGCCTTGTCGCGTGCCGGCTCCGAAATGGTGCGCATCACCGTCGACCGCGACGAAGCCGCTGCCGCCGTACCGCATATCCGCGACGGCCTGCGCAAGCGAGGCATCACCACGCCGCTGGTGGGCGATTTCCATTACATTGGCCACAAGCTGCTGGCCGATCATCCCGCCTGCGCCGAGGCGCTCGACAAATACCGCATCAATCCCGGCAATGTCGGTTTCAAGGCCAAGCGCGACACCCAGTTCACCGACATCGTCGAGATGGCGCTGAAGTACAACAAGACGGTTCGAATCGGCGCCAATTGGGGATCGCTGGATCAGGAACTGCTGACCAAACTGATGGACGAAAACGCGCTGCTGCCGGCGCCGAAGGATGTCCGCGCGGTGACCCGCGAGGCCATGGTGCAGTCGGCGCTGTTGTCGGCCGCGCGC
>JAUXWH010000134.1 GCA_030681365.1 Bradyrhizobium sp.
GCTGACACCGTCTCCCGCATGTCCGCCGCCGGCGTGCCGGGCCGCGGCGAATACTTGAACGAATAGGCGCCAGCGTATCCGATTTGCCGGACCAGCGCGAGGGTCGCGGCGAAATCTTCGTCGGTCTCGCCGGGGAAGCCCACGATGAAATCCGATGAAAATTCAATGTCTTGCCGGACTGCACGGAACCGGTCGATGACGCGGCGGTAATCGTCGGCGCTGTGCTTGCGGTTCATGGCGGCCAGAATCCGGTCGGACCCCGACTGCACCGGCAGGTGCACGAATGGCATCAGTTCAGGCAAATCGCGGTGCGCCGCGATCAGCGTGTCGTCGACATCGCGGGGATGGCTGGTCGAATAGCGCAGCCGCGCGATGCCGGGGATATCGGCAAGGCGATGCAGCAATGCGCCGAGCGACCAGGTCCGCCCCCCGGGCCCCTCGCCGTGATAGGCATTGACGTTCTGGCCGATCAGGGTGACTTCGCGCACGCCATTGTCGGCGAGCCTCAGCACGTCGTCGACGATCTTCGCGACCGGGCGCGAAACCTCCGCGCCGCGCGTATAGGGCACCACGCAGAACGTGCAAAACTTGTCGCAGCCTTCCTGCACCGTGACGAAAGACGAGACGCCGCGCGCCCGGATCGCATCGGGCTTCGGCGGCGCGAGAAAGCCGAATTTGTCCTCGACCGGAAATTCGGTCTCCACCGCGCGGCCGTGGCTCTTGGCCCGCGCCAACAGCTGCGGCAGATGATGATAGCTTTGCGGGCCGACCACCACGTCGACCGCGGGCGCGCGGCGGATGATCTCGGCGCCTTCCGCCTGCGCGACGCAGCCGGCTACCGCGATGCTCATCTGGCGGCCGGCTCTAGCGGCCTCGTCCTTGACGACGCGCAGCCGTCCGAGTTCGGAGTAGACTTTCTCCGACGCCTTCTCGCGGATGTGGCAGGTGTTGAGAATCACGAGGTCCGCGTCATCCACGCTCGATGTCTCGACAAAGCCCTCGGGCGCCAGCGTGTCCACCATGCGTTGTGCATCGTAGACGTTCATCTGACAGCCGTATGACTTGATATGCAGCTTGCGCGGCGGGCCCATGGAACCTGAATGCTGTGCCGAGGTGGCGCCATTGCGGCGCAGGGTTCAGATATAGGCTAAAGTCCGGAAAATCCAGAGTAATAGCCGTCATTCCGGGGCGATCCGGCACAATCGAAGCCGGAATCTGGCGATTCCCCGATGTGCAATGGCACATCTGAGGTTCGGCCCTGCGAGCCGCCCCGGATGACCACTTCGGTTGAAAGGCGATGGATCAGGCTTTGTCGTCGTCCAGCGGGACGCAATACAGTTCGAGTCGATGATCGATCAGCTTGTAGCCGAGCTTGCGGGCGATTTCGGCCTGCAGCTTCTCGATTTCCTCGTTGGTGAATTCGATCACCTTGCCGTCGCGCAGGTTGATCAGATGGTCGTGATGGCTGTCGCGCATCTGCTCGTAGCGGGCGCGGCCCTCGCGGAAATCATGCCGCTCGATGATCCCGGCATCCTCGAACAGTTTTACCGTGCGATAAACCGTGGAGATAGAGATCTTGTCGTCGACTGCGACGCAGCGGCGATACAGTTCCTCGACGTCGGGGTGATCCACCGCTTCCGCCAGCACGCGCGCGATGACGCGGCGCTGTTCGGTCATGCGCATGCCGGTGGCGGCGCAGCGCGACTCGATATCGGTGGCCTTGGGCACGGGCGTGGATTTCAATGCAGTCATGATTCGTCCGCCTTCGGCAACGCGTGATCGGCGAAAAGATCATGCGTCCCTTGCAAGGCCCTTTCTGCCACTCCGGGCGCGCTACGACAAGTCGCGACGCATCAGAAGGGCGTTCAATTGTTCCCCGTTGGCCTCCCGGTAATACCGTTCGCGGCGTCCCACGACGGCAAATCCGGCCCGTTCGTACAGCCGCCGCGCCGGCTGGTTATTTTCCTCGACTTCGAGGAATATCGTTCGCACGCCACGGCCGGCCAAGTGGCCGAGATGGGTCAGCAGCAGGTTGTGCGACAGGCCACGGCCGCGCTGATCGGCGGCCACCGCGATCGAGAGGATTTCGGCCTCGTCCGCGGCCATGCGCGACACCGCGAAGCCGATGATCTTCCGTCCCTGCCGGAGGCGATGCACCAGCGTGTTGCGCTCGCTCAGCATGGTCTCGAATTCGGCCTCGCCCCAGCCGCGGTGAAACGAAGCGCCGTGCAATTGCGCCAGACGGGCCGCGTCGCGCGGCGCCGCGGGCTCGACTGTCGCGGTGCCGCCGTGCCACCATTTGGACAACCACGAACTTATTTGACGCATCATGACGGCGGCGGCGCGGATCT
The DNA here is from genome assembly GCA_030681365.1 of Bradyrhizobium sp. Lineage (GTDB taxonomy): Bacteria > Pseudomonadota > Alphaproteobacteria > Rhizobiales > Xanthobacteraceae > Bradyrhizobium. The sequence goes on from JAUXWH010000134.1 coordinate 2,352, forward strand.
CTGCAGCGCGTCCTGTGCAGGCTTGGCGTCGGGCGCGCGCAGGTAATACGGCCGCGCCGGCGCGGTATCCGGACTGACCGCAGCCCCCAGCCACGCCACCCAGGCGATATCAGGCGCCGGTTGCGAATCGACCTTGAACGGCGGCGGCGCGTCGGCCGGCCAGCGCTGGCTGAGAATCTGGGCGGCGTTGCCCACCAGATGCGGCGCGCCGAATCGGGCGGCTTCCAGCGCCTCCTCGATCGGCGCGACGCGCGGCCGGACCAGCGAACTGCCGTCGCCGCTCACCACCTGGAAATACACATGATCATGCCGCGCATCGATCGCCGAGATCACCGGCTGCGCGGCGTTCTGGGCGACGACGGGCGCGGCATAGGCCGTCAGCGTGGTCAGCCCGACCACCGGTCTGCCGGCGGCGAGGCCAATGCCGCGCGCTGCGGAAAGACCGACCCGCAGTCCCGTAAAACTACCGGGTCCGGTGGTCGCCGCGATGCGGTCGAGCGATGTGAAGGCAACGCCGGACGCCTTCATGACCCGCGCGATCAGCGGCATCAGGGCCTCGGCATGGCCGCGCTTCATCGCCTGCGATTCCTGCGCGATCAGCCCGCCGGTGTCGGTATCCAGCACGCCGGCGGCGCAGGCGTCGAGTGCGGTATCGATGGCGAGGATCAGCATGGTGGATTGGTAGCATTATCCACGGCGAAAGGCGCGCGGTTCTCGCCGTCATGGCCGGGCTCGTCCCGGCCATCCACGTCTTTTCTACGAGGAGACTCTACGATCAAAACGAGGATGCCCAGGACGAGCCCGGGCATGACGTCGAAAATACCATGGTTTTGGCGGCGCTCACATCGGCCGGACTTCGACCACGTCGGGCACGAAATGCTTCAGCAGGTTCTGGATGCCGTGCTGCAGCGTCGCGGTGGAGGACGGGCAGCCGGCGCAGGCGCCCTTCATGTTGAGATAGACGATGCCGTCCTTGAAGCCGCGG
>JAUXWH010000148.1 GCA_030681365.1 Bradyrhizobium sp.
TGCCGACGCAATCGTCCTCGTTGACGACAAAGCCCTGGCCTTCGAGGCTGGCGATCAGGAACTTGCGGCCGCCCTTGTTGACGAACAGCGAGACGATCGCGGTCTCCTGCTCCATGTCGATGAACATGCGGATCGGCTCGCCATGGCCGCGGCCGCCCGGCAGCTTGGCGACGTCGAGCGAATAGAAGCGGCCGTTGGTGGCGAACAGCAGCAGCTTTGACGTGGTCTCGGCGAAGAACGCCTTGTCGAGCTTGTCGTCGGTCTTGAAGGTCAGGGTCGAGAGATCGGCGACGTGGCCCTTCAGCGTGCGCACCCAGCCCTTTTCGGAAACCACCACGGTGACCGGCTCGCGCTCGACGAACGCTTCCTCGATCGCGGCGAGGTCATGCTCGGGCGCGTCGGCGAATTGCGTGCGGCGTTTGCCGAGCGGCGTCTTCGGCCCGAAAATGTCGCGAACTTTCCGCACCTGCTCGCCGACCTTGGACCACTGTTCGGATTCGGAGCCGAGAATGCCCTTGATACCCTTCAACTCGGCACGAAGGTTCTTGTCCTCGGTGCGGATCTCGAATTCCTCGAGCTTGCGCAAACTGCGCAGCCGCATGTTGAGGATGGCGTCGGCCTGGATTTCCGTCAGCTTGAACGCTTTCATCAGCGCGGGCTTCGGTTCGTCCTCGGTCCGGATGATCTTGATCACCTTGTCGATGTTGAGATAGGCGATCAGGTAACCGCCGAGCACTTCCAGCCGATGCTCGATCTGTTCCTTGCGATGATTGGTACGCCGCACCAGCACGTCGCGCAGATGGTCGAGCCATTCGCGCAAACACTCGGCGAGGCCGAGCACCTTCGGGATACGGCCCTTTACCAGCACGTTGAGGTTCAGCGGAATCCGGCTTTCCAGCTCGGTCAGCCTGAACAGCGATTCCATCAGCAGTTCCGGATCGACCGCGCGGGACTTCGGCTCGATCACCAAACGGACATCCTCGGCCGATTCGTCGCGGACGTCGTCGACCAGCGGCAGCTTCTTCGCGGTCAGCAGCTCGGCGATTTTTTCCACCAACCGCGATTTCTGCACCAGCCACGGGATTTCCGTGATCACGATCACCCAGGTGCCGCGAGCGCCCTCTTCCTGCGCCCATTTGGCGCGGGTGCGGAACGCGCCGCGCCCGGTCATGTAGGCCTCAGTGATGCTCTCCTTGGAATCGACGATGATGCCGCCGGTCGGGAAATCCGGGCCCTTGACCCATTTCAGCAGCGCCTTCGATTTTGCATCGGGCTTGTCGATCAGATGCAGGGCAGCATCGCAGAGCTCGGCGACGTTGTGCGGCGGGATCGAGGTCGCCATGCCGACCGCGATGCCCTGCGCGCCGTTGGCGAGCAGGTTCGGAAAGCCGCCGGGCAGCACGACCGGCTCTTTCGACTGGCCGTCGTAATTGGGGCGGAACTCGACGCCGTCCTCGTCGATGCCGTCCAGCAGCAGCCGCGCGACCTCGGTCATGCGGGCTTCGGTGTAGCGGTAGGCCGCGGCATTGTCGCCGTCGACATTGCCGAAATTGCCCTGGCCGTCGACCAGCGGATAGCGCGAGGAGAAATCCTGCGCGAGCCGCACCAGCGCATCATAGATCGACTGGTCGCCATGCGGATGGAACGAGCCCATCACGTCGCCGACGATTTTTGCCGATTTCTTGAACGGCGTGCCGGGGTCGAGCCGCAGCAGCCGCATGCCATAGAGGATGCGCCGGTGCACCGGCTTCAGGCCGTCGCGGGCGTCCGGCAGCGCGCGGTGCATGATGGTCGAGAGCGCGTAAGCGAGGTAG
>JAUXWH010000149.1 GCA_030681365.1 Bradyrhizobium sp.
CTGCTCTTTTTCGAGCTCTTGAATGAGGTTCATCTTGAAAATCTCCATCGGCGGCGCGCCCCAGCCTGCAAGGCGCGGGCTGCGCGAACGTCCATCTATCCTGCCATTGCGCGGATTTGGCGCTCCTATACGGCAAAGGCCAGAGCTTGTCACCCGTCCGTCGTGTTTTTTGGGCGTTTTTGGCCAGTCCCTGTCTGGGCTTCCGCCGAGGCCTTCCTGGCGGCCCATAAATCCGGTCGCCGCGACCTGGTCAGGGCCTCGGCTTCGGCACGCCGCCACGCCGCCACCCTGGCGTGATCGCCGGAGGTGAGGACTTCCGGGATCGGCCGGCCCTCGAACTCCTGCGGACGGGTATATTGCGGGTATTCCAGTAGCGAATCGGAAAAGCTCTCGTCCTCGCCGGAGGCGAGCTTGCCCATTACGCCCGGCAGCAGCCGGACGCAGGCGTCGATCAGCGCCAAAGCGGCGATTTCGCCGCCCGAAAGCACGTAATCGCCGATCGAAACCTCCTCCAGCCGGCGGGCCTCGATCACCCGCTGGTCGATGCCCTCGAACCGGCCGCACACGATCAGGGGCCCGGGCCCGGCGGCGAGTTCCACCACCCGTGACTGGGTCAATGGCCGACCGCGCGGGCTCATCAGCAGCTTGGGACGATCCGGGGTGATACCAGCGGCGTCGATGGCATCCGCCAGCACGTCGGCGCGCAGCACCATGCCGGGGCCGCCGCCGGCCGGGGTGTCGTCGACGCTGCGGTGGCGGTCGGTGGCCGAGGCCCGGATGTCCCGCGCCTCCAGCGCCCACAGCCCGGACGCCAGCGCCTTGCCCGCCAGGCTGATGCCGAGCGGACCCGGGAACATGTCCGGAAACAGGGTGAGGACGGTCGCGCGCCAAGTCATGTTTAAGTATCGCAATTGGATTTGAGCTCGTCATACGCGGGCTTGACCCGCGTATCCATCGCCTTCGAAAAGATGGATCAAGTCCGGCGATGACAAGCTAGGGCTCGTCGCCCACGATTTCATTCGGCAGTTCGATCACCACGCGTCCGCCTGCGAGGTCCACCGTCGGCACGATGGCGTTGGTGAACGGCAGCAGCATCGTTGAGCCGCTGGGCGGCGCGATCTCGATGATGTCGCCGGCGCCGAAATTGTGGATCGCGGCGACGCGGCCGAGCGGCTCGCCCGCCGATGTCACCGCGGCAAGCCCGATCAGGTCGGCGTGGTAATATTCATTCTCGTCGGTATCGGGAAGTTTTTCGCGCGCGATGTAGAGTTCGATGCCGTTGAGCCGTTCGGCCTCCTCGCGGGTGGCGATGCCTTTCAGCGTCGCCACCAGATGGCCCTTGGCCTCGCGGGCGGTCGCGATCTCGAACGACCGCGCGCCGTCTTTTGTCACGAGCGGCCCGTAAGTCTGAACCGCAAACGGATCTTCCGTAAAAGTCCACAGCTTCACCGCACCCCGCACGCCATGCGGGGCGCCGATGCGGGCGATGCAGATTTTTGCCGGCATCGCCACGCGTGGTCGCGCTTACTTCTTGGCCGCGGCGGCGGCTGCAGCGGCTGCCGCCTTGGCGGCGGAGGCGGCGGCAGCGGAGGCGGCTGCGGCAGCTTCGGCGTTGGCCTTGCGCTCCTTGCGCGGCAGGGCCTTTTCCGGATTGTTGCGCGCGGCGCGCTTGAGCACCCCGGCGGCATCGAGGAAGCGTGACACGCGGTCCGACGGCTGCGCGCCCTTGGCGAGCCAGCCCTTGACCTTGTCCATGTCGAGCTTCAGCCGGGCTTCGTTGTCCTTCGGCAGCAGCGGATTGAAGTGGCCGAGACGCTCGATGAAGCGGCCATCGCGCGGAAAGCGCGAGTCGGCGACGACGACGTGATAGACCGGGCGCTTCTTGGTGCCGGCACGAGCGAGGCGGATAACGACTGACATGGAGTTCTCCTTCGGGGTATCTGTTTGAATGGATGTTGAATTGATTAGCCCGTCATTCCGGGATGGTCCGCAGGACCAGACCCGGAATCTCGAGATTCCGGGTTCGCTTCGCGCCCCGGAATGACGGGGTGAGAGGGTCGTGCGATCTTCATTTCTTCTTCCCCAGGCCGGGGAAGCCGCCGAGGCCCGGCAAGGTCGGCTTGCCGCTGAGGCCTGTAAGCCCCGGCAAATTCGGCAGGCCGGAGCGCAGGCCCACGGGCAGATCCTTGGGCAGTGCGGGCAGGCCGCCGGGGCCGGCGCCACCCGGCATTTTTTCCGCCAGCGCCTTCATCTGCTCGGGCGACGGCATGCCGCCGCCAAAACCCATCGCTTGCGCGATGCCGGCCATCGGGCCCCGCTTGCCCTGGCCCATGGCCTTCATCATGTCGGCCATGTTCCGGTGCATCTTCAGGAGCTTGTTGACTTCCTCGACCTTGAGACCGGCACCGGCGGCAATGCGCTTCTTGCGGCTGGCCTTGAGAATGTCGGGGTTCTTGCGCTCCTGCCGGGTCATCGAATCGATCACCGCGACCTGACGCTTGATGATCTTGTCGTCGATCCCGGCGTTGGCGATCTGGTTCTTCATTTTCGCAATGCCGGGCATCATGCCCATCAAGCCGGAGATGCCGCCCATACTGGCCATCTGCATCAACTGCTCGCGCATGTCGTTGAGGTCGAACTGGCCCTTGCGCATCCGCTCGGCGGTGCGCGCGGCCTTTTCCGCGTCGATATTGGCGGCGGCCTTTTCTACCAGCGACACCACGTCGCCCATGCCGAGAATCCGGCCGGCGATTCGATCGGGATGAAAATCTTCCAGCGCGTCGGTCTTTTCGCCGGTGCCGATCAGCTTGATCGGCTTGCCGGTGACCGCGCGCATCGACAGCGCGGCGCCGCCGCGGCCGTCGCCGTCGACCCGGGTCAGCACGATGCCGGTGAGGCCGACCCGTTCGTCGAACGAGCGCGCGAGGTTGACCGCGTCCTGGCCGGTCAGCGAATCCGCGACCAGCAGCACTTCATGCGGGTTGGCGACGGCTTTGATCTCGGCCGCCTCCGTCATCATTTCTTCGTCAAGCGTGGTGCGGCCGGCGGTGTCGAGCAGCACCACGTCGTAGCCGCCGAGTTTCGCCGCCTCCAGCGCGCGTTTTGCAATTTGCGCCGGCTTCTGGCCGGCCACGATCGGCAGGGTCTGGATCTCGAGATCGCGCCCGAGCACCGCGAGCTGCTCCATCGCCGCCGGGCGGTAGATGTCGAGCGAGGCCATCAGCACCTTGCGCTTGTCGCGCTGGGTCAGGCGCCGCGCGAGCTTGGCGGTGGTGGTGGTTTTGCCGGAGCCCTGCAGGCCGACCATCATGATGGCGACCGGCGGCACGGCGTTGAAGTCGATGGTCTGGCCGTCGGAGCCGAGCGTGGCGATCAGCTCGTCATGGACGATCTTCACCACCATCTGGCCGGGGGTCACCGACTTGACCACGGTGGCGCCGATCGCCTGCTCGCGGACTTTTTCGGTGAAGCTCCGGACCACGTCGAGCGAGACGTC
>JAUXWH010000177.1 GCA_030681365.1 Bradyrhizobium sp.
CACGTCATGGCCCAGGCCGTCACGGCCACCGAAGTCTCCAAAAAGCGTGCCGGCCGCCCCTTTACTTCGTGTACCCGTGACGATATATACGGATACACGATATCGGATAGCGAGGCAAGCCATGGCCTTCCACATCAAGAACCCAGAGACCGACGCGCTGGCCCGCAAGGTGGCGGCGCTGAAAAAAATCGGTCTCACCGACGCAGTGCACGCAGCCCTCGCCCATGAACTTGAGCGCGAGCAGGGGAAGCCGTCTTTGGTCGACCTCGGCGTAAAATTCTGCCGGGATCTGCGCGCCAGGGGCAACCCCGCCAAAGGACAGCCGGCCGACAAGGCGTTCCGCGACAGCCTGTATGAGCACATCTGATGTTCATCGACGCCTCGGCCTTGACCGCGCTCCTAACCGACGAGGACGAGGCGCGTGAGCTTTTGGCGCGCCTGCAGCAGACCGGAACGCGTCTGACCTCGCCGCTGGCGGTGTGGGAGGCGGTCGTCGCGGTGGCGCGCGTGCTTAATCTTTCGGTCAGCACCGCCGCAGAAGCGGTCGAAACCTATCTCGCGCTGATGGGGATCGCCGTGGTCGCGGTGCCGCCCGAGACGGCCCGGCTCGCGCTCGACGCCTTCGACCGGTTCGGCAAGGGCCGGCATCGGGCGAGCCTCAATTTCGGGGACTGCTTTGCCTATGCTTGCGCCCGGCATCTGGGACAACCCTTGATGTTCAAGGGCGGTGATTTTCCGCAGACCGATATCGAGGCCGCCTGAGGCAATGGGCCGGCCGCAGCGGCGACCGGACGGGAGGCGAATTTACCCTTCCGGAAGAGGGACGGGGGCCGTCATGGGGATGCGATCTCTCGTCGATCTGGCGTTTGGCGGTCGCGATTTCCGGGATCTGGGCGGACAGAATCGCTGATTTGTTCTGACGTCCAACGCTATCGATAAGGGCTAGTTATCGATAGCGATACACGTCGCGTGCACGGCCTCGCTATGACGGAACACAACTCCGTGCTAGCTTCCGTTTGACCGATTCCTGTTAAGGTTATCAAGACCTTGCATTCCGGCTACCCAATCCCCGATCCGATGCCCTGGGCTGCACTTGTCGCGCTGACCTTTATTCCGCACCATCTCAAGCACTGACACTGACGTGCAACATCAGGCGCCGCTAGTCTATCTAAATGCCTCACGCGACGACAGTGCGCTCGAACAGGCTGGGCCGCCAGCGCTCGACATGTTGATCCGTGATCTGCTCCTCGCCCGATCGGATGGCCTCGACCGCGAGATCTCCCATCATCTCGAAGATCCGCGCGGTGTTGCCCCGCGTCAGCCGGATCATGACCCTCAGAGCCTCGGCGCTCAGCGTCGACGGCGCCCGCAAAGGCAAGCTCTTCAACACGGTCGCGATCAACGCCGCGAACTCCATGTCGAGGTCCCAGGCGCCAAGTTCCGAAAGGCCGAAGCGACGTGCCAGCTGCGGATCGCCGGCAAACGCCTCGCGCGCATCGTGGATGCCGAAACAAACAAAGGAGATCATGAGCTCGTTGGAAAGGTAGCGCAGTTCAGCGAGCATCTTGCGCTGCTCCCGGAAACCGCCCGCCAGCAAGTTGTGCACCTCGTCGAAGACGATGACCTTCACTTCGAGATCGCGCAGAAGCCGCAACACCTGCATCTTGGTCTCGAACATCGAGCGACCAGCGCCGTGCCGCACCCCCAGGGTTTCCAGCAGCGTCAGATAGAGGATGCGCTGGGTGACGCCCGGCGGCATCTGCATCGAGAGCACCGGCATCGTGGTACGGCCACGCTCCCGCCCGATCTCGGGGGGATGCAACCGCGCAAACTTCCGGTCGATCTGGGTCTTGCCGATCCCGGCCTCACCCAGGACCAACAGGCTCGGCATGCGCCAGTTGCGCGGATGCGCCAGAATGCGCTCCATTTGGCTGAGAATGATTTCGGCTCTTGGATAAGAGATCCAACGGTCGGACCTCACCTCGCGCAGGCGCGCCTCGTCACTCGCGTTCGCGAGAAAGCCGCCCCGCAAGCGCTCTTCAGCCGCGCTGTTTGTCATGAATGACCTCCATGTCGAAGAGGCGCAAGGAAGGATCGTCGGTATTGATCGCGCCGATCTGCGGACGCGATCGCTCGGGCGGCCGCGCGGTCACGTGAGGGCGACGGACAATTTGCCGGCGCGCCTCCTTGGCGCTACGCCGCGCCGCGTCTTCAACGGCGCGTTGCGCCTCGATCGTCTCGAAGATCAGCGCTTCATTCAACTCCGCGCGACCTTGCGCCCGCAGCCGGCCCACCGCCCGGCGATGCTCCCACAGGCAGATCGGCGCCCGGCCGAGATCCCGGAAGGCGGCCTCGACAAATTGCCCCTGCGGGCGGCGAACATAGATCCGCGACAAGTCGCGGGGATCATAGCGAACTTCCAGCCTTGCATGGCTTCGGCCGGGAAGGTCGACGAGCGCGTCCGACCAGTAGTGAATACCGAACAAGCGCACCCCGTCGCGCCGGACCATGCGTCGCTCCATCGGCAGCAGACCGACAAAGAAGGCCATGCGGTTCTTGGGCAACGGCAACGCCAATCCACGCGTGCGCTCCTCCCAGAGCGCGATCGGTGGGCGCGACAGACCGGCGTGAATGCGCTGGTGGTAGACGCCGAGAATCTCGAGCAGCATCCAGCGCTCGAGTTCTCCAAGCGTCATCGCCGCTTGAGCCTCGGAGGGATAAGACCCCTTGGCGATCGTGTTCGAAAAGGTCGTGCCGGGCAACAGATGCACCGCACCCATCTGCGTTCCGATCAGCCTTTCCACATGGCCCCCGAAATGCGGCTTGCCGATCGGCCGATAGAGGATTTGAATGCCGTGGTCCTGCAGCGTGCGCGTGAAGGCGCTGGCATGAAACTCTCCGGCGTTATCAACATGAACCGCGCGAGGCAGCCCAGAAACCGGCCAGGGAAGGCTGACGCCGCGCGCCGTGAGCCAAGCCTCCTTCTCGAACACCGACTGCGACAGGCACACGCCTGCTCGCAACACCGACGGCTCATCGAAGCCAAGATAAAAGCCAGTGACCATGCGGGTCGCCACATCGATCGCGAAGGTCGCCACCGGCCGACCGACCGGCCTGCGATCGAGATCATCGACGACGATGACATCGACGACCGTATGATCGAGTTGCACGACGGCCAGGGGCTCCGTGATGCCGTAGTGGCCGATCACCGGTTCACAGCTTGCCGCGGCCGCCGTGCCCTCGCGGCGTCGAAGCCGTTCGCGGGTATCGACCGCCTCAATCCGGCGCCGCACCGTGCGCCATGCCGGTTTGCCCATGCCCGCCCGGCACGCCTCGGCCTGGATCCGCCTCACCACCGCGGCAAGGCTCGGCGCCTCGCTCGACAGGTAGAACGTCTCGATGGTGCGCGCCACCAGCGCCTCGAGGGCGGGAGCCAGAATCTGCGCACCTCTTCGCCGGCCCTTGGGAGAGGGCAGCAAGGCCGAGGCGCGTTCATCGCTCCGAAAACGCCGGCGCCAGCGGTAGAGGGTGCTGCGATCGACCCCGAGCAGGCGCGCCGCCTCGCCGAGCGTCAGTTCGCGCCGGCCCTCGGGGCCGGCAACCGTGCGCCGAAGGATGGCTGCCCGCTCGCAGGCCACCTGCCAACCGACCGCATTGTCCGGCTCGGACATCGGCGCCGCTCGCCTTCGACGCACCCCGCATCAGACTCGCGCCATCACGTCTCCGTGTCGAGCCGGATCGATGCGATGGCGCCCATCATCAACAGAAATGCGATAGCGAAATGAGCGTCCCTTACCGCATCGCCGCCGAGATTGCAGCGAGCCCGGCGTTCGAGCGGTCCAACGACGCCTTGCTGCGGCTCGACGAGCGGCTCAAATCCAGCCCGTTTAGCGAGGGATTTGCGTCACGCGCCGATTTCCACGAGGCCTGCGCCACGCGCTGGATGCAAGGAGAGCTGGTCCACCTCGAAGATCTGGTGCTGCTCGACGCCAATACCAACCGCCGCATGGTCGATCAGGAGACCAGCCATGCCTGGACGATGGTGCGGATGCGCCGCCTGGCGCGGCGGCGGCCCATCGAATGGCTGATGTCCGACGAGGGTATTTTGGGCCTCGAAAGCACCAGGCGAGCGCGAGGCGGAGCGGACGATCACGAACTCGACGAGCTGATTTATGAGCCTGACTGGAACGAAGCCCAGCGGCTGTTGGCATGGCGCACCGCCATCGGCGAGGTCGACAAATTGCCGGCGCTGATCGGCGCCGCGGTCGCATGGGATCAATGGCTGCGGCTCGAACCGATCCAGCACGGCAGCGCAAGAGCCGGCCTGATGGCCGCCCTGGTCCTGCGTTCGAAGGCCAAGACCAAGCATCATCTGGCAGCGATCGATCTCGGCGGGCGGCATGCCAAATACCGCCGCGCCGGCCATCACCAACCCTCCGAGCGGATCATGGGATTTCTTGAATGGGTCGAGACCGCCGCCAGCGTTGGCTACAAGGAGCTCGATCGGCTCTCGCTCGCCCACAAGGTGATGAGCCTGAAACTCACCGGCCGACGGAAGAATTCGCGGCTGCGCGAGCTCGTCGATCTGTTCATCTCGCATCCGGTGGTGACCGTCCCGATGGCAGCGAAGGCCTTGCGCATCACGACACGCGCCGCCGACCTGATGATAAGGGAAATTGGCTCGGTCCCGCGCGAGTTGACCGGCCGCGGACGCTATAAGGCCTGGGGTGTCCTGTGAGCTGAGAACCAAACTCGCCCACCGCGATGTTGCAGCTTCAATGGCAATGCTGCCCGCCACCGACACACGCAACCCACTGAAATCGCGTCATCCGATGTTGCAGGTTTAGCGGCAACTCGACA
>JAUXWH010000180.1 GCA_030681365.1 Bradyrhizobium sp.
TCCTGGACCACGGCATCGGCGAACCGTTCGTTGATCACCTCGTATTGTCGCCAGTCGGCTTCGCGAAACTGCGGCCGCACGAATGCAATGTGGCACAGCGGCCAGAGGCCTTCGTTGGCAAGGCCGTAATAGTAACCGTCCTGCTCCTCATCGGAAATCCAGATTCGCCGCAGCGTGTAGGAAGGCGCGTCCGGCGGAACGCGGATCTTGTCGTCACGGTCGACGGTCTCCCGGTCGGCATTTCCGCTGCCATGGGCGATCCAGGTTCCGCCGCACGCCCGGATCACCGGCTCGAGTGCCGATACCAGGCCGCTGGCCGGTGTCTGCAGGGAGATCTTGCCGTTCTCCCGATTGTGAATGTATGGCTCGCGGTTGGAGATCACGAGCACCTCGGCATCGGGAAGTGTCTTGCGCAGCAGCTCCTGCAGCGTGGCAGGTGACCAGTCGATCTGTCTTGACGTGATGGTCTCGCGGCCGACCTCGATTTCCCCCAGCAGTTTCTTGATCTGGTCGTCGATCGCGGATCGGTCGCGCGCACGCGGCGATGATGTGGCGCCGGAACGAACCTCCTCGACCGCGCGGCGCAAAGAGGTCATCCAGCCGCGCAGCATCACCACGACGAACACGGCCGCCACGCCAGCAATGGCTATCGCCACTCCGGCCAGCGCTGCGATCACGAGGGCCTGGGCTTCGCCCGAGCGGGCATCGATGAAGCTGAGATCGTGGAGGATGACCAGATAGGCCTTCTGGTTGCGGTCCACGATCGGGAAGGCGCCGACGAGGATGCGCCGTCCGTCATTGAAGATGGTGGAGAAGCTTTCGGCTTCCGCCCGCGCGACCTTGTCGCACGAGAATGTCGCCGGCATCAGCTTGGTGGGATTGATCAGTCTGCCGGCATCATTGCACAGGCCGACAGCCAGAAGCCGGTCGTCGAGGGCGACGTTCTCGAAAATGTCCGACAGACGCGACAATTCATTATTTGCGATCGACCGGACCACGGAGTTTTGAATGGCCTTGTAGACGAGGCGTGACCGGGACTCCACGTCGCTGCGCGACCACTGTTCGATCAGCCGCGTCGAGAACGGAGCGATCGCGAACGCAAGCATGGCGATCACCGCGAATCCCAAACCGGCATACTTGACGGGCCGAGCTATTCGATAAAGCATTGCTTGGTCCCCCGGGCGAGGCACAATGCCTCGAAAATCGTACGGTTACCGCGGCGAGCCACATGAAAAGCCGGCTATCGTCACAGTCAAGCTGCCGATGCCGATGACGCGCTGCGGCATTTCCATGCATTTCCGGCGTTGGACTAAAGATACCAGCTGAGACCGGTTCTTGCCGCTTCCGATTCTCATTCCGGATGTAAACTCAACAACGCATTCGAGTCTCCTTCGGCGATCGGCGTAACACCAGCCGGATCTCAGGGGACGCGGCGACAATCAGATGCGCGTTGGGGAGCGTCGATATGAACCTGTCCTTTGGAGTAGTCATGCTGCTGTTGGCGGCAATGTTGATTTACTTCGGTAGACCGGACAAGCAAGGGAACAGTCCGCGTTTTCTTCGGTTTGGTCCAGCGCTGGTGCTGTATCCCCCGGTCGTTCTGCTGGTGATTGCGTTCGGCTTGGCTGAAATGATTCATTCGCTTTCATGACGAGCGTTGCGTCGACCTTGCGATTTCCGGCAGATGATCATGCATGTGGGATAGCGCGCGCTGATCACGACGGCTGCCGCGAGCTTTGGTCGAGGGCAAGTCCGAGCTGGGAATCGGCGAAGGTGGAACTTTCGCAAACTGCCGAGATTATTCTCCCGCAACCGGGAGAAAACTCATGGCACGGAAATATTCCAGGAAGGCATCCGCCAAGGTCGGCCGCGCGATGAAGAAGCGCAAGGCCGGCACGCTGAAGAGCGGCCGCTCCGGCAAGAAGGTCAAGAGCCGCAAGCAGGCCATCGCGATCGGCCTTTCCGAAGCGCGGGCGGAGGGCAAGAAGGTGCCGAAGAAGGCCGCGAAGAAGCGCAAGACGGCGAAGAAGCGCAAGGGCGCAAAGAAGTCGAAGAAGTAACGAAAACGCCGATCTTCCCCTGGAGGGGGAGGGTCGACGCGGCTGAAAGGAGCGGCGGGGTGGGGTGACAGTCTCTCGTTTCGATCAGTGCCCGAGCCGAGGGTCCGTCACCCCACCCCGTCTCGCATCTTGCTTTGCGCGATGCGAGCCGACCCTCCCCCTCCAGGGCAGGGTGTAAGCAAATCACCCCGCCTTGCGCGCCCGCGCTGCCGAGCGGTGCGCGTTCTTGGCAGCCCGGCGCGGCGCGGCCCGGCGTGCCGGCGCGTGGCGGCCGCGTTTGGCCGATCCCTTGCCGCCCTTCAAACTCTGCTTCAGCGCATCCATCAGGCTGATGACGTTGTCGGGCTTCTCCTCGGGCTCGGCGGCCTTGACCGGCTTGCCGGCGGCCTTGCGGCGGACCAGCGTCTTCAGCGCAGTTTCGTATTCATCCTTGAATTTCGAGGGATCGAAATGCGCCGCCTTGCTGTCGAGGATGTGGCTCGCCAGTTCCACCATGTCCTTCGAGATCTTCGGATTCCTGATGCCGTCGAAGTAAGCGTCGGCGTCGCGGACCTCGTAGGGATAGCGCAACGTGATGCCGAGCATGCCCTTGTCCCACGGTTGAAGAGCGATGATATGCTCGCGGTTGGTCAGCACGATGCGCGCCAGCGCGACACGGTCCTTGTCCTTCATGGCGTCGCGAATCACCGCGAAGGCGTCGATGCCCGCCTTGCCGTCGGGCGCGATGTAGTAGGGGTTGTTGAAGTAGCGCTCGTCGATCTCGTCCCTGGGGACAAAACTGTCGATGTCGATGGTGTGGTTGCTCTCGATCTGGACCGCCTCGAGCTCTTCCTTTTCGATCTCGACATATTCGCCCTTCTTCAGCTCGTAGCCACGCCCCTTCTGGTCGGTTTCGACGACGTCGCCGGTCTCGGCATCGACCATCTGCTGCTTCAGCCGGTTGCCGGTCTCCTTGTTGATCATGTGGAAGCGGGTCTTTTCGGCCGACGTCGAGGCCGGATACAGCACGACCGGACACGATACGAGGGACAATTTCAGGGAGCCTTTCCAGTAGGCGCGTGGCGGGGCCATGATGTCTCCAACCCGTTATGTGTTCAGGAAAATTCAGCGCAAACGCATTCGGGAACTTCAACGGCAATTGAGGGTTTTGGTTCCAGGCCCTAAGGTCGGGCGGCGGGCGCCGGTACTCCAGTTGCGTGGGATCTGATCGTGTCACTGAGGAATTTGTCCACCTATCGCAAGATGCGCGATTTCGAGAAGACGGCGGAGCCCTCGGGCGATGCCCAGGTCGCGCCGTCGAAGCGCCGGCGCTTTGTCATCCAGAAGCATGACGCCACCCGGCTGCATTACGACCTCAGGCTGGAATTTGACGGCGTATTCAAGTCCTGGGCCGTGACAAAAGGGCCGTCGCTCGATCCGCATGAAAAGCGGCTGGCGGTGGAGGTGGAAGACCACCCGCTCGACTATGGCGATTTCGAAGGGACCATTCCGGAAGACCAGTATGGCGGCGGTACGGTGCAGCTGTGGGATCGCGGCTACTGGGAATCGGAGGACCCCGAGCGGGGCTTCAAGAAGGGCGACCTCAAATTCACGCTGGATGGCGACAAGCTGCATGGCAGCTGGGTGCTGGTGCGGATGCGCCACGACCGCAATGGCGGCAAGCGCACCAACTGGCTGCTGATCAAGCATCGCGACGAGTTCGCCAGGGAAGGCGAGGCCAACGACATTCTGGAGGCCGATCGATCGGTCGCCTCGGGACGGTCGATGGCGCAGATCGCCGCCGGCAAGGGCAAGGCGCCAAAACCGTTCATGCTGGCGAAGGCCGGGCGCGGCAAGGCCGACGCGGTGTGGAATTCCAACCGGGGCGATGCCGCCGAGGCTCGCGCGGCGACCAAGAAGCCCGCATCAGCCAAGGCGACGGCACGTACACCGGCGAAGTCAGCCAAAGGCAAGAAGGCCGCGATGCCGGACTTTGTCGCGCCGCAGCTCTGCACCCTGGTCGATCGTCCGCCGTCGGGCGAGGGCTGGTGCCACGAAATAAAATTCGACGGCTACCGCGTGCAATTGCGGGTCGAGGGCGGCAAGGCCGCGTTGATGACCCGCAAGGGGCTGGACTGGAGCGACAAATTCAGGGCGATCGCGAAGGCGGGCAGTGCGTTGCCGGATGCCTTGATCGACGGCGAGATCGTCGCGCTCGACCACAATGGCGCGCCCGAATTCTCCGCGCTGCAGGCCGCCATCTCCGATGGCAAAACCGACAATCTCATCTTCTTCGCGTTCGATCTGCTGTTTTCCGGCGGCGAAGATCTCCGCTCGCTGCCGCTCCATGAGCGGAAGGAGCGATTGAAGAAACTTCTGGAAGGGCGCAAGGGCAAGAGCCATCTGATCCGTTATGTCGAGCATTTCGAGAGCGGGGGCGACGCCATCCTGCAGTCGGCCTGCAAGCTGTCGCTGGAGGGCATCGTCTCGAAGAAACTCGTTGCGCCCTATCGCTCCGGGCGCTCCGACAACTGGACCAAGGCCAAATGCCGGGCCGGACATGAAGTCGTGCTGGGAGGATGGAAGACCACCAACGGCAAATTCCGGTCGCTGATGGCGGGGGTCCATCGCGGCGATCACCTCGCCTTTGTCGGTATGGTCGGCACCGGCTTCGGCCAGGACACGATCCGCCGCATCATGCCGGCGCTGAAGGCGGCCGCCTCCGACAAGAGTCCGTTCGGCGGCAGGAATGCGCCGAAGAAGGCCCGCGACGTGCATTGGCTGAAGCCGGAGCTCGTCGCCGAAATCGAGTTCGCCGGCTGGACCGGCGACGGCAATATCCGGCAGGCGGCCTTCAAGGGACTGCGCCAGGACAAACCGGCCGATGAAGTAGAAGCGGAAAAGCCGGCCATGACCAGGATCGCCAAACTGTCCGCCAGGACCGCCGCCAAGTCCGGCAAGTCGACGGCTCGTCCGGCCTCGCCCGCCGGAAAATCCACCGAGGTGATGGGCGTCGTTATTTCAAAACCCGACAAGGAGCTGTGGCCGGACGCCGGCGACGGCAAGGGTGTGACCAAGCTTGATCTCGCCCGCTATTTCGAAGCGGTCGGCGGCTGGATGATCGGCCATATCAAGGGGCGGCCGTGCTCGGTGGTGCGTGCGCCCGACGGCATCGGCGGCGAAACCTTCTTCCAGCGCCATGCGATGCCGGGAACGTCGAACCTGCTGGAACTGGTGAAGGTCTCCGGCGACCGCAAACCGTATTTGCAGATCGATCGGGTCGAAGGTCTCGCGGCGGTGGCGCAGCTCGGCGGCCTCGAACTGCATCCGTGGAATTGCGCGCCGGATGCGCCTGACGTGCCGGGACGGCTGGTGTTCGACCTCGATCCCGCGCCGGAAGTTGAATTCGCCGAGGTCATCGCGGCCGCCAGGGAGATGCGGCAACGTCTCGCCGACCTCGGCATGGAGAGCTTCTGCAAGACCACCGGCGGCAAGGGACTGCATGTGGTGACGCCGCTGGCCTACGGCGCCAGGGACAAGGTGACGTGGAAGGAGGCCAAGGCCTTCGCGCAGGGTGTCTGCCAGTGGATGGCGAATGACGAGCCCGAGCGCTATCTGCTCAACATGTCGAAGAAGATGCGCAAGGGAAAGATTTTTCTCGATTATCTGCGCAACGATCGCACCGCCACGGCCGTGGCGGTACTGTCGCCGCGGGCCCGCAAAGGCGCCACCGTGTCGATGCCGGTAACCTGGGCGCAGGTGCGCGGCGATCTCGACCCGAAGCGCTACACCGTGCGCACCGTGCCGGCGCTGCTGGCGAAGACAAAAGCCTGGGACGGGTATGATGACGCGGCGTCGTCGATCAAGGCGGCGATCAGGAAGCTGGCGGAAAAAATCTAGCGGTGTCATTCCGGGGCGCGCGGAGCGCGAACCCGGAATTTTGAGGTTACAATCTCCGGATTCCGGGTTCGCGAGTTCCACCCGCGCCCCGGAATGAGGAGACCTAGACCAGCAAGTCGGCACGGCGCAAGGGCGCCTTTGCCCACCCTACGAAACCTGGCGCCGTCATTCCGGGGCGCGCGCAGCGCGAACCCGGAATCTCGTGCGAACGATCTCTGGATTCCGGGTTCGCGAGTTTTCACTCGCGCCCCGGAATGACGAGAAAACTCCGCAGCGCGAACCCGGAATCTCGTGCGAACGATCTCCGGATTCCGGGTTCGCGAGTTTTCACCCGCGCCCCGGAATGACGAGAAAACTCAGAGCTTCCCGAGCAGAAGCAGGATCAGCAGGATGACGATGACCAGGCCGAGGCCGCCGCCGCCGTAATAGCCGGTGCCGTAGAACGGGCCGCCGCCGATGCCGCTGAAACCACCGAGCAGGGCGATAACGAGAATAATGAGAATGATCGTTCCGATTGACATGTGGCATCTCCTCCAGCCCGGCAGTGGGCACCTGTTGCTGCCTTCAGCCGAAAAAACGAACGGGAACTCATAAAGTTCCACATTTGAAACACGCAAAAATCGCCTCACTCTTCCTTTCGAACGATGGGGAATTACATGCGTTCAAGTGAGCTGGAGAACTTGAAAAATGTCCGCACCGCTCGTGGTTTCGATCCCGCATCGCCTCGGCCGCGAAGAAGCCACCCGCCGCCTCAAGGCGGGGCTGGCGCGCGCCGCCTCCAGCGTCCCGGTGCTGAAAGTCGATGAGGAGCGATGGGAGCAGGATCGCATGATCTTCCGCATCCGTGCGCTCGGGCAGGCGGCATCCGGACATCTCGATGTGGCGGACGATCATGTCAGGCTGGAAGTGACCTTGCCCTGGCTGCTGCAGCGGTTCGCCGAAGCAGCGCAGCTCGCGATCCGGAAGCGCGGCGATCTGCTGCTGACCAAAAAGGGCTGACTGAGTGATCGCTATTGCACTGCAGCATCAAATGAAATTTTCCGCGGCTGTTTTTCGTAAACTTGTCGGTAACCAAACGTACTGAAGATCGATGCTTGCGGGAGAAGGGAACCGACTTCGTTGTCGGCACAACATCCGCAAGGCCGTCCGGCCGTTGATCCCGGGCGGCCTTCCGCGTTTTGGGGACCCATCACGCGCGAACGCGTTTTCGTGCCGGCTTCAAGGCGCCCTGAAATCTTGCCCTCAGCACCGCGACCGGCAGATGAGGGAGCAGCAGGGAAAGTGGTACCTCGATGGCGTCGGCCTTGTTGCCGAGGCCTTCCAGCGAATAGCCCTTGAGGTTGACGGTGCCATCAAAAGCCTCGCCACGCGGCCAGGCCCGGCCGCCCTGCGAGAACGCGGCGCATGATTTGGCGACCACCGTAATCACGGCGTCGCGGCTCCGGCGCCGCGCAAAGGCAATGACATGGTCGCGGTGCGGGCCGCTGACTTCGAGCGGCTGATAATCCCCGTGCGAAAACAATTCGGCGAGTTCGGTGCGCAGCTTCAACAGATGGCGGGTCCAGGCCAGCTTGATGTGGCCGTCCGGCCAATGCTGCGCGAGGCTGGTCCAGTCCGGATTTTCCAATGCAGGGAGCGCTGCGGCGCGCGCGGCAAAATCCACCGGACGGCGGTTGTCGGGATCGACCAGTGACAGGTCCCAGAACTCCGTGCCCTGATAGAAATCCGGCACGCCGGGCATCGTCGCCTTCAACGTGATCTGGCTCAGCGAGTTCAGCGCCCCCAGCAGCGCGATGCGCCTGGCCAGGGTCCCGATCGACTCCAGAAACTCGGCCGAGGCGGCGGGGTCCAGGATCCGTTCGATGAAGGTCCGCAACCCCGCTTCATAGGCCTGGTTGGGATTGAGCCAGCTGGTTTCCTGTTTGCCCTCGCGCGCCGCCTTCAGTGCATAGGCCTGCATCCGCTCGGCAAACGTCTCGTCGCCTTCGTCGGCCGGCCAGGCGCCGAGCAGCGCCTGATACAGCATGTATTCGAACGTGGCCGAGGGCGCGCGCATGTCGCCGTCGATCATGAGGTGCGGCGCGTTCAGGATTTTCCACCGCCCGACCGCGCCGGTCCATTCGCCGGGAAGTTCTGCCAGCGCCATGATCCTGGCCCGGGCATCCTCGCCGCGCTTGGTGTCGTGCGTCGACGTCGCGGTCATGCCGTGCGGCCACTCGCTGGCGCGGACCCGCATCATGCCGTGAAAGGCATCGACGGCGAGCGCCCGGGCGGACGGATCGCCGCCGACCTCGTTGAGCGCGAGCAGGCGGTGGTAGCGGTAGAACGCGGTGTCCTCCAGCGACTTCGCCATCAGCGGCCCGGTGAATTGCTGCACCTTCAGGGCGAAGCGGCGCACGCGCGGCGCGCTGTGCGGGGCGCGGCCCGGCGCGATCAGGTCCATGGTGAGGGAGTCGCGGAGGAAATCGAAGATGCCGTCGTCGGCGGCGAACCAGTCGGCCCGCGCCTTTTCGACCGTTTCCGAAATCAGCGCGCGGTCATGCGCCGAAGGTGCGGCCGACGTCAGATAGGTGCGATAGACCGGAAAATGCAGCACGTAGAGTTCGAGCGCCTGCCGCAGGCTGTCGGCGGAATAGTCGCGGGTGGAATAGTGTCCGCCGGCGATCCGCGCCAGCAGCCGCGTCAGCACGGTGAATTCGCTGGTCAGCAAGGTTTCGAGCACCCGGCGCTTGGCTTCCTTCAGCACCGGCTCCAGCCTCGGCGAGGTATTGCTGACCTGCCGCCACACCTCGTCGAGCGGCGCGAGGCCATTGCCGTCGACCAGCACCTGCGTGATGACGTTCAGCCATTCGTAGCCCGTCGTGCCGTGAACGCCCGAGAACGGATGCAGCTTCTCCTGTTCGCCGAGAATCTTCTCGATCACCAGGTAGAACGGCTTGGCGTCTGTCCCCTGGGCGTCCCGGATCAGGCGGCGCAGGCGCTGGAAATATTGCGCGGGGTCGCGCAGGCCGTCGATGTGATCGAGCCGCAGGCCCTGCAGCCTGCCTTCCGCGATCAGCTTCCTGACCAGGCGGTGGATGGCATCGAACGTGCCGGCGTCTTCGACCCGCAATCCGGCCAGCGTGTTGACGTCGAAAAAGCGGCGGTAGTTGATGTCGCTGGAGGCAAGCCGCCAGTGGCCGAGCCTGTAGTGCTGGCGTTCCAGCAGATGATGCAGCGCCAGAACCTGCGCCGGCCGGTCCGGGCCCGCGCGATAGGCGTCCAGCCCGCGCGCGACCGTGTCCGCAATGCCGTCGATGGCTTTCAACTCCGCCTTGAAGGCGGGCGCTTCCTTGCGGTTGGGATGCCGCAGTCCCTTGTAGCGGGCCGCCAGTGCGAGAATGTGTTTTCCCGCCGCGCTGTCGTCGGCCCCGGCTTCCTTCACGACGTTGCGCAGAATCTCGCTGTAGCGCTCCGGCGCGATCGGCAGCCGGTGTTCGAAATACCAGGCGGAGAAGCTGCCTTCGTCCGCGTCGTAGCGGAGTTCGATCTCGCCGCTCTCCAGCGCCTGTCCATAGGACGAGCCGATGACCGGCAGCAGCACGCCGCCCCGGGCACGGTACGGCAATTGGTCCCAGTCGATGTCGAACGAGGCGGCATGCGGCGAGGCCGGTCCCCATTCCAGCACGTCGAGCCACCATGGATTATCGGCGAAATGCACGCCGACATGGTTGGGAACGAAATCGAGGATCAGGCCGATGTCGTGCCGCTGCAGCGCCTCGCTCAGCCGCTCCAAGCCGGCATCGCCGCCGAGTTCCGGATTGATTTTGGTGTGATCGACGATGTCATAGCCGTGGGTAGAGCCCTCGCGCGACTTCATGAAGGGGGAGGCATAGAGATGACTGATGCCGAGCGCCTTCAGATAGGGCACGACGGCGGCAGCGTCGTCGAAGTTGAAATCGGCGGTGAGCTGCAGGCGGTAGGTCGCGGTCGGAACGGTTGCAGGCATTATCGCTGATCCAGACGCCAGAACACCGACCATGGCGGGAGCGGGCCGGCGATCTCACCGCCCCAGATCGGGGTGCCCGCTGGTTCGATTTCCGGGCGGGCAAGTTCGTGGTTGGACAGGTTGGCGCTCAATCGGAGCGTTGCGCCGTCGCCCAGGCGCCAGTTCGCCGTCAGCAGGCCGTCGTCCGCCGCGTGCGCCTCGCCGAAGGCCGCGCCGGCAAGCCGCGGAGTGACGGTGTGACGGCGGATCGCGAGCAGGTCCCGTACCAGCGCCAGCCGCCGGCGTCCGTCCGCCTCGCCGCAGGCATCCCAGTCCAGCACCGCGGATTTGACCGTCGACGAAGCCAGCGGATCGGGAACCTCGTCGCCGTGCGTCGCATAGGCGCCGGCGAATTCCTTGCGCCGGCCCCGGCGCACGGCTTCGGCGAGGTCGCCGTCGAAATCGCAGAAGAACGGGAACGGTGCCTTGGAGCCCCATTCCTCGCCCATGAACAGCATTGGTACCATCGGCGCCAGCAGGGTGATGGCGAGGGCGGCTTCGATTGCCCTTGGCTCGGCAATGCTCTCGAGCCGGTCGCCGAGCGCGCGATTGCCGATCTGGTCGTGGTTCTGCAGGAAGTTGACGAAGGCCGTCGGGGCGAGGGCGCCGCTGGGCTCGCCGCGCAGCGCTCCGCCGCGATGCGCGGAGGCTTCGCCCTGATAGACGAAGCCGGACGCCAGCGCCCGCGCAATGTCGCGCAGCGGTGTCGGATAGTCGCTGTAATAGCCGTGGCTTTCCCCGGTCAGCAGCACGTGCCATGCGTGATGATAATCGTCGTTCCACTGTGCGCGGTAGTTGCCGCGGGGTGGATCCTGCTCGGCATCGAGCAGGCTTGCGGCGTTATCGTCGTTTTCCAGCACCAGATGGATGTGGCGGCCGGTCTCGGCGGCGAGGTCGCCGACGGCACGGCTGAGTTCGTGCAGCATCGAAATTTCGCCGAGTTCGGGAATGGCGTGCACGGCATCCAGCCGCAGCCCGTCGAAGCGGTACTCGCGCAGCCAGTACAGTGCGTTGCCGATGGCGAAGGCGCGCACTTGCCTCACCCGATAGTCGATCGCGCTGCCCCAGGGCGTCTGCGCCTCGGTGAAGAAGGTGGGCGCATAGCGGCCGAGGTAATTTCCTTCGGGCCCGAAGTGGTTATAGACCACGTCGAGAAACACCATCAGGCCGCGCAGATGCGCCTCGTCGATCAGCGCCTTGAGGTCGTCGGGGCGACCATAGCCGCCATCGGGCGCATACCACAGCACGCCGTCATAGCCCCAGTTGCGGGATCCGGCAAAATCCGCCAGCGGCATCAATTCGAGCGCAGTGATCCCGATGGCCGAGAGGTGGTCGAGCCTGTCGATCATGGCGCGGTAGGTTCCTGCCGGCGAGAAGGTGCCGACATGGCTTTCGAGCAGCACGGCCTCCTGCCAGGGCCGCCCACACCAGTCCAAAGCGCGCCAACGGTAGCTGGAATGATCGATCATCTCGCTCGGGCCCATGATATCATCGGGCTGAAAGGCCGAGGCCGGATCGGGCACGTCGATTTCGTCGTCGATGCGGAATTTGTAGCGTGCGCCGGCTCTCACGCCGGTTATGTCGGCGGAATACCAGCCGTCTTCGCCGCGCCGCATCGGGTGAGGCTGTTCGAGCAGCAGGTCGACACGTCTCGCCGCTGGCGCCCAAAGCCGAAAGGACGCGCCGTCCGCCGTCAGCCGTGGGCCGAATTGTTGCTCATTCATGCAGAACCCGCAAAGACAAGGACCGAGCGGGGCGGCGCCATTGTTTCGTTTCCCGACGCGAAGTCCGCGACCCCCTGCTCAACGTCGGCGGTGTTCAAAAGTTGCTGCCAGCTGCTGTATTCCGGCATTCTCGGCAGCGTGAAGGCGATCTGTTCGGGCGCGGCGTTCAGCACGATGAAGACCGGCTGCTGTCCATCCGTGGCCGGACCCAGCACATAGGCGAGAAACCGGCCTTCAGGAAAATTCCAGTCCTCTTCCTTCATCTCGTTGGCGGCGGGCGTCAGCCACAACACGCCATAGGAGCCATCGGCGCGCCGCCCGTCGAGCCAGCGATGCGAGCGGATCTGCGGAAAGCGCCGTCGCAGTTCGGTCATGTGGCCGATGAAGCTGCTGAGATCGTCGCCCTCGCGGCCGAGACCGTCCCAACTGACCCAGCCGATTTCGTTATCCTGGCAGTAGGCATTGTTGTTGCCGGATTGCGAGTTGCCGGCCTCGTCTCCGGCCAGGATGAGAGGCACTCCTTGCGCCAGCAACAAGGACGCCAGCTGGTTCTTCCGGAGCTGGCGGCGCAGCGCATTGATGGCAGGATCGTCGGTCGGGCCTTCATGGCCGCAATTGTTGCTGTGGTTGTCGCTGGAGCCGTCGCGGTTGTCTTCGCCGTTGGCCTCGTTGTGCTTTTCGTTGTAGCTGAACAGATCCGCCAGCGTGAAGCCGTCATGGACCGTGATGTGGTTGATGCTGGCGCGCGGCTTGCGGCCGTCATGGTTGAACAGGTCGGACGAGCCGGTCATGCGGCGCGACACCTCGCCGATCAGGCTGCCTTCGCCGCTCCAGTAGCGCCGCATCGCGCTGCGATAGCGGTCATTCCATTCCGACCATTGCGATGGAAACGCGCCGACCTGATAGCCGCCCATGCCGAGATCCCACGGTTCGGCCACCAGCTTCACCGCCGCCAGCACCGGGTCCTGACGGATCGCGGTCAGGAAGGACGCATTGCGGTCGTACCCGTTCGGCCCGCGCGCCAGGGTGGTGGCGAGATCGAAACGAAAGCCGTCGACGTGGCAGACCTCGACCCAGTAGCGCAGCGAATCCATCACCATTTGCAGCACGCGCGGATGGCTGAGGTTGACCGAACTGCCGCAGCCGGTGAAGTCGTCATAGAAGCGCGGATTGTCCGGCATCAGCCAGTAGTAGGAGGCGTTGTCGATGCCGCGGAACGACAGCGTCGGGCCCATATGGTTGCCCTCGGCGGTGTGATTGTAGACGACGTCGAGCATCACCTCGATGCCGGCGTCGTGCAGCCGCGCCACGGTGGTGCGAAAGGCGTCGAGCGGATTGTCCTGCGAATAGCGCGCCTCCGGCGCAAAAAACGACAGCGTATTGTAGCCCCAGTAGTTCACCAGCTTCTTCTCGACCAGCGTCCGGTCGTCGACCAGGCCGTGAATCGGCAGCAGCTCGATCATGTTGACGCCGAGGCGCACGAGATGGTCGATCATCGCCGGCGACGACAGTCCGCCATAGGTGCCGCGCAGACCCGGCGGGACATCGTCGCGCTTCTGGGTCAGGCCCTTGACGTGCGCCTCATAGATGATGGTGTCTTCCCATGGAATACTGGGACGCATTTCACGGCGTCCCCAGTTGAAGGTCTCGTCGACCACGACGGCCTTCGGCATGCCGCGCGCATTGTCGCGGCGGTCGAATGACAGATCCTCGCGGGCGCTGCCGGTGCGGTAGGCGAAATGCGCGTCACTCCAGACCAGCCGCCCCGCGGTTCGCCTCGCATAGGGGTCGATCAGCAGCTTGTTGGCATTGAAGCGATGGCCGTGCTCGGGCTCATAGGGCCCGTGGACGCGATAGCCGTAGAGCTGGCCCGGCGAGACGTCATTGAGATAGCCGTGCCAGACATCCTCGGAACGCTCCGGCAGTTCGATGCGCTCGAGTTCGCGGCGTCCCTGACTGTCGAACAGGCATAGCTCGACTTTCTGTGCGTTGGCCGAAAACAAAGCAAAATTGGTCCCCCGGCCGTCCCAGCTTGCACCGAGGCGTGACGACGTTCCGGCGGTCAGGCGCATGCGTCAGCTTTCCGGTACGAGGAATATCGCGGCCAGCGGGGGAATGGTGAGATTGAGAACGGGCACCAGGCCTTCCAGCGTCTCGACTTCGCCGACGTTCCCGACGTTGCTGCCGCCGTAATGCGCGGAGTCCGAATTG
Organism: Bradyrhizobium sp.; assembly: GCA_030681365.1. GTDB lineage: Bacteria > Pseudomonadota > Alphaproteobacteria > Rhizobiales > Xanthobacteraceae > Bradyrhizobium. The sequence goes on from JAUXWH010000180.1 coordinate 13,902, forward strand.
AATACCTCGCGCCACTTGCCGGTGAACGGCACGCGGACGCGATAGTCATGATAGACGTTCGGTGAAAAATTGATGACGACGAGACAGCGCGCGCGGGCATCGTTACCCTTGCGGATGAAGCCGAACACATTGCCAGCGGCGTCGTCCGTCACTATCCATTCGAACCCGGCGGGATCGCAATCCAGTTCGTGCAGTGCCGGCAATGTGGCGTAGAGCCTGTTGACGTCGCGGATCAGGCTGTGAATGCCGGCGTGATTCTTCTGATCGAGCAGATGCCAGTCGAGCGCACGATCGTGATTCCATTCGCGCTCCTGGCCGAATTCGCACCCCATGAACATCAGTTTCTTGCCGGGATGCGCGAACATGAAGGAATAATAGGCGCGCAGATTGGCAAAGCGCTGCCAGTCGTCGCCGGGCATCCGCCCCAGCAGCGAACGCTTGCCGTGGACGACTTCATCATGCGACAGCGGCAGGATGAAGTTTTCCGAGAAGGCGTAGTGCAGGCCGAACAGGATGTCGCCGTGGTGGTGCTTGCGGTGGACCGGATCCTTGCTGATGTAGTTCAGCGTATCGTGCATCCAGCCCATATTCCACTTGTAGCCGAAACCCAACCCGCCATATTCGACCGGGCGCGACACCTGCGGCCATGCGGTGGACTCCTCGGCCGCCGTGGTGGCCTGCGGAAATTGGGCATAGAGTTCGGTGTTGAAGCGGCGCAGGAAATCGATCGCCTCGAGATTTTCCCGCCCGCCATATTTGTTCGGGATCCAGCCGCCGGCGGGGCGGCTGTAGTCGAGATAGAGCATCGAGGCCACCGCATCGACGCGCAGGCCGTCGATGGCGTAGCGTTCCAGCCAGAACAGCGCGTTCGACACCAGGAAATTGACCACTTCGGTGCGGCCGTAATTGTAGATCAGGGTGCCCCAGTCCATGTGCCGGCCCTGCAGCGGGTTGGCATGTTCGTAGAGCGCGGTGCCGTCGAAATGCGCAAGGCCGTGCGGATCGTCAGGGAAATGTCCGGGCACCCAGTCCAGCAAGACCCCGATGCCCTCGCGATGGCAGGCATCGACCAGCGCGGCGAAATCCGCGGGCGTACCGAAGCGGCTGGTCGGCGCGTACATGCCGGTCGGCTGGTAGCCCCATGAGCCGTCGAACGGATGCTCGCTGACGGGGAGAAGCTCGACATGGGTGAAGCCGAGATCCCGGACATAGTGCGGCAACTGCTCGGCGAGTTCGCGATAGCTCAGCCATTCGCCCTTATCGTTGCGCCGCCACGAGCCGAGATGGACCTCGTAGATCGACATCGGCGCGCCGAGCGCGTTGATGCCGGACGGAGCCGGGCGCGGACGCGGCAGTTTTGCCTCGTCGAATACGATCGAAGCGCTGCTCGGGCGGAGTTCCGCCGCAAACGCCATCGGATCGGATTTCAGCGGCAACTGCTCGCCCTGCGGACCGATGATATCGAACTTGTAGTGATCGCCGGCGGCGGCATGGGGTATGAAGAGCTCCCAATAGCCGATGCCGCGCACCCGCATCGGATGCCGCCGCGGGTTCCAGAAATTGAAATCGCCGACCACGCTGACCCGCCGCGCGTTGGGGGCCAGCACCACGAAGGCCACGCCGGGAACATCGTCGAGCGTCATAGGATGCGCCCCGAGCTTGTCGTAGATGCGCTGATGGGTGCCCTCACCCAGCAGATACAGGTCGAACTCGCTCAGCACGGGCGGAAAGCGGTAGGGATCGTCGAGATCGACTACGGTGTCGCCGAAGCGGGCGCGCAACTGGTAGCGTTTCGAGCCGTTCGGCAGCGCGCCGACGAAAAGGCCGGCGTCATGAATACGCGCGAGCTTCGCGGTCTCGCCATGTTCGCCGACCGCCTCGACATTGGAGGCCTCGGGGAGAAACGCACGCACGACATTGGCGTCGCCCTCGGCGTGCAGGCCGAGATAATGGAAGGGGTCGGAATGGCGGCCTTCGACGATCGCATAGGCCTCGGCGGACAATTTGGTCATGAGGCCTCGTTGAGCTGTTGGGACAGGATACGAAGCGCGCCGGTCAGCGGCACGCGCAGCCAGTCGGGCCGGTGGGCGAGTTCGTATTCAATCTCATAGATGGCTTTTTCCAGCAGGAAGAAATTCAGCATCTGCTCCGCCGCCTGCGGCTCGGCGGGCCACAACAACGGGTTGGTCATGGTGTCGCGATAGGCGGCAAGGAACGTCGCCGAAGCACGGTCGCGCCATTCCGACAGCGCGACGCCAAGCCTGCCCTGTTCGTCGGGCGCCACATTGAGCGCGCGTTCCAGCGCGGCGGTTGCCGAATAGTCGATCGAGCGGATCAGGCCGGCGACATCGCGGGCCGCGGGGGCCTTGCGCCGGCGATCGGCCAGGCTGCGGCGGGGCTCTCCCTCGAAATCGATGATGAAGACGTCGTCCTTGGCGATCAGCATCTGTCCGAGATGGAAATCGCCATGATGACGGATGTTGAGGCCGCCGATATCCGGCGGCAGCAGCGTGGCGAGACGATCGTTCAGGCTCGCGCGCTGCGCCAGCAATTGATCGACCAGTATCCGGTCTGATTCCCGCACCGACAGCCGTCGTTGCTGCAACGCTTCGCAGACGCGCTCGGCGCGGCCGGCGATTTCCTCGATCCAGAGCGCCACGTGATCGGGCCGGATCGGCTCCGGCGTGAAGTCGGCCAGTTCGCCGCTGCCGGCCAGCGCCAGATGCATCTCGGCGACGCGCCGTCCGGTCTGTGAAATGTAGTGCAGATAGGGCACCTGCTCTTCGCTCTCGCCCGGATGCTCGCTCGCCGCCAGCAGACGCTGCTCCTCCACAAAGCGGTCGAGATAGGCCGCGGTCACGGTCCAGGCATCGCCCTGATTCTGGACGAAGGCGTGGACCACGGCGATGGCACTGGTGTTGTCGCCTTCGACCAGTTCGACGCTGCCGAGCAGCGCCGGGGTGTTGGCGAAGCCCGCGACTTCGGTCAGGAAGCGGCCGACCTCGATCTCCGGATTGATGCCGGGCTCGAGTTTTCGATAGATCTTGGCGACGTAATCCTCGTCGACCAGCGCCGTGGAGTTGGATTGTTCGGTCTCGACCGCGCGAATATGGACCGGTGGCTTGACGGGTTGTTCGAGAAGCCTGGCGGTCGGCCTGAATTCAAGACGCGCACCTTCCTGTTCATCGACAACAAGGGATTCGCGCAGATTGCGCAGCAGCAGGGCGATGAAGATCTGGTCGGTGGCGACATCCAGCAGCGTGCCTTCGCGAGCGCCCTGGCGCACCGCCGCAAAGGCGCGGGGGTTGTAGCGCTCGCGGTCGAAACGGACCCATTCGATCTGCATCGGCAGCACGTAGCGCGAACTCTCGCCGCGTTCGGTGGTTGCTTCGAAAAAGGCCAGCCAGGGCCGGTTGTCGCCGACATCGCAGAACGGCACCGCCGAGGTCACGGTCGGACGGATCTCCCGCGCCGAACGCTCCGGATACCAGCGGGTTCGCGCCAGATAGGTCGGCAGCACGTCGCGCTCGAACACGCCGCGGGTGCGGGCCAGCGACATCCAGGTTGCGCCGAGCGGCACCACCAGGGTCTCGAACTCCGGAACCGCCGTCGGCTCGACGTGCTCCGACTTGTCACGCTCCTTGAGCTGGAACCAGTAGAACCCGTACGGCGCCAGCGTGATCATGTAGGGCAGTTCGCCGATCGCCGGGAATCGGGTGCGGCCCAGCATTTCCAGCGGAATGCGGTCTTTCCAGGCCGACAGGTCGAGTTCGGTCGCCTGCGCGGATCGCGACAGATTGGCAACGCAGAGAATGACTTCGTCCTGGTACTGGCGGACGTAGCACAGCACCGAGCGGTTGACCGGGCGGATGAAGGTCATGGTGCCGCGGCCGAAGGCGAGGGTGGACTTGCGCACCGAGATCAGCCGCTTGGTGGCGCTGAGCAGCGAGGACAGGCTGCGCGACTGCGCTTCCACATTCACCGACTCGTAGCCGTAGACCGGATCCATGATGGTCGGCGCATAAAGTCGTGCAGGATCCGCGCGGGAAAACCCGCCGTTGCGGTCCGGCGACCATTGCATCGGCGTGCGCACGCCGTTGCGGTCGCCGAGATAGATGTTGTCGCCCATGCCGATTTCGTCGCCGTAATAGATGATCGGCGTGCCCGGGAACGACAGCAGCAGCGAGTTCATCAATTCGATCTTGCGCCGGTCGTTGTCCATCAGCGGCGCCAGCCGCCGCCGGATGCCGACATTGATGCGCGCGCGCGGGTCGTTGGCGTAGGTCGACCACAGATAGTCGCGCTCGACGTCCGTGACCATTTCCAGCGTCAATTCGTCATGGTTGCGCAGAAACAGCGCCCACTGGCAGTTGGCCGGGATATCCGGCGTCTGGCGCAGGATGTCGGTGATCGGAAAGCGATCCTCCTGGGCGATCGCCATGTAGATCCGCGGCATCAGCGGAAAATGATAGGCCATGTGGCATTCGTCGCCGCGGCCGAAATATTCCTGAACGTCCTCGGGCCACTGGTTGGCTTCCGCCAGCAGCACCTTGCCCTTGGCATAGGCGTCAAGCTCGGCGCGCAGCTTCTTGATGATGGCGTGGGTCTCGGGGAGATTCTCGTTGTTGGTGCCGTCGCGCTCGCACAGGTAGGGGATGGCGTCGAGACGGAAGCCGTCGACGCCGGCGTCGAGCCAGCGCTTCATCACCTGAACCAGCGCCGAGACCACGCGCGGGTTGTCGAAATTCAAATCGGGCTGGTGCGCGAAGAAGCGGTGCCAGTAGAACTGGCCGGCTTCCGGATCCCAGGTCCAGTTCGACTTCTCCGTGTCGGTGAAGATGATCCGCGTGCCCGGATACTTCTGGTCGGTGTCACTCCAGACATACCAGTTGCGCGCGCTCGAGTTGGGATCGCTGCGGCGGGCACGCTTGAACCATTGATGCTGGTCCGATGTGTGATTGATGACGAGCTCGGTGATGACCCGCAGGCCGCGCCGCTTGGCTTCGACGATGAAGCGGCGAAAATCCTTCATGGTCCCGAAATCGGGATTGATCGCGCCGTAGTCGGCGATGTCATAGCCGTCGTCGCGGCCGGGCGACGGATAGAACGGCAGCAGCCAGAGTGTCGTGACTCCGAGTTCCTGCAGGTAGCCGAGCTTTTCGGTCAGTCCGGCAAAATCGCCGATACCGTCATTGTTGCTGTCGGCAAAGGCCTTGACGTGCAGCTGATAGATGATGGCGTCCTTGTACCACAGTTCGTCGATCACGTCCTTGATGGGAAGCTCCTTGGCATCGATCGACGACATCACGTTCATGGCGCGCCTCACGCCAGGCAACGGAAGAGCACGGCGGGATCGCGTACCGGATCGATCCGCAGCCTAATGCCGCCGAATTCGACCGGGTAGCGCTCGCCGGTGATCAGGTTCTCGAGCGCGGCGATGTTGCGGCGATCGTCGGCCATGCCGACCTGGACGTCGCCGAGCGGAAACCAGAATTCGTGGACGTCGCGCGACAATGCGATGGCGACGATGACGCTGTTGGTCTGGTTGACCGATTCCTTGACGAAGGCGATGACATTGCCGTCATCGATCGCAATGAACCGCAGGTTGCTGGTCTGCTGCAGCGCCGCGTTTTGCCTGCGGGCGCGGTTGAGGTCCCGCAGGTAGGGCTTGATATTGCCGGGCTTGTCCCAATCCCGCACCTTGATCTCGTATTTCTCCGAATCGAGATATTCTTCCCTGCCGGGAATCGGCTCGTGTTCCAGCAACTCGAAGCCGTTGTAGACGCCGTAGGTGCTCGACAGCGTGGCGGCAAGCGCCGCGCGGGATTTGAACATCCAGGGCTCGCCGCTCTGGAGGTGATAGGGCAGGATGTCCGGCGTATTGACGAAGAAATTCGGGCGATAGAAATCCCGCTCCGGATAGCCGGTCAGTTCGGTCAGGTACTGCTCCAGTTCCCACTTCTGGGTCCGCCAGGTGAAATAGGTGTAGGACTGGGTGAAGCCGAGCTTGGCGAGGCCCTTCATCAGTTTCGGCCGCGTGAAGGCTTCGGCGAGAAAGATCGCGTCGGGATGGCGCAGCTGAACCTCATGGATCAGCCATTCCCAGAACCGGAACGGCTTGGTGTGGGGATTGTCGACCCGGAAGATGCTGACGCCCTGATCGATCCAGAACAGGATGACGTCGCGCAAGGCGTTCCACAGCGCGCCGGCGTCCTCGGAAGCAAAATCGGGATTGACGATGTCTTCGTATTTCTTGGGCGGGTTTTCCGCATAGCGCATCGATCCGTCCGGCCGTTTCTTGAACCATTGCGGATAGTCCTTGAGCCATGGATGGTCGGGCGAGCACTGCACAGCGATGTCGAGCGCGACCTCCATGTTGAGCGTTTTGCAGGCCGCGACGAAGCCGCGAAAGTCCTCCAGCGTACCCAGTTCCGGATGCACCGCGTCGTGGCCGCCCTCGGCCGAGCCGATGGCATAGGGGCTGCCGGGATCGCCTTGGGCCGCCGTCACCGCATTATTGCGGCCTTTGCGGTTGGTCTGGCCGATCGGGTGAATCGGCGTCAGATAGACCACGTCGAATCCCATGTCGGCGATGTCAGGCAGCCGCGCGATGCAGTCCTTGAAAGTGCCGTGCTGGCCGGGGTTAACGCCCTGGCTGCGCGGCACCATCTCGTACCATGCGCCGTGGCGCGCCCGTGGCCGGTCGGCGACGAACGGAAACAGCGGCGATCGGGTCAGATCGGGCCGCAGCTGGCTCTCGGCCATGGCGGCCTTCAGTTCGTCGGTCAGCAGCGTCGCGGCTTCGCCCGTTTGCAGAAAATCCTCGCATTGCCGCAGGATCACGGCGGCGGCGGCCTGGCCGCCGGCCTGCGCCTTGGTCAGCAAGCCCGCGCCCTCGATGGCGTCGAGGGTGAGGTCGGCGCCGGCTTTTTGCTTCAGTTCGAAGCCGTGCCGCCAGGTGGCGAATTCGTCGGTCCAGGCCTCGATGGCATAGACGTAGCGGCCGGGGGCGTCGGGTACGAACGAGCCGCCCCAGCGGTCGTTGCTGTGAAAGGTCATCGGCGCGCGGCGCCATTCGCGGTCCTGCTCGCGCCGCCAGACCAGCGCCGCGGCGATCACATCATGGCCATCGCGATAGATATCGGCCCATACCTCGACGCGCTCGCCGACGATGCGCTTCACAGGGAAGCGGCCGCCGTCGATCAGCGGGAAAACGTCTTCGATATGGAAAGCGCCGTTGGCGCTCTCGACAGTTTGAGTTGTCTTGTTCACGGTGATGCCATTGACATGGAAAAGACGTCCCGCTCCCGTTGCGGAACAGGTGACGGTCCGGACATATATACAAAGCCGCTCACCGGACATTGGTTCCCGGGGAACGGTGAGGTTGGCTGCGAGTTACCCACGGCTATCCTCTTCCGACATTTAGAGAATTTCGTGACATCTCGCGATGTCGCGTGCAAACGGCATACCGAATGGACCTTTTTACCAGAGCCAGAGAGTTGGGGATCCAGACCGACTATATCGACGGTCAGGGTCACCGCCATGTGACGGACGCAGCCGCGCTGCAAATCATCGTCGATGCCCTGCCGGTGCGCAACCCGTATCGGTTTATCGGTCAGGCGGTGGTGGTACGCCGCGGGCAACCTTCGCGGACCGAGCTCAGCCAGGCCACGGCGTTGCCGCTGCGCTGGAAAATCGTGGCGGAAGATAGGGTTATCGCTGACGGCGAGACCCGGGATCGTGCTGTCCTCTGGCCGGACCTGCCTGTCGGGTCCTACCGGTTGCATCTGGCCGACGCATCGGGTTTCACCGAGCAGGCGCCGCTGATCGTGGCGCCGCCCCGGGCCTTCGCAGGGGATTTCGACCGCTGCTGGCTGTTGGCCGTGCAGCTCTATGGTATCAGGTCGGCGCGCAACTGGGGGATCGGGGATTTCACCGACCTCGAAGCATTGATTGAGCTTGCCGCCGGCCTCGGAGCCGACGGTGTCGGTCTCAATCCGCTGCATGCTCTGTTCGACGACCGCCCGGGGGATTGCAGCCCCTATTCGCCCAACAGCCGGCTGTTCTTGAACCCGCTCTATGTCGACGTCGAAAAACTGCCGGGATTTCAGCGCGCGTTCGAGAGCAAGGGCGCGGTCGCGGGGCTGCGAGCGCGCGACACCGTCGATTATGCCGCCGTTGCCGAACTGAAATGGCGCGCGCTGCGCTTCGCTTTCGATACGTTCAAGGCCAATCCCAAAGGCGATCGCAGGCAGGATTTCGAGACGTTTTGCGCCGAACGTGCGCCGCTGCTGTCGCGGTTCGCCTGTTTCGAGGTGCTGCGGCACAAATTCGGCAAGCCGTGGTGGGAATGGCCGGAGGAATGGCGACGGCCTGACGAGGCCAGATGCGCCTCGCTGCGTCAGGGGGAGGATGCCGCGGAAATCGAATTCGTCGAATTCGTGCAATGGACGGCCGACCGGCAGTTGCAGGCCTGCAAGGAGCTCACCGGGCGGCTCGGCATGAAGGTCGGGCTTTACCTCGACGTCGCCGTCGGCGTGCAATGCGACGGGTTCGACGCCTGGAACGAGCAGGCGGCGATCTCGCGCCATCTCTCGGTCGGCGCGCCGCCGGACCCGCTCAATACCGCGGGCCAGAACTGGGGCCTCGCCGGCTTCAACGCCGCAGGCCTCGAACTGCAGTCGTTCGAGCCCTATCGCGAGATGCTGCGCGCCTCGATGCGCCATGCCGGCGCGATAAGGCTCGATCACGTGCTGGGCCTGAAGCGGCTTTACCTGGTGCCGCACGGTTTTGCCGCCGACAACGGCGTCTATGTGCAAATGCCGTTCGAGGCGCTGCTGGCCGCCACCGCGCAGGAAAGCGTTGGGTATCGTTGCGTGGTGATCGGCGAAGACCTCGGCACCGTGCCGGAAGGCTTTCGCGAACAGATGGCGGACTGGGGCATCTGGTCGTACCAGGTGATGATGTTCGAGCGCGACGACACGGGGTCGTTCCGCGGCGTGGACCATTACGCGTCCAATGCGCTGGTCACCTTCAACACCCACGATCTGTCGACCTATGCCGGCTGGCGCTCGTTCAGCGATCTCAAGCTGAAGCGCTCGATCGGGATCGATCCCGGCGAGAGCGACGACGCGCGCTGGCATGCCCTGCACATGCTGAGCGACGTGCTGCGCCATCACGCCATCGACGACCACGATCTCTATGCGGTCGCGGGCTTCCTGGCGCGGACCAAATCCCGCCTGCTGGCTATTTCGCTGGAGGATCTCCTGGGCGTGGTCGAGCAGCCCAATATTCCCGGCACGGTCAACGAGCATCCGAACTGGCGGCAGCGGCTGCCGATGACGATCGACGCCATGGTCGCCGCGATCGATGTCGCCGCGCTCAAGCGCGCGACGGCGGAGCGGTCGCGGGCGGCGGGCTGAGATGCATTTTTTCAACGGGTGATTCGATTTTGTCCTGCCTGATCGAAGATTATGGATTGATCGGCGATTGCGAGACCGCGGCGCTGGTCGGGCGCGACGGCTCGATCGACTGGCTGTGCTGGCCGGCCTTCGATTCCGATGCCTGCTTTGCCGCACTGCTCGGCACGCACCGGCATGGCCGCTGGATCATTACTCCCAGCGAAGAAGTCACCGGGTCCTCCCGCCGCTACTGGGACAACACGCTGATCCTGGAAACGCGGTTCGAGACGGCCGGCGGCACCGTCGCGCTGATCGATTTCATGCCGCCGCGCGGCAACGCTTCCGACGTGGTCAGGCTGGTGCGCGGCGTCAGCGGCCGGGTGAAGCTTGCGATGGAGCTGGTGATCCGCTTCGGTTTCGGCGCCGATATCCCCTGGGTCAAGCGCACCGAAGACGGCGCGCTGCTGGCGATCGCCGGGCAGGACATGACGGTGCTGCGGACGCCGGTCGAGATCCACGGCCAGGACATGACGACGGTGGCCGAGTTCGAGGTCGGCGAGGGCGAAATCATCCCCTTCGTGCTCACTTACGGGCCGTCGCATCTGCCCGTCCCCGGGCCGATCAATCCCGCGCAGGCCCTGCAGGACACCGAGGATTTCTGGATCGAGTGGTGCAGCCATTGCACCTATGAGGGCGACCATCGCGACCTGGTGATGCGGTCGCTGATCACGCTGAAGGCGCAGACCTATGCGCCGACCGGCGGCATCGTGGCGGCGCCGACCACCTCGCTGCCGGAAAAGCTCGGCGGCCAGCGCAACTGGGACTACCGCTTTTGCTGGCTGCGCGACGCCACCTTTACCCTGCTGTCGCTGATCAATTCGGGCTATACCGCGGAAGCCTCCGCCTGGCACAACTGGCTGCTGCGCGCCGCCGCCGGCGCTCCGGCCAAGATGCAGATCATGTACGGCATCATGGGCCAGCGCCGCCTGCTGGAATGGGAGGCGTCCTGGCTTCCCGGCTACGAAGGCGCGAAGCCGGTCCGGGTCGGCAACGCCGCGCATGCGCAATTGCAGCTCGACGTCTACGGTGAACTGATCGACGCGTTTCATCAGTGGCGCATGGCCGAACTGAAACTCGATGACGGCACGTGGGACCTGGAATGCGCGGTGCTCGAACATCTCGAGAAGGTATGGGACCAGCCGGACCACGGCATCTGGGAGCGGCGCGGCGCCGGCAAGCATTACGTCTTCTCGAAAGTGATGACGTGGGTGGCGTTCGACCGCGGTATCAAGAGCGCCGAAAAATTCGGCTTCAAGGCGCCGCTCGATCGCTGGCGCGGCCTGCGCGATGCGATCTGCCGCGACGTCTGCGACAAGGGCTTTGACGCCTCGCAGAACACCTTCGTCGAATCCTACGGCTCGCAACTGCTCGACGCCAGCATCCTGCTGCTGCCGGCGGTGGGCTTCCTGCCCGCGTCGGACCCGCGGGTTCGCGGCACCATCGCTGCGGTCGAAAAACACCTGGTCCGGGACGGGTTCGTGCTGCGCCACGATCCGCGCGAAGTCTCGGCCGAAAAGCAGCCGATCGAGGGCGCTTTCCTTGCCTGCAGCCTCTGGCTGGCGGATGCCCATGTGCTGGCCGGCGAGATCGACAAGGCGCAGGCGCTGTTCGACCGGGTGGTCGGAATAGCGAACGACCTCGGGCTGCTGGCGGAAGAGTACGATACAGGCGAACGCCGTCAGACCGGCAATTTCCCGCAGGCGCTGACCCATATCGCCCTGATCAACACCGCGCATAACCTCAACGCCGCGAAGAAGCCGGCCAAGAAGCCGGCGGTGCAGCGGTCGGAGTAGCCACCCTCCATCCTGGCTGTGTTGGCCATTCTGACACCGGCCTTTCGCGCAAGTTCGCGACCGCTCAAAATTTCCAAGGAACCGGTCCGGGGCTTCCGGGTTCCCTTATCAGCCGAGCAGCCTGATCAAGGAGAAGTTTTCATGGGATTGGCTCAGTACAGCATTGTGGCCCAAGGCGATGAATGGGGCGTGCTACACGACGGCAATATCAAGAACCGATATGCCACAAAGGAGAGTGCGTTTGAGGCGGCGGTCGCTGCTGCTTCGCTCGCCATCCGCGAGGGTCACGAAGTGCATATCAGCGTTCCCGATCGTTCCGCGGGAAACCAGACCGCACTTGGCGCGAAGGATCAATGAAGTCTGAGACTCAGCCTGATCCGCTTCGCCAGGTTTCTCAATAGCCCTGCACGCCATGCCCTTGGCGATCGACTCTCCAACATTAGGAGCAACGCGATGGAAGAACCGATGATGACCGAAGCGCAACGCGACGAACTCAAGACCCTATGTCAGAAAGCGGACGTGCCGGACAAGTCCGGGGAGATGCTGACCCAGGCAGGCGCGCAACACTTTATCGATGATCTCAAAAGGCAGTTGGCTGAGCGACGTCAATAAGCCGGAAGCCGCGTTCGTCCGACGCCTCATGAAAACGCATCCTGTCGGGCTGGCTGCTGTTCCCGGCCGCGGTCGCCGGCCTCGTGGCGACGGAGCCGGTGGACTATGTTGCACGAACTGCGGTCGAGACGGCTGTGTCTTCCAGACACCGGATTATTGATTGCGCTCTTCGTCTCATCGGAAAGTGCAAATGATGCAGCGGATGTGGTTTCCCTAGGGAAAATACCGCCGAGCAAACTTCTGGAAATTTCCCATTAGAAACCGATTTGCCCGTTTACTGATGGCAGCTTCCGGCGCCATCACGTCAAAACCATGAAAAGCGCCGTCGAATATCTCGAACTCAACCGGAACACTGGCCCGACGCAGGTTCTCGACGTAGATTTTCGTTTCATCCCGAAATGGCTCCAGACTGCCGACATAAGTGATCGTCGGTGGCAACTTCGTATAGTCTGTGCAGCGTGCGGCGGCGGCGTAAGGCGTCACGTCCGTCACGCCATCGAGATAACGCGACCATGCCAGCCTGTTGGCTTCTTCGTCCCACACAGGTGCGTCATTTCCAACAACAGAGGCGGTGTTCTGGCGGTCATCGATCATTGGATATAACGGCATTTGAAACGCTATTCTGGCATCGCCGGTCTCGGCAGCCTTGAGCGAGACGGCCGCCGCAAGCCCTCCGCCCGCGCTATGGCCTGACACGATGAACCCGTCCGTTCTTCCGCCGAGGGAGGTCGCATGGTCCCTTACCCATAGCAGGGTATCGTAGCAGTCGTTGAATGCGGCCGGGTACGGAGATTCAACGGCCTTTCTGTAATCCGGCGCAACGATGATGCATGGCACCGTCTCGATGAAGTCCTTGATGATGGCGCCGAATTGCTCGGGCACCCCGTGAACGTAGCCGCCGCCGTGGAAATACAGCATGATCGGCAGCGTTCCGATCGCCGCGGTTGGCCCATAGACTCTCGCACGAATGGGCGATCCGCCATTTTGGCTCGGAAGATGCCGCTCCCGGCAGGCAAGCCCCCCGATATTTTTTCCCCGCAGGATGGCCGCACTGAAGCGGAACACGAGCAGCGCAAACCATCTCGTGTGAAACGAGCGCGCCATGAGACGCCCGACGGCATATCGGCCGACCAGATCCTTGCTCACCATGTCCCTGGTGACTTTCATGCGAACCTTCCTGCCTTGCCGGCAAAATTTCCGTGTGATGGGGATCGGCCGAAATCCACTTCCTGACCTGGAGCGGATGCAGCAGGTTCAGGAAGCCAGGGCATGGTCCGGAACAGTGTGAAGCAATCCTTCGAAAAGATCATGCTCCAGCAACACCCCGAAGCGCGATGAGGATCCATCGCGACCTCATCTTGCTCCGGTCCGGCAGGGCGCCGGCTATTGCGACGCGGCGGCCACCCTTGCCGGCACGGGCAGCCGAAGGCCCAGCCCCCGGGAAAACCGCGGGCGCCTTGAAGCCGGCAGCCGCTCGGGAAGCTGACCGAAATACGCAATGGTTTGCGTCATGGCGCCCCGGATGGCCGGCTCGATCTTCGTGCAGATGAACCAGCAGATGAGGACCAGGATGCCCAGCTGGACCCACACGGCCGAGGTCGCGTCCAGGCCGGCATCGACCAGGGCACGAATGATCGCCGTGCCAATGACGTTGTGGGTGAGGTAGAGCGGATAGGTGATCAGCCCGAGTGTTCTGAAGTACGCCGGCGCTTCACGCGAGACGGCGAGGGCAGGGCGCCGCTTCCTGTTCGCGCACCAGGCCATGAGGCCTACCGCCGCCGCCCAGACCATGATCGGCACGAGGGCCGATTGATCCGCGATGGCGGGAATGCTCGTCAGGAAGAAGGAGGCGAAAAAGTAGATTTCCGCGGCGCCCGAAAGGCAGGTGACGGCGACGGCGACCCTTTCGGGCGGCGTCAATTCTCTGTTGGCGGAAATGAAGAGCCAGATGCCCAGCGCGAAAAAGCAGCCATGGGTCAACAGGAATGCCGCGCAGGGCACCCGGAACATCAGGATCACGAGATAGGGCAGGTCGGAGGGCGTCGTGCATGACAGCACCAGCAACGCGACGGCGTTGAACACCGCGCTGTAGATGGTGAGACCGAAGGCCACGTGCCGCAGGGTGACTTTTTTCGTGAGCATCGCGCAGAACACGAGCCCGTAAAATGCCATCTCGGCCGCCAGTGTCCAGTAGACGCCGTCGAGCCATTCGCCCACGACTCCCTTGGGAACCAGCAGCATGGCGTGGATGTAGGGCACGATGTATTCGGACGCCCGTCCGCCGCCGAGAACAACCAGAACGATGAGGGTCGCGGTGGCGCAGACCCAGATCGCCGGATAAAGCCTGAGCGCGCGGCCGAGGAGAAACTCCTTCGGTGAAGACGTGGCCGCGGAATTCGCGATGACGAAACCGGAAATGACAAAGAATATTTCGACACCCACCCAGCCGAACCAGGTGTAAGGCGCGGCGGACGGGTACAGGACATCGGCGGCAACGCGCTGCTCGAAACCCGGGACGCCGATCGAGACCCAGGCCCAGGACCAGAACATCTGGTGAAAAATGGCGACGCCGAGGGCAGCCCCGAAGCGCAACGGATCCAGCAGGGGAAAGTGGTTCTTCACGGGCGTGCTCCCGATCCAGCAAACGATCCCGTTGCAGATATTCGGTTCCTGCGCCGAGCTCCGTGAGGTTAGTCACATTTTCACCGTGGGTGGTTCAAATGGCGCGAACGCCGCCTGGATCAACGAGCGCTCTGCGCCGGGACGTCCTCATCGGGCGCGACTCCTCGCGCCAGTATCCTGCGTTCGTGAACCGAAGCGTCAACTTGATTTGGCGCAATTGAAGCATCGGGAACGTGCTTATCCTGCTTTCTCGGTTCGGTCGCGCACCGTAATCGGGTGCGCGCCCTTGGACATCAGATTTGGCTGACGATGAGAAACGCGACCTCATGTTGAAATGGTGTTCCTACTGCCAGCAATTTTTGGGAGAGGTCCCGGATTATGAGGACCTGGCCATCACTCATGGAATGTGTACAGCATGCCATCCTAAGGTACTTGATTTCACCCAATCGGATTTCGCTCGCGCAGATTTATTGAAGGGCGTCCAACGTAAGCTCTTTGATGCCGGACGGCGCAACGACCTGAAGGCAGCCGAGAAAATCGTAGAGGACGCCGTCAAAGCAAATATCAGACCTGTCGATATTCTGATCGGAATAGTTGCGCCGATGCTTTACCAGATCGGTGAAGACTGGAAGAAAGGTATCCTCAGTGTGGAGGCGGAGCATCAATTTACTGCTTTTTGCGAAAAGACATTCGATCTGATCGCTCCCAAAGCCACAGGCGACATGCCTGCTAACTTTACGCGGTCGAACGAGACTGATGTTCTCTTGATGAACGCGCCTGGCAACGAGCATACGCTGGCGATTCGTATCCTGGCCTTATGGCTGGTGAGCAAGGGCATGCGGGCGCAGATTGCAGACGCCCACCGCAATCTTGACCAGTTGGTCACGCTCGTCAGCGCGACGCGACCCAAAATGCTCCTGATTTCGATGGCTCTCGCCGAGCAGCGCAGGGATGTTATTGCGATCACTCAGCGCATCGCTGAGCTACCAAAGTCAATCCGTCCGAAGGTAATCGTCGGAGGCTATGCCGTGAAACTCGGTCTAGTTCCGCCGATACCAGGTGCCGATCTCATGGCTGATATTAGCTCCTTGTTGGGAAGAGCTGACTGACGTCCGCTTTTGACCCATCGCGTCAGATATTGCGGTGCCGCGACATGTCCGGAGTTCGGGGTAAACCGGAAGTGGCTGATCGACGGTCAAAACGACGCGATTGACCCTAAGCGGACGTCCACTCGTTCAGTGAAAATTGAGGATGCGGCAATGCTGGAGGTTGACTAGGAGTAATTCCGCAATCAAAAAGACGATGCCCTGGTACGCGTAAAACACGATCCGAGAATGGAATGCGTAATACTACGTTCGCCTTCCTCCTTACGCTCTTCTTGGCGGCGACCTTAGCGATAAGTTACATTCTTGCATTCGGATCTGGCGAGGCGGCTTGCATAGTTGCTCATACAGTCAGATTACAGCTGAACGGGATCGAGTATCGTATTCCAGCTGCGCTCCAGCCGTACTACTCGCCTGAACAAGCTTTATCAACGCGGGACTATTTCCTGAATAATCTTCGAACCAAGCACTATTGCCAATCTCCGCAGAGCCCACCGGCAATGGTTAATAGTATTTCCTTTCCAAAGAAAAGCCTGATTGCTTGGGCTGGCGGGGGCACCGACCGTGCTGACCTTGCCGGTATTTTTCCTCTGGCTATCAATAGATCGGATCTCACGAGCCTTAGTGTTGCAGAAGGTGGCCAACCAACGCCAGACGGCTTGTTTCTAAAAGTCGTCCGAGAGCCAAGGTTTGAGCTCACGTCGATCGAGCCCATTTTTTTTGGCTCCCTAGTCACAGCGCAGTGCGGTCCTGCTGCTACCCAGCGACCAAGCAACCGCTGTACAATTCGGGGGCGGCTCCGCGACGGATCAATCGTTTCGCTTGGCGTTCTCGACGTTGAGAAGCCGATCGATGTTTGGCCGCGGATGTTGCGGCACATCGAGGCGTTTATTTCGTCAATGACAGTTGGCATTCGCTAGAACGAGGCCGCTGAGCAAAGACGTTGCTTGCTCGAACAAATTGCGACGTCTGCTTCTGGCAGATTTTGTTGTAAAAGTCGGCTGCTACCGATGGGGCGGTAGGCCATTTCGCGGACGGTCGGCCGCTTTGATCCGCCAGCCCTGACGCCCTCTACGCAACTCCAACGCTACGCGATGCACAGAGCCGGAGTGGGTGGTGGCA
>JAUXWH010000183.1 GCA_030681365.1 Bradyrhizobium sp.
GACGTATTTGGCCCGGGTGCCGATGATGATGGCGATTTCGACTTCCCAGTCGAGCTTGGGCGAACCGCGCGGTTATTCCACGGCCTCGATGGGGCCGCAAAGGCTGTTGATGGCCTTCATGAAGATGATGGGTTCGGCCGGAATCGGCATGCCCACTTCGGCGGCGTGGTCGGAATAATTGAGGCCGATGGCGATGAACTTGGGCACGCCGCCGACCGGCGCGCCGATCCGCGGCTTGCCGTCCACGGCGGGCAGCTTCGAGGCATCGAGCGCGGCGAGTTTGGCGAGCGAGGCCGGCGCATAGGCCTCGCCGTCAAGGTCCTTCACATGGGCGGAGAGATCGCGCAGCTGACCCGATGCGTCGATCAGGCCGGGATTTTCCTGGCCCTTGGCCCCTTAACTAACAAGCTTCATGTCTCACTCCCTGTTGAAGATCTTGCTTCCCTCGATGCTTCATGGAACAGCGCGCGGCGAAATTCAATGGCTGACTGCGCGCCGCATTGCAGCTCGCTGCGCGGGGTGGGCAAAGCTGCGTAGGGTGGGCAAAGGCGCATCTTCGCGCCGTGCCCACCATCCATCAACAATGCCGTTGCGAATGGTGGGCACGCCATCGGGTGCGCGCATTCGCGCGACCCGCTGGCTTTGCCCACCCTACGATTCTTTCGTTTCATGCGAGCGCCACGAATTTGAAGGCATCGCCGTCGCGCCGGATGTGGCCGGCATTGAAATGCCCGCCGATCACCAGCGTCGGCGTATCGGCGAAGCGTCCGAACAGTTCGCGCCGGCTCACGACCGATTGCACGGGATCGGAATCGGCGGTCGAGGACCAGTCGAGGTGCGCCATCTGGCAGGGATGGTGGGCCACGTCACCGGTCAGCAGGCCCTGTTCGCCGTCCGACTGGATATGGATGCTCATATGGCCCGGGCTGTGGCCGGGCGTCGGGATCAGGGTGATCTCGTCGCATAGCCTGGCGTCGCTGGCGATCAGGTCGGCGCGGCCGGCATCAGCGATCGGCTTGACCGAGTCATTGAAGACCGCGACCTTATCGCTCTCGTCGCTGTGGTCGCGCCAATGCTCATATTCGGTCCGGCCGAACAGGTAGCGCGCATGGGCGAATGTCGGCACCCATCGGCCGCCAACGAGCTTCGTGTTCCAGCCGACATGGTCGACATGCAGATGGGTGCACAGCACGGTGTCGATGCTGTCGGGTGCAAAGCCCGCCGCCGTCATGGTTTCCAGGAAGGGGTCCTGCCGGTTGTTCCAGGCCGGCACTTTGCGGCCTTCCTTGTCGTTGCCGAGTCCGGTATCGACCATGATCCGCCGGGTGGGCGTCTCCACCACCAGCGAATGGATCGACATTTTCAGCCGGCCTTCCTCGGTCGCGAAATGCGGAATCAGCCAGGGCAGCTTCTGGATTTCCTCGTTGGTGGCCTCCGGCAGGATGAATCGGGTGCTGCCGACGGTCTCCAGTTCGACGATTTTCGTGATTCTTACCTTGCCGATAGTCCAGTGCATCCGGCGTTCCCCGCATTTTGTTGGTTGGCGCAAAGATGCTGGTTTCCGCCAGCCTGCGCAATGGATCATCTCGCCGGCCTGTGCGTTGGGTCGGGCATGCGGAACGAGGAGCGCGCGATGCCAGAACTAGCCATTTCGGCCGAAAAGGTTCGTTTTTTGATCGAAAAGACCCGTGAATTCGACGTCAAGGAGGGGGCCACCGATCCGGATTCCGGGTCGAATGCCGCCGACGACAAAATGATCGATGTCCTCGAGGACAATGGCGACGATCCCGTGGTGCGCGAGATTACCGGCTTCATCAACGCCATGACCGACGACGAGCAGATCGATCTGGTCGCCCTGATGCGGCTCGGACGCGGCGACGGCGGAATCGAGGAGTGGGACGATCTGCGGCGCGAGGCCGCCGAGGGCCGCAACAACCGCACCGCCAGCTATCTGCTCGGCGAACCCCTGGTCAGCGATTATCTCGCCGAGGGCCTGGATGAGTTTGGCCTGAGCTGGACCGACGAGCGCACCACGCCGGTGTGATGAATGATCTTCACCCTTCCCTGGGGGGAGGGTAAGCGACGCCCATCTCTACCTTGCGCAATCCACCACCACTGTGCCCAGCTTGTCGCCCTTCTCCACCGCCAGATGCGCCTGGGCGGTTTCCGACAGCGGAAATTGCGCGGCGATGTTGTGGATGCGTTTTCCCGCGGCGAGCCATTTCGAGATATCGGCCTGCGCCGCGGCCAGCAGCCGAGGCGGCAGCGCGAACAGCACCAGTGCGCGCAGCGTGATGCATCGTTCCATCAGTTCGCGCATCGGCACCACAGGGCTGCGGTTGCCGTTGGTGGCGTAGACCGCGATGGTTGAATTCATCGCCATCAATTTCAGGGTGGTGGCGATGTTGCCGCCGAAATCGACGTCGACCACGCGATCGACGCCGCGGCCTTCCGAAAAGGCCATCGCCCTGGCGACCACGTCCTCGGTCTTGTAGTCGATCACGAGATCGGCGCCGGCCAGCCGCGCCTGCTCCGCCTTGAAGGCCGAACTGACCGTGGCGATCACCCGCGCGCCGCCCCATTTTGCCAGCTGCACGGCATAATGGCCGACCGCGCCGGCACCGCCGGTGACCAGCACGGTCTGGCCGGCGATCGGACCGTCGCCGTACAGGCCGCACCAGGCTGTCATGCCGGGAATGCCGAGCGTCGCGCCGGCCGCGAACGAAACGTCTGATGGCAGCGGCGTCACCAGCTGTTCGGCCAGCGCGATATACTCGGCCGCGGTGCCGAAGGCGCGGCCGTTGCGCTGGCCGTTGAACAGCCAGACCCGCTGCCCCACCTCGAGCCGATTGACGCCGTCGCCGACCTGGTCGACGATTCCGGCGCCGTCGCTGTTCGGTATCACGCGGGGGAATTCCATCGCGCGATAGCTGCCGGCGCGGCGGCCGACATCGGCCGGGTTCACACCGGAGGCCTCCAGCCGTACCCGGACTTCGCCGGGGCCGGCCACAGGCGTCGGCATGTCGCCAAAGCTCAGCACATCAGGTGCCGCGCCCGTGCGCTCATACCAGACCGCCTTCACCTACAGCGTGCCCGGGAAGGCGCCGCCGTCGAGCAGGAGGTTCTGCCCGGTGATGAAGCCGGCCTTGGCGCCGCAGAGAAACGCGCAGGCCTGCCCGAATTCCTCGGGATCGCCGAACCGACCGGCGGGATTGAGTTTGGCCCGCTCCGCCAGCAACTGGTCGACCGTGATGCCGCGCTTCTCGGCGTCGATCTTGGCGACCGGGCCGCGCAGGCGGTCGGTGTCGAACGGGCCCGGCAACAGGCCGTTGATGGTGACGTTGTTGATCACGGTTTTCCGCGCGATGCCGGCGCAAAAGCCGGTGAGGCCGGCGCGGGCGCCGTTGGACAGTCCCAGCACTTCGATCGGCGCCTTCACCGCGGCCGAGGTGATGTTGACGATGCGGCCGAACTTGCGCGCCATCATGCCGTCCACGGTCGCCTTGATCAGTTCGATCGGGGTCAGCATGTTGGCATCGATCGCCTTGATCCAGTCGTCGCGGGTCCAGTCGCGGAAATTGCCGGGCGGCGGGCCGCCGGCGTTGTTGACCAGGATATCCGGATCCGGACAGGCCTTCAGCGCGGCCGCGCGTCCCTCGGGAGTGGTGATGTCGCCAACCACTTCGGTCACGGTGACGCCGGGGCTTAATTTACGGATTTCGTCGGCGGTCTTCTTCAGCGCCTCGGCGCCGCGCGCGGTCAGCGTCACATGCACGCCTTCGTTGGCGAGCGCGATGGCGCAGGCGCGGCCGAGGCCCTTGCTCGATGCGCAAACGATGGCGCGGCGGCCTTTGATTCCAAGATCCATCTATTCTCTCCCTGCGGACCGGGGTTCGATCCCTTGCTTGTCTTGTTCTATTGCGAAATCGTCATGCGCTTGTCCAGCAACGCGAGCCGCGCGCCATTTTCCGTGCCGCGCACAATATGAAACGGATCGCTGCACCGCAACCTGTATCGGGAATTCAGATTCAGGTTGACGCTCTCTTTTCGCGCGTCCACCATTCTCGTCAAGCAACAAGAACGACAGAGATACCTTGGGGAGAGGGCGCATGCCGGAATTTCTTGGAAAGGTTCTGCTGTGTGCGGGCCTTGTGCTCGCAGCCGGTAACGCATCGGCGCAGACCAAATTGAGCTACGGCTCCTATTTGCCGCCGACCCACGTCAACAACACGGTCGGCATCGAGCCCATGATCAAGCGGTTCGAAAAGGAAAGCGGCGGCAAGCTGACGGTCGAAACCTTCCCGGGCGGCTCGGTCGCCAAGGCGACCGCGGCGGTCGACTCGATCCGCGACGGCATCGTTACCGCCGGCATGGTCGTCGACTCCTATGTTCCGAAGCAGCTGCCGCACAGTTTCCTGGCCACCGAGCTGGGACTGCTGGGCCGTAATAGCGTGGTGATGTCCGGGGCCAGCAACGAGTTCAATCTCGTCGCCTGCAAGGAGTGTCTCGCCGACCAGAAAAAGAGCGGCATCATCTCGATGGCGTATTACTCCACGGCGCCGTACACGCTGATGTGCAAGGCGGATCTGCGGTCGATCGCCGATTTCAAGGGCAAGAAGATCCGCTCCGCCGGCGCCTACTCGATCATGTTCAAGTCGTTCGGCATGGTGCCGGTGAACGTCACCAGCGACGAAACGTATGAGGCCATGCAACGCGGTCAGGTCGACTGCACCATGGGCGCGGACTCCTGGCTGAAATCCTACACGCTGTGGGACGTCGCCAAGAACGTGCTCGCCACCACCATCGGCACCTATCACGGCGGCCTGCTGTGGGGCATGAACGCCGACGCCTGGGCCAAGCTGCCGGCCGATCAGAAGGCGATCGTCAGGAAGAACATGCCGATCCTCGCCGCCGATGTGACATTCGGTTATTTGCAGGAAAGCCGCGACGTTCATGCAGCCGCCGGTGAAAAGGGCGTCAAGTTCAACCCGCCCGACGCGACGTGGAACAGCGCGTATGAGGATTACCTCAAGAACGAAATCGCGCGGGTCAAGGAAGAAGGCAGGAAGCGCGGCGTGCCCAATGCCGACGAGATCGTCGATCGATACCTCGGGCTCATGAAAAAGTGGGAAAAGATCGACGCGGAAGAGATCAAGGGCGACAAGCAGAAGTTCGTCGACGCCCTCAACCGCGAGGTCTTCAGCAAGGTTTCGTGGTGACCGCAGCTCCGGGACACCCTGTCGGCCGCAACGAACCGGCGGTGTCGGTCGCGCGGGTGCTGTCGCTGCTGGCGGATATCTTTCTCTGGGCCGGCGCGATCTCCGTGCTGGCCATGATGCTGCACGTCACGGCCGATGTCATCATGAAGGTGGCCTTGAACCAGCCGATCATGGGCACGCTGGAGATCGTTTCCTTCGTCTACATGGTCGGCTGCACCTTTCTTCCGCTGGCTCATGTTCAGCTGTCGCGCACGCTGATCATCGTCGAGGTCTTCACCCAGAATCTGGCGCCGGAAAAGAATCTCCGGTTCGACATCGGCGCCGCGGTTTTGACCGTCGCTTACCTGTCGCTGCTGGCGATCATGGGCGGGGTGGTCGCGGTGGCGAAAACCGGGATCGGCGAGGCCCAGGATGCGACCTACTTCGATCTGCCGGTGTGGCCGATGCGCTGGGTGTTCTGCATCTCCTGCGGGCTGGCCGCCCTGATCGCGCTCTATCAGTTGATCGATGATTTCCGGCTGGCCCGTTTCGGCAGGCGGTTCGACGGATCGACCAGCATCAAGCTTGGCGATCATCCGATCTGAGGAACGGTCTAGATGAGTTCGATTCAACTCGCGTTCCTGTGCCTTTCCGGCATGATCGTCCTGATGGCCCTGCGGGTGCCGATCGCGGTGGCGCTCGGCGTCACATCGTTCGTCGGCATCTGGGCGCTGCGCGGACTCGACACTGCGCTGAAACTGTCGGGTTCGACGCCGTTCGAATTCGCCGCGAGCTGGAATCTGTCGGCGATCCCGATGTTCCTCCTGATGGGCTCGATCGCCTATCGCTGCGGGCTGACGACCTCGCTGTTCGATGCGGCGCGTCTGTGGCTCTCGCGGTTGCCGGGCGGCCTCGCCGTCGCGGCGAATTTTGCAGCGGCGCTGTTTTCCGCGGCCTCGGGCTCATCGGTCGCGACCGCGGCCGCGATGGGCCGCCTCGCCATCCCGGAAATGCTGCGTTATCGCTACGACCCGGCGCTGGCGACTGCGACCGTGGCCGCGGCCGGCACGCTGGGATCGATGATCCCGCCCAGTATCGGCTTCGTGATCTTCGGCTGGTACACCGAAACCCCGATCGGCAAGTTGCTGATGGCCGGCGTTTTTCCGGGTCTGCTCAATGCGGTCCTGTTCGCGGTGTTCATCATCGGCTGGTGCACGCTGAAGCCCGACGCTGCGCCTCCGCCGGATTATCATCCGACCCTCAGGGAGAAGCTGGCGATTCTGCTCAAGGTCTGGCCGGTCCCGGCGTTGATCCTATGCGTGATGGGCGGCATCTACAGCGGATTGACGACCGCGACGGAGGCGGCGGCCTTCGGCGCCTTCAGCGCGCTGATCATTGCGTTGCTGCGCGGCGGCGTCACATGGCCGAACTTCCGGGACAGCCTCGTCGACTCGCTGCAATCGGCGGCGTCAATTTTCCTGATCGCGGTAAGCGCGGTGCTGCTGACCCGGTTCCTCGCCATCGCCGGGCTGCCGCAGTTCATGGGTGGCCTGGTCAAGACCCTGGATCTTGGACCCTATGGCGTGATCGCCTTCATGACGGTGATCTATCTCATTCTCGGCGCCTTCCTCGATCCGATCGGGATCATGCTGATCACGCTCCCGATCCTGCTGCCGATGTGGAAGGCGGTCGGGCTCGACCTGATCTGGATGGGCGTGCTGGTGGTGATGTTGCTGGAAATCGGCTTGCTGACGCCGCCGGTCGGGCTCAACGCCTTCGTCATCAAGACCGTGGTCGGCGACCGCGTGTCGCTGACAACGATCTTCCGCGGTCTGATCGGCTTTATTGTCGTCGATCTGATCCTGGTGGTGTTGCTGGTGGCATTTCCGCAGATCAGCCTCTATCTGCCGAGCCTGCTGGAATAGCGCAGCCTTCGGCCTTCGGCCGCGGCAAGCGGAGCAAACGGTTTGCGGTCCGCTCTATATCCGACGGTCTTTCTTCAGCCGGTCGATATGGGCCGCCACATCCGGCGGCAGGGACCTGAAGCCCTTTTGCCCGGCGACCGACAGCAGCGGCCGCAGATGGGAGCCGATCAGGAACGCCGGCTGACGGTCGGCCGGCACCAGTCGATCGATGATCAGCACCAGCGTGATCGCGACGAGGCCGACACGGACCGCGCCCAGCACCGCGCCGGCAAGCCGGTCGCCGATACCGGTTTCGGTGCCGATGGCATCATCAAGTGTCATACGCATGATCTTGCCCAGCGCGACGCCGGCGACCAGGAAGATCGCGAAGAACAGCAGCGAATTCTGCATCCATGGGGAATTGAGCTTGCCCGCGACGGCGGGCGAAACCATCGACGTCGCCCAGACCGCGATCGGCATCGCGAAAAGATAGGCCAGTATCGTCACCGCGCTGCGCAGCAGTCCGGCGTTGAAGCCGGTGACGACCGCGATGATCAATCCGACGTAGACGACCACATCGAAGCTGTTCATGGACGATGATTTCCAGCCCTGTCTCGGATCATCCGGTGTTCGCTGGATTGGTCAACGAAACGGGTTTGCGATCGCTAAAATCGTCTGTATCAATGCGCGCGCACCTTGCTCAGGGAACTCGCCAGGGAAAACGTCATGGCCGGTCTATTCGACGTCAGTAAAGAAATCATTCTCGTCACCGGCGCCAGCCAGGGGCTGGGCCGGCAGTTCGCGCGCGTGCTGTCGGCTCATGGCGCCGCAGTGGTGCTGGCGGCGCGCCAGACCGCCAAGCTGAAGAGCCTGGAGGATGAAATCCGAGCCAAAGGCGGCCGCGCCGTCGCGGTGCAGATGGACGTCACCGATACGGCCTCGATCGCCGGCGCGATCGACAGCGCCGAGGCCGCCCTCGGCCCGGTCAGCGTCCTCATCAACAATGCCGGCATCGCCATCGAAAAGCTCGCGGTCGACCAGACCGAGGCGGACTGGGACGCCGTCATCGGCGCCAACCTGAAGGGGGCCTATTTCACCGCGACCGAGCTGGCGCGGCGGATGATCACGCGCAAGCAGGAGGGCAATATCGTCAACGTCGCCTCGGTGCTCGGCTTCGGCGTGATGAAGTTTCTCTCGCCCTACACCATCTCCAAGGCGGGGATTATCCAGGCCACCAAAGCGATGGCGCTGGAACTGGCCGGCAACCGCATCCGCGTCAACGCGCTGGCGCCGGGCTATATCGACACCGAGATGAACCACGAATTCTGGGCGACACCGGCGGGCGAGAAACTGGCAAAGCGAATCCCGCAACGCCGGATCGGCGCCGAATCCGATCTCGACGGCGCCATCCTGCTGCTGGCATCGAATGCGTCGCGCTACATGACCGGCAGCGTGGTGACGGTAGATGGCGGGTTTCTATTGACGTAAACGACGAGTCCGTAGGGTGGGCAAAGGCGCGCTCTTCGCGCCGTGCCCACCATTCCTGCCAACGTGAAATTGGATGGTGGGCACGGCGCAAGCGGCGCCTTTGCCCACACTACGAATTCGCTACTACACCCGCATCTCCGCCCTGATCATGTCGGCGGCCTTCTCGCCGATCATGATGGTCGGCGCATTGGTGTTGCCGCCGATCAGGGTCGGCATCACGGAGGCGTCGACGACGCGCAGGCCGTCCAGCCCGTGCACCTTCAATCTGGCGTCGACCACGGCCATTGCGTCGTTGCCCATCCTGCAGGTGCCGACCGGGTGGTAGACGGTATCGACGCGCCGGCGCAGCAGCTCGCGGATCTGGTCGTCGGTCTCGATGCCCTCGGTGAACATGTCCTTCTGCTGCAAGGCGCGCAGCGCCGGTGTCTCCAGGAGCCGCCGCGTGACCTTGAACCCCGCGACCATGGATTCCAGGTCGGCCGCTTCGCCGAGAAAATTCGGATCGATCAGCGGCGCGGCAAACGGATCGGCGCTGCCGAGCGCCACGGTGCCGCGGCTCTTCGGCCGCAGCAGGCAGACATGCAGCGAAAAGCCGGTGCCCTTGTGGCGCTTGCGGCCGTGGTCGTCGGCCATCGCCATGCCGAAATGCAGCTGGATGTCGGGTACGTCGAGGTCGGGGCTGGTTTTCAGGAAGCCGCCGCATTCGGCGAAATTCGTGGTCATCGGTCCGCGGCGCTCCCGGCGATACTGGCGGATGGCGCGGAGCAGCCGCGGCATGCCCTTGACCGAGATGCCGGCGAAATTGGGATTGTCGGACATGTAGCCGAACACGAAATCCGGATGGTCCTGCAAGTTCTGCCCGACGCCGGGCAGATGATGCACGCTGTCGATGCCGTGCCTGCTGAGTGCCGCGCCGTCGCCGACGCCCGACAGCATCAGCAGTTGCGGGGTCTGGAACGCGCCGGAGGCGACGATCACCTCGCGACGGGCGCGGAGCTGCTTCAGTTGCTTGCCCTGGCGGTATTCGACGCCGACCGCGCGCCTGCCTTCGAACAGGATGCGGGTGGCATGCGCACCGGTCTCGACGCGCAAATTGGCGCGGCTGCCCATGTGCGGATGGATATAGGCGCGCGCGGCACTCCAGCGCTCGCCGTTCTTCTGCGTCACCTGGTAGACGCCGAGGCCTTCATGCTCGTCGGCATTGAAATCCTCGCGGATCCGGAACTGGCCCTCGCGCGCGCCTTGCAGGAAGATCTCCTGCACCGGATTGTCGGTGCGCAATTTGTTGACCGCCAGCGGCCCGCCCTTGCCGTGATACTCGCCGTCGAAATCGGCGTTGTCCTCGGAGCGCTTGAAATAGGGCAGCACATCGCTGAACGACCAGCCGGGATTGCCGAGCGCGGCCCATTGGTCGTAGTCGCTGCGGTGGCCGCGGATATAGACCATGGCGTTGATCGCCGAGGAGCCGCCGAGCCCCTTGCCGCGTGGCTGATAGCCGATGCGGCCGTTGAGACCCTTCTGCGGCACGGTGTTGAAGGCCCAGTTGTTGAGCTTTCCCGGCACCATCAGCGCCAGCGCGAACGGCGTGGTCACCACCCATTTGTCGTTCCTGCCGCCGGCGTCCAGCACCGCCACCGAGGTGCTGGGGTCCTCGGAGAGCCTTCCCGCCACCGCGCAGCCGCCGGAGCCGCCGCCCACCACCACGAAATCGAATGTATCGGTCACGCGTATTCCCCCCGGAAATTTGTTTTTTGTTTCTTCCGTCATTGCGAGCGCAGCGAAGCAATCCATGGTGCAGCGGAAAGAAAGAATGGATTGCTTCGCTGCGCTCGCAATGACGATGATGACGACGATGATGCAATACTACGACATGAATCGCAGCAGCTTTTCCAGCCGCGCGATCCTGGCCCCATAGGGCGGATAGAGATCGGCGAGGCGGTTGAACTTCGAGCGATAGAACACCGGCTTCAGCTTGCTCATGGTGTCAAATCCCCATTCGCCATGATAGGCCCCGCTGCCCGACGCGCCGACGCCGCCCATCGGCTGGTACATCTGGGCGAAGTGAAACAGGCAATCATTGACGGTGACGCCGCCGGAGACGGTGCGCTCCAGCACCTCGTCGCGCGCTGCATCGTCCTTGCCGAACCAGTACAGCGCCAGCGGCCGGTCGTGCCTGTTGATGTAGGCCACCGGCTCGCTGGCCTCCCGGTAGCCCATGACCGGCAGGAGCGGCCCGAAAATTTCCTCCTGCATGATCACCATCTCGGCCGACGCGCCGACCACGATGGTCGGCGGAAACTTGCGCTTCGATTTCCAGGCGGGATCGTCCGGCGTTGTCACCTGCATGATCCTGGCGCCCCTGGCGGCGGCGTCCGCCACCAGGCCCTCGAGCCGCGCGTAATGCCGGTCCGAGACGATCGAGGTGTAGTCCTTGTTGTCAGGATCGGTCCCGAACATCTGCCGCATGCTGGCCTGCACCTGGTCGGCGAACGCCTGCACGGACGCCTCCGGCACCAGCGCATAATCCGGCGCGATGCAGGTCTGGCCGGCGTTGAGCAGTTTGGCGTAGGCGATGCGCTCGGCGGCCTCGGCGATATCGGCGGAGCGGTCGATGATGGCGGGCGATTTGCCGCCGAGTTCGAGCGTCACCGGCGTCAAATTGCGTCCCGCCGCTTCCGCGACGAGGCGGCCGACCCGGGTCGAGCCGGTGAAGATCAGATGGTCGAACGGCAGCGAGGCGAAGGCCTTCGAGATCTCCTCCTCGATGCCGGTGACGATCATTTCGGTGGCGTCGAACTTGGCTGCGATCACTTCCCTCAGCAGCGCGGAAAACCGCGGCACCAGTTCGCTCGGCTTGATCTTGCCCCGGTTGCCGGCGGCCAATGCCGCCACCGCCGGCGCCAGCGTCAGTTGCAGCGGATAATTCCACGGCGCGATGATGCCGACCACGCCGAGCGGCTGCGGCAGCAGCCGGTTTTTCGCCGGGAAGAACTGCAGCGACGTCGCCACCCGCTTCGGCGCCATCCATGACGCCAGCGATTTGACGGCGTGCTTGATCTCGCCCAGCACCAGCATGGTCTCGGCGATGGTGGTCTCGGTCGCGCTGCGATGGCCGAAATCGGCCGAGATCGCCTGCTCGAATCGGGCCTCGTTGTCGGAAACCGCCGCGCGCAGCCGCGCCAGCCGGTCCAGCCGCTCGGCGAGGGTGGGGGGAGGCGCGGACCGGGTCAGCTCGAACAGGCGGTGAAAGGCGTGCTCCAGGGCGTTCTGCCCGGGGCTCTTCAGGGGCTGGTCCATGGCGTTTCCCCCGGGTTCCCGACCCGGAAGCTGGGCTTTTACGCAGTTTCAGGCAAGGGCGGTGCCGATGGGCTGATCTGGCGCAATAAAGGTGCGTTTCGATCGTCATAAAAAGCTCAAAAGATCGCCGACGGGCCTTTCCAAAGCCGGTTCACGTTGGTACATACCGCTCGCACCCGATGGCATCAGCCATGGGCAGCCTTCTCAGGAAGCCTCCGGACCAGATCGATCGGCGCCCCCGGGCGTTGGCCAGATTCGTTCCGGTATCGTTTTCCTGAAGGTGCGCAACGGTTTATCGCGGGGTGGAGCAGCCCGGTAGCTCGTCAGGCTCATAACCTGAAGGTCATAGGTTCAAATCCTATCCCCGCAACCAGACATCAAGCCTCTGAAACTCAACGAGTTTCAGAGGCTTTTTGCTGTGCTCGTTCGATCCCCCGGCTAGCCTGCGCAAGTCAAACGCGAAAGCTCAAGTCCCATGAAGGTCACCATGATTGGACATGTCGAAAGCCTGTGGCGCTATCCCGTCAAGAGCATGCGCGGGCAAGCGTTGCCCGAGGCGTTTGTCGGCTTTTCCGGAATTCTCGGTGACCGGCTCTACGCCGTCCACAACGCGGCTGCGCCAAAAGCCTTCCCCTATCTGACCGCGCGCGGCCGCAGCGACATGCTGCGCTACCGTCCGTTCTTCCGCGATGGCGAACGCACGGTGCTGCCGTCCAACCTGGTGGAGGCGGAGGCGTTGGGACCTGGCGTCACCCCGCTCTATCCCTCTCATGAAGAACTCGCCGTCGATGTCGAGACACCCTCGGGGGAGATGCTGGCGATCGACGATCCTCAATTGCTTCATGCGCTGGGCGACGACAAATCCCCGGCGTCCGCGCTGACTATCAGACGGTCGGATCGCGCCATGACGGATTGCCGTCCGATTTCGATGTTTTCGACCCAGACGATCCGCAAGATCGAAGATGCTGTGGGGCTTGCGGTGGATAAGCGACGATTTCGCGCCAACATCTATGTCGACCTTGCATCGGGAGAGGGCTTTGCGGAGGACCGGTATGTCGGCCGTCAATTCCGGATCGGCAGCAAGGTCGTGGTCGCGGTGCTCGAGCGCGATATCCGATGCAAGATGATCGGCTTCGATCCGGAGACCGCGGAGGCAAACCCCGAGATCCTGAAATATGTCGCGCGGAACCACGACGGCAAAGCGGGAATCTATGCCGCGGTTCTGGTGGAAGGCATGGTGCGCGCGGGAGATGAAATACGTCTGGTCGAATAGCCGCGCGCGGGCACTTGCCGTCATTGCCGTGAATAGGTGGAGCTGGCGGCCATGCGAACAGAAGAGAGGTCCGAATGAAGCCACGAATTTCGGTGCTTACCCTCGGTGTCGGCGATCTCGAAAAGTCGGTTGAATTCTATCGCGACGGGCTCGGCCTTCCGACCGAAGGAATTATCGGCAAGGAGTTCGAGCACGGCGCCGTCGCGTTCTTCGATCTCGCGTCGGGACTGAAGCTCGGACTATGGGCGCGAGCCGATATTGCCCATGACACCGGGTTGCCGAACGCTCCCCCAAGCCCCACCGCCTTCACCATCGGCCACAACGTGGCCGGGAAGACCGAGGTCGACGTGGTGATGGCGCAAGCCCGTGCCGCCGGCGCGAAGATCGTCAAGACCGCCCAGCAAACGTTCTCCGGAGGATATGCCGGCTATTTCCAGGATCCCGATGGGCATCTCTGGGAGGTCGTCTGGAATCCCCAGTCTGTGCCGGTGGATTGAAGAGGCCGTTCGCTTCTGGCGGCGAGATTCGCTGGCCCGCGCACCATGCATTGATGTTAGCATTGGCCGCCGTGCCTGAAACGGACGCGACGTCGCCGCGGATCAAGTTTCAGGCCGCCTCCGGTACTTCGCAAAAAAAAGGGTGAGCGGTTGCAAGAGCGTTATCAAGGACGGTCCCTGAACAGGCTGGAGGATCTCCGCTTCCTCACCGGCCACGGCAGATATGTCGCCAACGATCACGTGCCCGGGGTGTTGCATCTCCATGTGGTTCGCTCGCCGGTCGCCTTTGCGCGGATCGCGCGGCTGGAGCTTTCGGCCGCGCGCGCCGTCCCCGGCGTCGTGGCGGTCTATAGCGAAGCCGACCTCGCGGCCGACGGTATCGGGGAGTTGCCCTGCATCACCGTCATCGAGGCCGTCGAGCCGATCGTCGTCCCGCCGCGACCGGCGCTGGCGCGCGGTTTTGTGCGGCATGTCGGCGATCCCGTCGTCTGCATCGTCGCGGAGTCGCCGGAGGCGGCGATGGCGGCCGGCGAAGCGGTGGATGTCGCCTATGATGCGCTGCCCTGTGTTACCGTGGCCACCGCGGCGCTGCGGCCGGACGCCCCGTGCATCTGGCCGGAGGCGCCGGGCAATTCCGCCTTCCTGTTCCACAAGGGGGACGCTGCGGCTGTCGCCGCTGCGATGGCGCAGGCCGCGCATGTCGTCGAATGCGACCTCTTCAACAACCGCGTTGTCGCCGCTCCCATGGAGACGCGCGCCGCCATCGGCTTCCATGACCGCAGGACCGACAGGTTTTCTCTCTCGCTGACCGGCCAGGGCGTTCACGATCTTCGCCGGCAACTCGCCGATACCATCTTCAAAGTTCCGACCGAGCGCATCCGCGTGGTGGTGCCCGACGTCGGCGGCGGCTTCGGGATGAAGAACTACCTGTATCCCGAATATGTGCTGGTGCTGTGGGCGGCGCGAAAGCTCGGCCGCCCGGTGCGCTGGGTCTCCGAACGATCGGAGGATTTTGTCTCCTCGGCACAGGGCCGCGATTTCTTCGCCCGCTCCAAACTCGCGCTCGACAAGGGCGGCCGGTTTCTCGGGCTCGAAGTGCGGGCCGTCGCCAATATGGGCGCCTATCTCTCGACCTTGGGCCCGATCAGTTCCACCAATGCCGCCGGCAGCGCGATAGGCGGCGTCTATGCCATTCCCGCTGTCTTCTTCGAAGTGCGCGGCGCCTTCACCAACACGCCGCCGATCGACGCCTATCGCGGCGCCGGCAAGCCCGAAGCCAATTACCTGATCGAGCGCCTGGTGAATCTCGCATCGATCAAAACTGGCATCGATGCCGTCAAGTTGCGCCGGCGCAACATTATCGGCAGGTTTCCGCATCGCACCGCGATGGGCATGAAGATCGACGGTGGCCGTTTCAGCGCGGGTATAGATGAGGCGATCACGCTCGCCGATCGCGACGGCTTTCGCAAGCGCCGCGCGCAATCAAAAAAAGCCGGCATGCTGCGCGGCATCGGGATTGCCTGCTTCCTCGAAACATCCCGCGGCGTGCCGAGCGAGTTCGCCCGGGCGACGTTCGAGGCGGATGGAATGGTTTCGCTGGCGGTCGGTACGCAGTCCAACGGCCAGGGCCATGAAACCGCCTATCCGCAGGTCGCGGCCGACTTGCTGGGATTGTCGATTGCCGCCTTCCGTTTCCACCAGGGCGACACCGATCTGCTGCCCGGCGGCAACGGGCATGGCGGCGCGCGTTCGATGCATATGGGCGGCACCGCGCTCGTGATGGCCGTCGAAAAACTGATCGAGAAAGGCCGGCGGATCGCAGCACACCTGCTGCAGGCGCCGGTCGGTCAGGTCTCGTTCGCCGAGGGCAGCTTCGTCGTGCAGGGCACCGAGCGCACCATCGCAATCGGCAAGTTGGCGGATGCCGCGCGGGATTCCGCCAATCTTCCGGAAGGACTGACGCCGGGACTGGAGGGGAGTGCCAGGAATGATTCCGACCTCTACACGTTTCCGAACGGCTGCCATGTCGCGGAAGTCGAGATCGATCCGGAGACCGGTGTCGTACGGCTCGATCGTTACACGATCGCGGATGATTTCGGCAGGCTCATCAACCCGCGCGTGGCGCTCGGGCAGGTCCATGGCGGAGTGGCGCAGGGTATCGGGCAGGCCTTGCTCGAAAATGTCGTGTTCGACTCCGAGGGCCAGCTCATCACAGGCTCGTTCATGGACTATGCGCTGCCGCGCGCGCAGGACTTGCCGACCTTCGCCGGCGGCCTCAACGACTCCGAGCCGACCCGGTCGAACCCGCTGGGCGTGAAAGGAACCGGGCAGGCCGGCGCCATCGCAGCCCCGCAAACTGTCATGAACGCCGTGCTCGATGCCTTGTCGCCGCTGGGTATCGATCAACTGGATATGCCCGCGACGCCGTTTCTGGTCTGGAGCGCGATCCAGGCGGCGCGCAAAACGCCGCGAAATCCCCGAAAGGAACAGGTGCCAAGTCCACGCCGTAGCGGTCGTGATGTTGGCCGGTTGCCCTAGGGACGGTTGAAACGTGCGCGGCGGGCGCTGACGGTTCGTGTCCAGACTTCGTGAAATTTTTTGGCGAGGCGCTTGTCGATATGCGGGCTGATCAGCTTTGTCATGGCAAAGGTGAGATCCTCGTATTCGATCTCGCAGCCGTCGGCCCGCTTCCTGGGCAGGAACTCCTTCTCGACGATGTCGGCAAACAGCTTCTTGTCCGCGCCATAGGCGATGCACAACATGCTGAACGCCCGCTGTGCCGGCAGCGAATGTTCGTCCGAGAATTTTTCGATCGGAATGGCGACCTGCGGCTCCGGGACGTGGAGGCTGTACTGGTAGGCCGCTCCCAGGATCATTCCGCGCGCCTCGTCCTTGCCGAGCCGCAGCATGATGTAGGCGGAGAACTGATCGGCGGCGTCCTCCTCGCGGCCGAGCACCGGAATCTGCAGCATGCGAAAAACCGCGTGTCCGGTCTCGTGCAGGAATGTATCGAGAGCCGGACCGAGGATGGTGTCAGCCCTGGTAACACCGAGGGGAAGGTCCCGGTTCGGCGCGTTCTTCAGGAATTCCGCCAGCAGTTCGTAGCAGACCGTGATGACTTCGTCGTCGTAAAAGGCGTTTGCGACACCGTCGCACCCCGCGACCTTGAACGTCAGCGGATAGGGAAGGCGGAGCGGACTCAGCAATTCCTGCAGATGTTCCAGGGCACGGCCCTGCTTCATCTGGTCGTGGATGGCCTGATGCGCCGGATTCTTCGGCGACACGTACTCGTATCGGATCTGGTTGGGCTTGCTGCGGGGGGCCGCGATTGCGCTCGCGGCGGTCAGGGCCATGCCCGCTGCGGCCAGAATGGCGACGAGCGCTGCAGATTTTCGCCGCGTCGCGCCGCTCGATTTCGTCGGCGCCGATGTGCCGATTTGATGCGTTGGGCGAACCATTTGACTGAGCATGCATTTCCTCCCCTCGGCCCGGCAAGAGTACTACGCTGCCCGTCCTTTCCGCAGTTAAAAATGGCGGGCGGCGGGGCGAGGAAAGATCGACGCCACGATCGCGGTGTCGAGCCGGCTCGCGACGGTAAGGCTTTCGCCGGCATCGATGCGCAAAGCGTGGCCGCCCGCGATCTCGCAAGGATTGCCGTTGATGGCTAGGTCGCAGGGCGTCGCGGCCGCGTAGAGGATGTGGACGCCGGCCGGGAGGGAATTCGTGGCGCCGGCTGCGAGGCATGAGAGGTCGATCGATACGCGGGAGCGGTCGCCGATGAGGTTGACGACTTCGACCGGTCCGGCTTCGAGCCGGCTGACGATCGCCGTTTCACCGGCAAACCGCACCGGCTTGAACGGCTGCCGGACGTCGATCTCGCCGGCAGGCGTTTCGAGCACGAGACCCGAACCGGAAACCAGTACCTGCCGGCGGTCGAAGCCGCTGAGGTCGGAAAAGGGAGCCGGCGTCACGATGGCGGTCCGGCCAAATCGCCAGACCATTCCCTCCCAGCTGCCCGGCGCGAATCCCGGGAGCATGGCTTCGGCGACGTCGATCGTGACGCCGCCGCCGTTCTTCCACGGCGTATGCCGGAAGGCGGCGGGATCGATCGGCGTGAGCCGAACCCCGCTGCCGGCCGCCGTGGGGCTCATTGCCCCATCTTGAGGCCGAGCGACTTGCCGATGGTCGCATTCCAGTTGGCGACGCAATCGGCGCCGCAGCGCTGCGCGAAGCCGGGCATGATCGCCTTCACCAGCGCATCCTTGCGCAGCGCCTCGTCGGCGGGCGTCACGGCGACCAGTTTCATGGCCGCCGGCTTGCCTTCCTTGCATGACGCGCTGCCGGTGTTGCAGTCGATGCCGGTCTGGGTTTCGGTTTTGGCCTGTTCGAAAATCGAATCTTCGAGCTTGCGGACATGGGTTTCCAGGAAGGCCTGCACCTTCGGGTCCAGCGTCTTCCACCATGCGAGATTGGCGAGGTGGGCGGCGAGGCCGAAGTTGATCGGCATCGGCGAGATGAACTTCGCCGATTCGTGCCATTTCGAGCGGTAGCCGGACAGCGCACCGGTGATGGCGCAATCGATCACGCCGCTGGCGAGCGCCGGCTGCACTTCCGCGAACGCAATGGTGATCGGCGAGCCGCCGAGGTGGGAGACGAACGCCTGCTGCGAGGCGCCGGAGGCGCGCACCTTGCGTCCCTTGAGGTCGGCGACGTTGGTGAAGGCATCGCGGCAGTAGATCACCTGGGCCTGATAGGTGCCGAAGCCCAGCAGCTTCAAGCCGTGCTTTTCCTCGAGGAACTTGGCGTAGCTCGGGCGCAGCACTTCGACGGTCTTCTGCAACTCCTCGACCGAGCCGACCAGGCCAACCAGGTCGGCCGCTTCGTTCATCGGCACTTCGCCGGAATTGTAGTTCAGCACGGTGGTCGCGAACTGCAGCGTGCCGGCGGAAACCAGCCGGAAGATTTCCGGGCCCTTCAGTCCGAGCTCGGTGAAGGATTTCAGCTGAACCTTGATCGCGCCCGCCGACTCCTTCGGCACGGTTTCGTTCCAGAACGGCACTTCGCGGTTGAGATACATCGACAGATTGCCGATGCTGCCGACCACGTTGAACGTGGTCGCGGGCAGTCCCTGGGTCTGGGCCGTCACGGGCAGCGGCGCGAGGCCGATGGCAGCAGTCGCGGCAAGCGCGGCAAGAACGGGTCGCATCGACATGATCAGGTCTCCTTGGGGCAGGGCCGGCCGGTCGGCCGGCTATTTCGTCGGTTGCAGTAGGCTCGGCAGCCACAGCGCGATGTCGGGGAATGCAATTAGAATGCCTATCATCATGATCATTGCGCCGGCAAATGGAAGGGCGCCGATGCACAGGTCCCAGAACGGTCCGTGTCTGCGAACGGACTGGACCACATAGAGGTTGAGGCCGACCGGCGGGGTGATCAGCGCGGCCTCCATCAGGATCACGAAGATGATGCCCCACCAGATCGGGCTGTAGCCCATGGCGGTGATGACAGGCACCACCACCGGCGTGGTGGCGATCATCATCGACAGCGTCTCCATGAAGCAGCCGAGGATCAGGTAGAAGGCGACGATCGCGAGCAGCATCGCCAGTGGCGGCCAGCCGAGCGACAGCACGGAATCGGTCACCGCCTTGACCAGGCCGATCGAGACCATCACGAAGTTCAGGAA
>JAUXWH010000138.1 GCA_030681365.1 Bradyrhizobium sp.
CCACATGTTGAGCGGGCCGGCCGGCACCACGTCGCAGTGCCCCTGCAGGATCAGCGACTTTCCGCCGTTGCTGGAAGGACGGTAGGTTCCAACCACGGTGCGCGCCCGGGAAAAATCATGCTCGATCGGGCCGAAGCCGCGCAGGTCCTTGAGGTCGTCGACGTCGATATGCCAGTCGTCGACCTCGTAGCCGCGCTGGCGCAAGAGATCGCCGATCATGTCCTGGCACGGCCCTTCCGCGCCGCGGGTCGAAGGTATGGCCACGAAATCCCTCGTGGTCGCCAGTTGCGCGTCGAAGCCGGCATCGACGGCGTCAAGGATTTTGCGTTGCATATCAACCATCATGCGGCGGCTCCAGTTGAGTCCAGGGTCAAGAGAGCGGGCACCCTAGCCCGATCTCACTTGCCTGGGTATTGCAGAAAATAGGCATCTCGCAACGCTTCTTCGAGCAGCCGACCTTCCGAATATCCGCCCAGCGATGCCGGCCGCTCGACACCGTCGCGAAGCCGCGGGCACGATTCCGGCGCGCCGAGCACGGTGCGTACCGGAATACGCTCGGCATAGATTGGCAATTCGTAGTCCTCGTCGTCGTCAGCGACGCCCTTCGCCCGGATCTTGGCGGACGCTTGTTCAATCTCCATCGCGATCACCGAGGTCGCCTTGATTTCCTGGGCCGTACTTTGCCGCAAACTGGCGGTTCGGTCGGGAAAGAAGCGGTCAACCATCGCAACCAGGGCGCGTTGCTTCGCCTGCGGTTCGGTGACGAGGTAGGCCGTGCCAAAGGCCATCACGGCGCGGTAGTCCGCGGAGTGATTGAATCCGCACCTTGCCAGCACAAGACTGTCGAGATGAGCGACCGTGAGACATACCCTCTGGTTGCCGGACTGGTTCTTCAGCATCCGGCTGGCGCTGCTGCCGTGCCAGTAGAGCGTCGTCCCCTCTCTCCAAAAAAACGTCGGCGTGCAATAGGGCTGGCCGTCGATCACGTAAGACACGTGGCAGAGCATCGAGGCGTCCAGCAGGCCGTGAACGGTGTCGTGGTCATAGAAGCCGCGATCATGGCGGCGCTTCACCCGATTTCGGGGCGACAGCGGATACGACGTAGTGGTTTTGTGAAGGGTCACGGCATGTCCTCGCCATTTGTGGAACAGTCGAAGCAGTTGTACCGGCGATTTTGGTCTGCGATAGTGCCAATTCAATGCAAAAAATTCCGACCAATTCCCCGGCGACGATGCAGAAAGTCGCATTGCCACTCGATCTGCTCGGTCCCCATGTGAACCAGGGCGCGTCTTCGCAGGACCGTCTCTATCAGGCGCTTTGTCACGCCATCGTTGGCGGGATCGCAAAACCCGGCGAAGCGCTGCCGCCTTCGCGCACGCTGGCCAAACAAACCGGCTTCCGTCGCAATGCTGTCACCAACGCCTACGAGCGGCTGACAGCAGACGGATTTGCCGTGGCCCGAGTCGGATCGGGCACGTTTGTCGCGGCCCGCGTTCCGGCGCAGATGGAAGGGGCGCGGAAAACCGGTTTCATAATCGAAAAGCCCCAGCGCGGCACCCTGGCCCTCGGATGCACCCACATCGACCATAAGGCGTTGCGCCGCTTCCGGACCTTTGCGGGGCGGCGGATGCGCGCCTTCGGCACCGAGCATCTTCACTACGGCGATCCCAGGGGAAGTCGCGAGCTTCGGGCTGCGATCGCCGACCACCTGCTATCGGCGCGGGGGCTGCGCTGCGATCCCGATCAGATCATGCTGACATCAGGAACGCAGCACGGATTGCGGATCGTACTGAGCGCCATTCTCAAGGCACAAGACCAGATCTGGTGCGAAGATCCCGGCTATCCCGCGGCCCGTAAAGCGATCGAGCATTGCGGCGGGCGTCCGGTCGCCGTGCCGGTCGATGATTTCGGCCTGCGCGTGGCCAAAGGCCGGGCCGCGGCGCCCTACGCGCGCGCGGCCTATGTGACGCCGTCGCATCAGTTTCCGCTGGGCGTGCAGATGTCGATGCCGCGCCGGCTGGAACTGCTCGATTGGGCCAAGGACACCGATGCCTGGATTTTCGAGGACGACTACGACAGCGAGTTCCGCTACGACGGCGCTCCCTTGCTTTCCCTCGCCGGCATCGATCACGTCCGGCGCGTGATCTATATGGGCACCTTTGCGAAGACGTTGTTTCCGGGATTGCGCATCGGCTACTGCGCCCTGCCCGAGACCCTGATTGGACCGGTGACGACTGCCCGCGCCGCCCTCGACCGGTTTCCCGGAACGCTGCTGGAAGGCGCGGTGGCGGACATGTTGAATTCCGGCGCGTTTACCGCAAATCTGCGAAAGGTGCGCGGGCTGTATCGCGAAGCGCGCGACGTGTTGGCACAGACGCTTTCGGCGGCGTCGGAGGGACGATTGGCGGTACCGGTGCCCTCACAAGGCCTGCATCTTGTTGCCCGGTTCGACGCTTCGACCGAGCCGGCCGTTGCATCACAGGCGAAGGCATCCGCTGGCGTCGAGGGATGGCTGCTGGCGGAGACCTACATTCGCGCCCGTCCGATGCCGGGGTTCGTGCTGGGCTTTGCCGGTCATCCGATTCCACACCTGATCACATCGGCTGAAAAGCTGGCGAAGGCCTCGCTTACCGCCTTGCGCATGAGCCGCAAGTTAAACGCCGAAGGAACCGGCCGCAGCCGCAGTGTCAAGACATCGAGGCCGAGGCCGGCGCAATCGCGGCCGCTGCGTTGAAGGCCGGCCGGCCTTGAGAATCGCATGCGCATGTCTAAGGTGATCAATCAAGTCAGCCACCGGAGAAACGCATGCCCGGCAACCGCAATCTCATGTTCCTCATCATCGGCGCGCTGATCGTCGCGGTGGGTGTGCTCGGCTACAGTCTCTACCAGGCCAAGAAGGAACCGGATGGCGTGCAGATCAATGTCGGTCCGGGCGGACTGAAGATCCAGAGCAAGTGAGACGGGATTGACGCGGCCATGAAACTCCCGCACGTCAGACGCTGCTGGACCGGACTGGCCGCGGCTTTCGCGCTGTGCGCGCTGGCGCCGTCTGCGACGGCGCAGACGGTGTCGCGCGAGCGGGACATCGTCGACTTGCGGCTGGGCCAGCGCATCCTGGTCGATGACGGATCCTGCCCTGCCGGCCAGATCAAGGAAGTCGCGGGTTCCCGGATGACGGCAAGCGGCATCATCGCGGTAAAAAAATGCATTCCGCGGCGCGGGACGAAGACGCGATAGACGCCGCGCACCAGCGCATTGTTGCTCACCAACTCCCATACTTGTTGACGACGTCGCGCCAGACCGCGCCGCGCTCCGCCGCGAACGGCTCCTTGCCGACTCTGGCATTCCGGGCGGCGGCCGTTACGACCATCACGAGCTTGAGCTCGGGATCGACGAAGATCGACTGACCGTAAACGCCGAGCAAGGCAAACCGCCGCTTCTCGCCGGGGAAAGTCCAGAACTGGTAGCCATAGCCGAAGAACGGCGTGGCGCGCCGTGGCGCGAACGCCTGAGGTTGCCGATGCCAGTCGGTCGCTTCCAGGAGATAATCCTTCGGCACGATCTGCCGTCCCTCAATCGCGCCGTCATTGGCCAGCAGCATGCCGAGCCGCCCGTAGTCGCGCAACGTCGCGTTGAAATTCCCCGAACCCGTCTCGATGCCATCGGGGCTCTTGACCCAGGTCGCATCGGCTTCCGCCCCCATCTGCTGCCACAGCCGGGCAGTCAGATACTCGCTGAGCGTGGTTCCCGTCACCGCGCGGAGCAGCACCGCCAGGATGACAGTTTCGCTGGAGGCGTAGTGAAAACGGGTGCCCTGCTCCGCTTCCCGGGTTGCGAACATGCGCAGCGCCGCGATCGAGCCGTGCGTGGTTCGAGCCATCGCGAACTTCCGGAGATCGTCGTCGCCGTCATAGACTTCGCGGAAGGCCACGCCGGACGACATGCGCAGCACGTTCCGTATCGATGTCTCGCCATAGGGAATGCCGGCCAGTTCCGGGACATATCGGGCGACCGCATCGTCCAGCGACGCGATCCTGCCCTCCGCAAGCGCCATCCCGACCGCAAGGCTGACGATCGATTTCGCCATCGAGTGGGACACGAACCGGTGCGCCGGTGTGCGATCGTACTGATAGCGCTCGAACAGCACCTCGCCGTCCTTGATCAGCAACAACCCGGTGACGCGCTGGCGTGCGAGAAAATCGTCCAGCGTCAGCAACTGGCCTTCGAACAGGTACTTGATGTCAGGCGGATCAGCAGCCGCAGGAAGCGGCAGCGGCGACGACGCCCTGTGGAGGGTATTGTGGGGCAGCAGCCGGTCCAGGTTGCTGAACGATCCGACTCGCACGCTTTCGTCGTAGAACCAGCTGGCGCGGCTGCCGATCGGATAACCGGCGCTCTTGCCCAATTGCTGTTCGTCCGGGGCGGCAGCGGCCGGGATCGCCAGCGCCAGCAGCCCCACGCACGGTATCAGGATTCGCCGTAGCTGCATTCGCACCCTCATGCCGGCGCATTGTTGCGCCGACTACGCCGTCCGCACGGACATCAGAGAGGTGCCGCGACGTCGAACCCAAGCCGGCCGAACAATCGGCGCGCGTGGACCGGCTATTTCTCGGGGCTGGCGGCGGCCAGTTCGACGGGCTCGAACATGCATTGCAGTGTCGGCTTCGCGATCCTGGTGAAGGTTGCGCCGATCTGGGATTGCTTCGACGGCGGCACCCATTCGGTTTCGATGGTCGGCACTCCGGTCTCGCTGATGCCGCGCAACAGCGCTTCGCGAAGGTCGGTGTCTTCGACCTTCGCCGCGGCGTAGTCGTGCAGGCAGCCGCATACCGACTCCGGGTGCGCCCAGCGTCCCACCATATGGGGGGCGCACAGGCGCACGAACTCGCCGCGCGGATCCGGCATCTTCAACAGCGAACGGACCCGCTGAAGCTGAAGCTGCGGACCTTGAGAAGGCGGCGATTGAAGCTGCGGTGCCTGATGCTGCGCTACCTGGGCCTGTGCCGCCCCCATGAGAAGGACGGAGGCGACGATGGCAGCTGAACTCGTACGAAAAATCATGATGGCCTTACCGGCAACTTTCTTGGTTTGGCTCGGCATCGCCTCAGCGGGCTGCGACGACGATGGCCTGAACGGCAGCTTGGGAAGCAGCGGCGACCGGCGAGCCGTTATAGGCGAAGGTACCGATGCCCGGCATCCTGTTTTCGGACGAACCGGCCATCGAGGGGCCAGCCAGCACGAAGGCGAAGGCAAGGATGAAGCTGAGGGTCCGCATCTGACTGTCTCCGATCTGGCCTGCCCGGCGCGCCCGCCGTTTCGTTGGGAGAGGGATAGCCATCCGTTGTTTCAGGATGTCTGCGCCAGAAGCGGGAAATGGTTTCGTCATCAGGAGAATTGTTTCGTCGCTGGCCCGGTGACGAAACAATTCTCCGAAAACTTCAATTAATTCAGTCCAATGGGACGAGCCCCCTCCCTACCCCTGAAGGGGGGTAAGGAAGACGTCGTCCGCTGGCCCAATCGCTCACTGGGCGAGTTCAGCCAGCAGCTCAGGCGCCGGGGTCATGATCGGCGCGCCGCAATAGACGAAGGTACCGACCCCCGGGACGTCGCGCTCGGCGGCGCCTGCCAGCGAGGGCCCGGTCAGGACCAGCACCAGGACGATCATGTAGCTGAGAGTTCGCATCGGACTTCTCCATCAGGCATCTGTCCGCATCAGACGTCGGCCAAAACGATGGGGTTCAAGCGAGCCTGGATTTGAAGCCCCCGGCCCGATTTTTTAATCTTTCTGTGATGGAGAAGGCCTCGGCCGCCCGAGCACCATGAACCGAAGTCGCTCGGCGACCGTCTCACACCAACGACATGCAACCTTTCGCATTGGATGCGCGTTGTGACCTGAAATTAGGCAAAGGATAGCAGTCGTGGGCGACATTGATGTTGGCAGGAAGACCTCGGCCCGCACCCTCGACCAGCCGCTGATCGAACGCCTGGCCCGGACCGACGGGACTCCCAAATTGCGGATCGAAGCTCCCAACAGCGTCAGGATGAAACGGTCGGTAAATTGTGGCGCAATGTCGCAGCAATGCGGCGACAGCGGCAACTACTCGACGCCGCAAAAATTGGTCCAGCTCGTGGGTTGCCGTGACCCCAAGGCTCGCTCCGAACCATGGGTACGCCCTGATCAGGCCAAGCCTTAGAATTAGGCGTCGGAATTAAGCCACAGCTCAGTGGATGAATTCGCCGCATTTCTGAACCGCGGGGTCGGCGGCGCCCCACGGCATGATCGGGACCGAAGAGGTCGAATTCTTCGGCGATCCTTCGATCAGCCTGTCCGAATACACCATATAGACCAGCACATTCCGCTTGGCGTCGCAGCCGCGGACGATCTGCATCTTCT
Source organism: Bradyrhizobium sp. (assembly GCA_030681365.1). Classification (GTDB taxonomy): domain Bacteria; phylum Pseudomonadota; class Alphaproteobacteria; order Rhizobiales; family Xanthobacteraceae; genus Bradyrhizobium. The sequence goes on from JAUXWH010000138.1 coordinate 6,395, forward strand.
TGAAGAACAGCGAGCGCCGCTGCCGAAACATATCCTCGCCCTGCTCCGACTTGGCCTTGAAGCGGATTGGACCAATCTGGCGGCATGCCAATGAAATGTCAGAGACTTCCTCGGCAAGCCCGAGCCAGCCCTTGAAGCCGCCCCGCTCCGGTATCGTGAAATGGCAGGCCACGCCCTCGACCTCTGGATCGTCGACGCCATAGGTCGCCAGCTTGTCGTTGGGGCTGAGCCACTTGAATACGGTCGAGCGGCGGAAGATCAGGTCCGGCTCGTCGGCCGCATAGGCCGGCGCGGCGGGCCACAGCGACACGCATACCAGCGCCAACAAGGCCCAAAGGCTCCATTTGACGTCATACTGGCTGAAGGCTTGGGATGTCATGGATATCTCCGTGGCGGGTTGCCATCCATGTAGGTGCGCCGACGCTCCCCGGTAAGGTTTGCCGGTAGCTGACGAGCGCGGCCCGTTTAACCGAATGTGAGGCTTTCTTGCTACGCTTGGAGCGAAAGTTGCAGGGGCTCATGGGGCCTACGCTGGTGAACGTGTTGTGCCTCTGCGACAACTAAGTATTGCCGGGTATCGAGGATATTGCGCGTGAGCGGACATCGGATTTCTATTTCCAACATTGCGGCCGAACGGTTTTGGCAAATTGCAATTTTGGCGGCGGCCGGAGCGGTCGGCCTCGCTTCCCCTGCCGAAGCCTCGCGGTATTACCGATACTACGGGTCGGATTACGAGCCCGGTTATGTCCAAAGCCGGCCGGCGCCGGTGCCACGGCGCCCGCAGCCGGTTCGCCCGCGCCAGGCCAAGAAGGTCGAACTGCCTAAGGATTCGGTCAAACCGCAGGGTCCGCTGACCATCGCCATCTCGATCGAGCGACAAACCCTGAAAGTCTACGACGCCAACGGATTTTTCGCGGAGACGCCGGTCTCCACGGGCACGAAGGGCCATCCGACGCCGATGGGCGTCTTCAGCATCATTCAGAAGCGCAAGTTTCACCGTTCCAACATCTACAGCGGCGCGCCGATGCCGTTCATGCAGCGGATCACCTGGTCCGGCATCGCGATGCATGCCGGCGCGCTGCCGGGCTATCCGGCGTCGCACGGTTGCATCCGCATGCCGATGGCCTTCGCCGCCCGGATGTGGAACTGGACCAGGATAGGCGCGCGGGTCGTCGTCACATCAGGCGAAATTACCCCCGCCAGATTTTCGCATCCCCTGCTCGCCGAACAGAAGGTCGCGCCGACTGCCGCCATCGAGCCGAATTCGGATGCGCCGCCGGCCGCGAAAGCCGACAAGGGCGCGGCCGTGGGTGCGACGGTCAAGCCCGCGATTTCAGAGGCGAGCCTCGAACTCCGATCGACCCTCGGCCACGACGGCGTCAAGCCCGTCATCGGCGAGACCAACGCTGCCAGGCCATTGCGCGACCAGACCCGCACCGCGGACGCCAGCCGCGCTATCCCGGCAACCATTGCGCCGGTCACGATGTCCGATGCCTCGTCCTCCGCGGCCAGCGATGCGAGCAGCGCGCCGCGGCACGCTGAGGTGAAAGCCGAAGCCGAGACCAAGCCGTCGGAAGCGGCGATTGCTGAAATCAAGCCTGCCGACGCTGAAGCCGCCGACAAAACCGAAAAGAAACCGGACGAGCCGCCCGCGACATCACCCCAGGCGAGCGGCGATGCTGTCAAGGCCGACACCGCCGAAAGCGCAAGGTCCGAGGATAGCGTTACCGCGGCGACCGATCCCCGCCCGGCCTCTCCCGAGGTGAAAAAGGACCAGACCCGCCTGCCCGACGCTGAGAAGGCGGTGGCGGCAAAGCCCGAGCCGGCGAAGCCTGCCGGCCGGATCGCGGTGCTGGTCAGCCGCAAGGACGGCAAACTCTATGTCCGGGAGAATTTCAAGCCGCTGTTCGAGGTGCCCGTGACGATCGCGCCGAGCGAGCGCCTGCTGGGCACCCATGTGTTCACGGCGCAAGTCGACAAGGACGATACCAATCTGCTGCGCTGGTCGGTGGTCTCGCTGCCGGTCTCGGCACGCAACGCGCAGAAGCTTGGCGACGACGAGCGTTCGTCGCGACGCCGAAAGATGGCGGGCGTCGTGCCGGCCGAAGTGAAGCAGCCGTTGCCGCGGCCGAACAGCGCGGCCGAGGCGCTGGACCGCATCACGATCCCGCCGGAAGCGATGGCCCGCATCGCCGAGGCGCTCGGCACCGGTAGCTCGATCGTGGTCTCCGACCATGGCATCAACCAGGGCGGCGAAACCGGCGAAGGCACGGATTTCATCGTTCCGCTGCGCTAGCGAGCCCGCGACCATTCGGCTCGCCGTCGCTTTGCGGCGGCCCGGAAATCGTTCTGCCAATGGGTTTATGATTGCCTTCCACGGCTGCCGCCGCCCTGGTGCCCGATCCCGTCATAACGGGTTGTTGAAAGGCGGCAGCGCGCCGGTTGCGCTACCTTCGCCCGACCCCATTCTGCGAGAGAAGGCTGAGAGGGTGACCATGATCGACCGCAGGACAGTCCTCACGCTGACGCTCGCCGCCATCGCAGGACCGGCTTGGACACGAAGCGCGCTGGCGCAAGGCCCGGTCAGCCGGATCACGGCGTATGCGTTTTCGTTCCCGGCGCTGGCGGGCGGCGATATCCGGCTCGCCGATCATGCCGGCCGGCCGCTTCTCGTGGTCAATACTGCGTCGCTGTGCGGCTACACCCCGCAATATGCCGGGTTGCAGGAATTGTGGACGGAGTTTCACGGCCGGGGCCTGATGATACTGGGCGTTCCCTCCAACGATTTCGGCGGACAGGAGCCCGGTGGCGCGACCGAGATCGCGAACACCGCGCAGCAGCATGGCGCCACCTTCCCGATCGCGGCGAAGGCAGTCGTGAAGGGCCCGAATGCGCATCCCTTCTACAAGTGGGCCGCCGAAGCCCGCCCCAGGGATGTTCCGCGATGGAACTTTCACAAATATCTAATTGGCCGCGACGGCTACATCGCGGACGTCTTTCCCGAGTCCGTCGCACCATCCGATACGCGCGTGAAAACCGCCATCGCGCGCGCGCTCGCGGCGTCCTGACGAACCGAATCAGCCGGTCCACCGACAAACCGAAGCGTTGGATAAAAGCCGTTGCCGTGGCGGCACGCGTCCAAATAGGCTATTAGGATCAAGGCAGGAAACGGCCCTGGCAAGTTCGGGGCGCGGGATCAATTTGAGGGAAATCAGATGCGTATTGCGGCAGGTTTGATCTTTGCAGGCGCGGTTTCGCTGTGTGCAACGGGCGCGGCATGGTCGCAAGCCGCCGGCGCCGGGAATGCGGCACCGCAAGCTGCCGCCGCTGCGCCAGCCCCTGCTCCCGCGCCGGCCCCGGCGCCCGCGAAAGCCGCTTGCACCAACCCCGACGCGCTGGGCCTCGGCCGCACCGTGGAAATCGACACCACCGGCGGCCCGGGTTTCGGTTTCGAGCATTTCAAGCAGCTCGATTTCCTGCGCGACAAGGAAGTGGTGCTGACGTTCGACGACGGCCCGTGGCCGGTCAATACGCCCTCGGTGCTGAAGACCCTGGCCGAGGAATGCACCAAGGCGATTTTCTTCCCGATCGGAAAGCACGCCACCTATTATCCTGAAATCCTGAAGCAGGTGGCCGCCGCCGGACACACGGTCGGCTCGCACACCTGGTCGCATGCCAACCTCAACAACAAGAAGCTGACCGCGGCGCAGCGCAAGGAAGAAATCGAAAAGGGCTTCAGCGCGGTGAAATGGGCGCTCGGCGCCTCGCCCGCGCCGTTCTTCCGCTTCCCGGCACTGCAGCATCCGCCCGAGATCGTCACCTACCTCGGCGAGCGCAACATCGGTATTTTTTCCACCGATCTCGACTCCTTCGACTTCAAGGCGAGGAAGCCCCAGACCATCATCGACACCGTGATGCGGAAGGTGGACAAGATGGGCAAGGGAATCATCCTGATGCACGACTTCCAGAAGCACACCGGGGAAGCCCTGCCCGAGCTGCTGCGCAAATTGAAGGCCGGCGGCTACAAGGTCGTGCATATGAGAGCCAAGACGCCGGTGGTGACCATCGCAGAATACGACGAGAGCTTCATCAAGGACATGAAGCTTCCGACCGTGAGCAGCCGCCCGCTGAACAGCGTGGTCCAGACCGTTTCGGAATAACCCAAGCCGCAAGCGACGACGCCTGTGTCAGCACTGCGCATCGACGGCTACGTCATCGTGTCCGCGGACGGCATGCTGGCGAACGCCGATCGCGTGATGCCGATCGAGCTGAAATTCGAAGGCGACAAGCGGTTCTTCACGGCCGCCCTCGACCACGCCGACCTGATCGTGCATGGCCGCAACTCCTATGAGGATCAGCCAAACTCGCCCGGCCGCAAGCGGATCATCCTGACCCGCGCGGTCCGTGGGCTCGCGCCCGATCCTTTCAATCCCAATGCCACCTTGTGGAATCCCGCGGGAGCCTCGTTCGAGGCCGCCTGCGAACGCGCCGGCGTGCGCACTGGCACCATAGCCGTGATCGGCGGGCCTGTTGTGTTCGAGATGTTCATGGACCGCTACGACACGTTCTGGCTGTCTCTGGCGCCGCGGGTGAAGCTGCCTGATGGCGAGCCGTGTTTTCCCGGGGTGCCGGCGCGCTCGCCGCAGGAGATCCTGAGCGCACACGGCCTGAGCGCCGGCGAGACCCGGATCCTGGACCCGGCTGACGGCGTCAGCGTCACGCCGTGGCGGCGGACGGGTCAGACATCGCCGTAGGCGGGTTCAGGCGTCTGCGACGCGCGGCCGTAGCCTGCAATGATGAACAGCGCCCCGATGATCGACAGGTTCTTCAGCGCCTCGATCAGCATCTTGCCGTCCGACGGCGATGGCTGATTCCAGAAGTCATGAAAATAGAAAGTCGATGCGCCCACAAAGAGGATCAGCAGAATGGCAAAGAACCGCGTGCCGAAATTGAGCGCGATCATCAATCCGGCGATCAACTCGAAGGCCCCGACGGCGATGGCGAGCATTTGCGGCATCGGCATCCCCGTGATGCCTTCAAGTTGCGTCACGTAGGGCGCGACGAACGCCGGGAAGGTCACCACAACCTTGGTAGCGATGGCTTCCGATGTCGCCTGAATGCCGAAAAGCTTGGCTGCCCCCGAATAGATAAAGAGCGCGGCGAACAGGATTCGGCCGAAAGTAACAAACGCTGGCATGACTGGCCTCGTTGAATGCTGCAATCCCGACATCGCGACGGCGGAACGATTATGGGCGCTCCGCCGCGGCTTTTCAAACGCTCAAATCAATTCCGCAGCTCCCGTTGACCGCAAACTGAGCAGGCCCGTTGTTCTCGCTGGCCTATCCGAACAGCGTGGGCTGCTGGCGGCCGGCGCGCTCCTGGGCTTCCACCGCGGCGACGGCGGTCATGTTGAGGATACCGCGCGCGGTCACCGAGGGGGTGAGAATATGCGCCGGGCGCGAGGGACCGATCAGGATCGGACCAACCGGAAGCGCGTCGGCCAGCACCTTGATCATCTGATAGGCGACATTGGCGGTATCGAGGTTCGGCATGATCAGGATGTTGGCGACGCCTTCCAGCTTCGAATGCGGCAGGATCAGTTTTCGCGCGGCTTCGGAAAGCGCGGTGTCGCCCTGCATCTCGCCGTCGGCCTCGATCTCGGGATGGTTCTGCTTCAGAATTGCGGTGGCGCGCCGCATCTTGCGCGAGGAGTCCGTATCATAACTCCCGAAATCGGAATGTGACACGAAGGCGACCTTGGGCTTGATGTTGAAGCGCTGCACATGGATCGCCGCCAGCGCCGCGAAGTCGCAGACGACAGGCATGAAGCCGACGATCACGCGGACATGGCGCAGATGGCTCATGTAACGGCCCTCGACGCCGCAGATCATGGCGTCGGCCTCGCCGCGCATCACCGCGAGCGCGGCGATCACGGTCGCGTTGGTTCGCACCACCGTGCGCGCCGCATCCGGCGTCACGCCGTGCCGGCCGGCCGCATCGATATAGGACTGCACATAGGAGCGGTAACGCGGATCGTCCTCGGGATTGACGAGGTCGAAATCCTGGCCGGCCTTGATGGACAGGCCGAACCGCTTGATCCGCGCCTCGACCACCGACGGACGTCCGACCAGGATCGGCCGCGCCAGCTTCTCCTCCAGCACGACCTGGGTCGCGCGCAACACCCGTTCATCCTCGCCTTCGGCGTAGATGACGCGGACCGGCTGGGTCTTCGCCTTGGCGAATACCGGTTTCATGACGAGGCCGGAGCGGAACGCGAAGCGTTCCAGCAGCGCCGTATATTCATCGAAACTCTTGATCGACCGCGTCGCCACGCCCGACTCAATCGCCGCCTTGGCCACCGCCGGCGCAATACGCAGGATCAGCCGCGGGTCGAACGGGCTCGGGATCAGCGAGCCCGGCCCGAACCCTTGCGCTTCGCCGCTGTCGAAACCAGGCGCCACCGCATCCGACGGCGGATCGCGCGCCAGTTGCGCGATCGCATCGACCGCGGCCTTCTTCATCTCCTCGTTGATCGCGGTAGCGCCGACGTCGAGCGCGCCGCGGAAGATGAAGGGAAAGCACAGGACGTTGTTGACCTGGTTGGGAAAGTCGGAGCGCCCCGTGCAGATCATCGCGTCGGGACGCGCCTTGCGGGCCTCGTCCGGCATGATCTCGGGCGTTGGATTGGCCAGCGCCATCACCAGCGGCTTGTCCGCCATCGCCTTGACCATGTCTGATGTCAGCACGTTGGGCGCCGAAAGCCCCAGAAAAATGTCGGCGCCGCCGATCACTTCCGCCAGAACACGCTTTTCGGTCTTCTGCGCATAGACCGACTTCCAGCGGTCCATCAGCGTGTTGCGGCCTTCATGCACCACGCCGTCGATATCGCAAACCCAGATATTCTTGCGCTGCGCGCCCATCGAGACCAGCAGGTTGAGGCAGGCAATCGCTGCGGCACCGGCGCCGGAAGCGACGATCTTGATGTCGGCCAGCTTCTTGCCGTTGAGCAGCAACGCATTGGTGATCGCGGCGGCGACGATGATCGCGGTGCCGTGCTGGTCGTCGTGGAATACCGGGATCTTCATGCGCGCCTTGAGCTGCGCCTCGATCTCGAAGCATTCCGGCCCCTTGATGTCCTCCAGATTGATGCCGCCGAAGGTCGGCTCCAGCGCCGCCACGGTCTCGACCACGCGCTCGACGGTGTCGGCGGCGATTTCGATATCGAACACGTCGATGCCGGCGAATTTCTTGAACAGAACCGCCTTGCCTTCCATGACCGGCTTCGACGCCAGCGGGCCGATATTGCCGAGGCCGAGCACCGCGGTGCCGTTGGAGACGACGGCGACCAGATTGGCGCGGATGGTCAGGGATGCGGCTTCCGCTGGATCGGCCGCGATCGCCATGCAGGCCGCCGCCACGCCCGGCGAATAGGCCAGCGCGAGGTCGCGCTGGTTGGCGAGCGGCTTGATCGCCTGGATCTCGAGCTTGCCCGGCCGCGGCAGCCGGTGATAGGCCAGCGCCGCGGCTTGCAGTTCTTCAGAATGGGACGACATCGTTTCCCCCGGGCGGCTTCCTTGGCCCTGAATTCAGATTTCAGTGACCAGATTTCAGCTAGTCTTGCGGCAGATTGAGCCGGATGTGCAACTCGCGCAATTGCTTCGGCGCCACGTCCGACGGCGCTCCCATCAGCAGGTCTTCGGCCCGCTGGTTCATCGGGAACAGCGAGATTTCGCGCAAATTGGTGGTGCCGCAAAGCAGCATAACGATGCGATCGACGCCGGCCGCCATGCCGCCATGCGGCGGCGCGCCATACTGGAACGCACGGTACATGCCGCCGAAACGCTCGACCACGTCGCTCTCGCCATAGCCGGCGATCTCGAACGCCTTCACCATCGCCTCGGGCCGGTGGTTGCGGATGCCGCCGGAGGCGATCTCGTAGCCGTTGCAGGTGATGTCGTACTGGAACGCCTTGATGGTCAGCGGGTCCTGGGTCTGCAGCGCCTCGAGGCCGCCCTGCGGCATCGAGAACGGGTTGTGCGAGAAGTCGACCTTTTTCTCTGTTTCGTCATACTCGTACATCGGGAAGTCGACGATCCAGGCGAGCTCGAACCGATCCTTGTCGATCAGGTTCAACTCCTCTCCGAGTTTGGTGCGCGCCAGACCTGAAAACTTCCAGAATTTTTCGGAATCGCCGGCCACGAAGAAAGCGGCATCGCCCTCCTTCAATCCCAGGGCATCGCGGATCGCAGCAGTCCGTTCCGGACCGATGTTGTTGGCCAAGGGACCCGCGCCCTCGCCGCCCTCGCGCCACATGATGTAGCCCAGGCCCGGCTGGCCCTCGCCCTGCGCCCAGGAGTTCATGCGGTCGCAGAACGCGCGCGAGCCGCCGCCGGTGCCCGGGATCGCCCAGACCTGGTTCTTCGGGTCTTCCAGCATCCGCGCGAACACCTTGAAGCCGGAGCCGCGGAAATGCTCGGAGACCTCCTGCATGACGATCGGGTTGCGCAGGTCCGGCTTGTCGCTACCGTATTTGCGCAAGGCTTCCGCGAACGGGATCCGCGGCCAGGTTTTTGTCACCGGCTTGCCCTTGGCGAACTCCTCGAACACGCCCGTGACGACCGGCTCCATCGCGGCAAACACGTCGTCCTGCGTCACAAAACTCATTTCGACGTCGAGCTGATAAAACTCGCCCGGCAGGCGGTCGGCGCGCGGGTCCTCATCGCGAAAACACGGCGCGATCTGGAAGTAGCGGTCGAAGCCCGACATCATCAGGAGCTGCTTGTACTGCTGCGGCGCCTGCGGGAGCGCATAGAACTTGCCCGGATGAATCCTGGACGGCACCAGGAAGTCGCGGGCGCCTTCCGGCGACGACGCGGTCAGGATCGGGGTCTGGAATTCGAAGAAGCCCTGCTCCTTCATCCGCTTGCGCATGGAATCGACGATCGCGCCGCGGGTCATGATGTTCTGGTGCAGCTTGTCGCGGCGAAGGTCGAGGAAACGGTACTTAAGCCTTATGTCTTCAGGATATTCCTGCTCGCCGAACACCGGCAGCGGCAATTCGGCGGCCGGACCCAGCACCTCGATCTCGCTGACATAAAGCTCGACCATGCCGGTCGGCAAATCCGGATTGTCGGTGCCGGCGGGCCGGCGGCGGACCTTGCCGTCGATCCGCACCACCCACTCCGCGCGCAGTCGTTCGGCATCCTTGAAGGCCGGCGAATCCGGGTCGGCGACGCACTGCGTCAGGCCGTAATGGTCGCGCAGATCGATGAACAGCACGCCGCCATGGTCGCGGATACGATGGCACCAGCCCGACAGCCGAACCGTCTGGTCGATTTCGCCCTCACGGAGCGCGCCGCATGTATGTGACCGGTAGCGATGCATGGAATTTCCAAAAACAGATGTCGGAGAGGTCGAATCGAGGCCAAAAG
>JAUXWH010000185.1 GCA_030681365.1 Bradyrhizobium sp.
TTACCCTCGAACGAAACGGCTTCATCCGACGTCAACCCGGCGTCCCCAGAAGCATCGTAATCCTTGTTCCGCCCGAAAGCTTGCCGATCCTCGAATGGCTCGGTATCAAAACGTCAAAATCACTGTGATGAACCACTAGGTGGGGCTCGGGAATATGCCGAACAGCGAAATGATGAACTCGACGCAGAGAAACGGCTGAAGGTTGGTGTGGGGCTGGTTGCCCCCAACGCCGGTGCGGCCTGAGCGTTGAGATCGGTGTCCGTCGGGTCCTGAATGTATGGCAACGCCCCACCGCCGATCTGCGCCACGATCTTGCCTGACGGATTGACATCCTGGCCTATATCGGTCGACCCGATCATGGGGTGAGTATGCGCCGCCATCTGCGCCACGGTCAGCGTAACTTCTTCGGTGCCGCCGTTCGAGGCGAGAACAAAGCCATTACCCTGGTGGATTGGCAGTCGGCCGCGTAGATCGGGAAGGCCGAATGTGCTCTGGCCATCGCCGCCATAGCTGGTGCCGATTAGCTGGAACAAGACTTCATTTTCAGAGATCGGCAAAAGCTCTCCGTCGCAAAACTTCCAGCCGACCGGAGCGAAATTGCCGGCAAACATGCGAATCTCGCCCACATAAGGCTGTGCCATCGAGATGCTCCGTTAGTTCCGCGATGGGAAGATACCCTGCAAGGCGATGCAGAAGCTGAGGGTCAGAAACGGTTGCATGTTGTTATGCGCCTGAGATCCGCCGACGGTCGTTATGGTCGTGGGACTTAGCGCCGTCACCTGCGCCACGTTCGCGTAAAGGCGGCCGGGAACGACACCTAGCACGCTGTTCGCGCCGGTCGCCGAATTGCCGGTATTCCCGCTTCCCTTCGCTGGATGCGTATGCGTGGGCAATTCCGCCGCGGTCAGCGTATGCGATTGCTCGCCGCCTCTTTCGCCGAGAAAATGACCCTGACCGCCCGTGTGGTTAGGTACCCGCCCGCGCAGATCGGGTAGCGCGAAAGTCGCCCGTCCATCTCCGCCATAGCGGGTGCCGAGCAGCGAGAACAGCGCCTGATTCTGGTTGATGGGCATGATCTGCCCACCGCAAAGTGCCCATCCCTTCGGCGCGAAGCCGAACGACATCATCCTGATTTCTGAGAGAAACGGTTCAGCCATGACACCCCCGCTCTACCTGTGGTTGGCATTATGCCGAAATACATCGGGAAGTCGATATGATTCTGCCGAAAACGACGTCGGTTGCACGAATATAATGACACCCCCGATAGGTGTGCCGGTCTCCGGATCGAAAACCATGCCACTTCAAAGCAAACGTGCCGCTGCTACGTCAGCAAGCCGACATGAAGATGCGCCAGATGAACGCCGTGATTGTCGATCAGGACGTCGACGGCATCGCCCGCGTTCAAGCCGTCGAGCCGCGCGACATCGACCCAGTTCGGAGCTTTTTCCAGAGCGCCGGTGTTGACCTGGAGGATCGCAAAAGTCCCCCCGGCGTCTTCCACTGCGCGAACCACCATCGAATCGTGCTTTACGTGGAACGCCGGCGTCAGCGCGGAAAAATCGAACCTGTCGCCCTCGGCGAAGCTGTAGTCGGCGACATGCGTGAGCGGAGCAGAGGCGCTGGCCGGGACATTTGCGAACACGAAATTGTCGGCGCCGGCCAGGCCGACGAGAATATTGCCGCCCTGACCGGCGTTCAGGGTGTCGTTGCCGGCGCTGCCATGGATCACGGGCAGCAGAGGTGCCTGCGCCTGGACGACGTTGATCGGCGCCTGCGACTGCACGACGTTAGTCAGCGGCAGATCGGCCGCGTCGGGCAACCGGCGCTCGCCATCGACGAGGCCAATATACATCAAGTGGTGCGCATCGTCCGCTGCGGTCAGGTCGGGCAGTCCGAGTTCATGGCCCATTTCATGCATTACGGCGGTCAACAGGTCGAGGTGACCCGCCGCTGAGTTGGCAGGGTTGGTGAAGAGGTGGGTTCCGCCGGCGTTCGCTGCGAAGTTGAACTCGAAATTGTCGTTCGGCGTGGCATCGACAAACCACCCGTGGCCCGCTGCATCGATATCGATGACGATCTGGCCGGCTCTCTCCACTCCTATGACCCTACCTGCGAGATCCGCGACGGTGAAGGTGATGGCCGAGAGCGCCGCAAGTTGCGCAGCGGTTGCGCCGGCATCCGCCCATTTCGCGATCGCCGCCGCAACGACGGAGTTGAGTTGGCTCTGGGTCAGCTGGGTTACGCCGGGCGTCGGCGTCGAGGCCTGGATGCCGCCGTCAGCGGCGAGGAGAGGTGCATCGTCGACAATCATGGCTCGGGCAAAGCTGCCGTTCGCAGTAGCGCTGTTGCCGACATCCAGCACGACCGATTCGTCGAATTCGGTTGCATCATTGTCGACGGTGGGATCAACGGTGATAATCGCCGTTGCACTGCCGGCTGCGAACGTCACGGTCCCCAGTCCGGTGCCGGCCGTGAAAGTGGTGGCGCCGGTAACGGTGAAATCGGATACCGCGCTCGCGGCACCGGTGATAGCAAAGTTCGCGACCAGCGACGAGGCCGTGCTGCCGCTACGCGTAAGGGTGAAAACAAGGTTTGTTGCGCCGTCTTCGAGTACCGAAGGCGTCGAAACGGACACGGTAATGAAGGTTGGGGACGCATTGCCGCTGAATGTACCGGTAGCGACGGAGGCGCTCGCGGGGTCGACTTCATTATTTCGGGCATTCAGATAGGCGACGACGGCCGCGGTGTCGGTTGCACCTCCCACATAGCCGTCAAGATTGATATTGTCGCTAAAGCGCTGCCTGACGCGAATATCCCCGCCCGCACCCAGCGAACCGCCCAGCGAATGGGTAATAGTGTTGGCCAGCGCGCCGGCGCCGCCGATGTTCAGGTCGAGGAACGAGCCCGCGCCGGATGGATCGGCAACGCCCGATGACGCCTCGATTGCTCTGGTAGCATTGCTGACGCCATCGATCGGGATATCGATGTTGTTTCCGGTGATCGTCGCCCGCGTCGTGGCGGGGCCGTCCTGACCCTGCTGGATGATGATCGCGCGCTGCGACCCGCCATAGCTGATCGTATTGTTGGTGATCGCCGTGTTGATAACGCCGCCGCCGGCGTTGAAGACGAGGACTCCGTCGGCGGTCAGATTGTTGCCGACGGTGATGGTGTTGCCGTGGATGCGGGCGTCGAAAACGTAGCCGGTGTCGAACGCCGACCCGAGCAAGCCGATAACCACGAAGTCGCCTGCCGCCACGCTGCTCAGCGTGTTGCCGGTCGCCTCGAGGTCGACGCGGCTGTTATCGCCCGCACTCACCGAAAGCTGGTCGTTGTTGCCGCTCGACGTGCTGCCGTTGACGCGCAGGTTCATCGTTGCCGCGTCGAACGCGTCGGCCACGATGCCGCCGCTGAAATTGTTAGTGGACGAGGTCCCGTCGATGTTGATGTTCGCCACCGTCGTGCCGCGAATGCCGAACAGGTAACCACTACCCTGGTCGCTGTTCGTCGCGCTGCCGCCGGAGATGGTCAGATCGAGATTTCCGGACGTCGTCTGCAGATTGAGATTGTCGTCGAAGCTGCTGTTGATCGTCGTATTGATGATCGAACTCGTTCCCGACATGTTGTAGAAATGAATGCCGTCCTCATCGGCGGCGTTCCCGACGTTCTCAATGCTGGAGTTGAGCAGGTTGAAATTGGCAACAGTGTTGCCGTTGATACCCTGCTCCGCGCCGCCGTTGATGTTGACGTTGTCGATGGTGACGGTAGTCACGTTCTGCAGGTGGATTGCCGCATTGGTGTCAAGGTTATCGCCGGTCGACAGACCGCCGTTGGTGGCGTCGAGGTCCGTCGTTCCCGCGTTGGTGAAGTTCATGTTGTTGAGCGAGACGTTGCTGGTGTTGATCAGGCTCGCGCCGCGGCCGGTGGTGTTCTGAATGGTGCCGCCGGAGCCGTCCGTAGTGCCCGTGCCGGTGACGGTCAATCCGCCGCTTGAGCCGGTGTTGTTGAGGATGATGCCGCTGACCGGGTCCGCGGCGGCGGTGTTGTTGCCGGACGAGATGCTCTGAAAGGTCAGGTTGCTGGCGCCGATCGTGGTGTTGACGACGTTGAGCGCGGTGGCGCTGCTCGAGTTGATGGAGTTGCCGGTGCCCTGGACGTTGACCGTGCCGCCGCCGGTGGCGTTGAAGCCGGTGCCGGTGGACGTGGTGATATCGAGGCCGTTGCCGCCGGCGTTGAAGTTGATGGTGGCGCCGGTATTGCCGGTGAGGTCGACGCCGTTGCCGGCGCCGGTGTCGAGCGTGGTCTGGCCGGTGAAGTTGATGGTGCCGCCGGTGTTGGCGTCGATGTCGATGCCGCCGGCGCCGCCGCTGGCGCTGATGGCGCCGGAGAAGGTGACGGTGCCGCCGGTGCGGCCGGTGATCTCGACGACGTCGCCGCCGGCGCTATTCTTCGTCACCGAAGCGGCGACCGAGATGTTGCCGTCGCCGCCGGCGATGTCGACGGCGTTGCCGGCGGGATCGTTGGTCGACCCGATTGAGCCGGCGGAGACGGTGATGGCGTTGGTATTGCCGGCGATATTGAGTCCGGAGGCGGCGACGCCGTCGATATCGACGCTGGAGAAGGTCACGGTGCCGTTGGCGCCGCTGAGCTCGATGCCGTCATTGCCGGCGTTGTCAATGACCGTGGTGCCGAAGCTGAAATTGGTGCTGGAGCCGCCTTCGATCCGTATGCCGTCGGATGCTCCGCCGCTGGTGCCGGCGATGGTGACGTTGCCGCCGGAGAAACTGTTGCCGTCGACATTGTTGAGGCTGATGGCGGTATTGGCCACCGTGCCGGTGGCGCCGAGAGAACCGAACGTCACGCCGCTGGCGCCGACCGAAACGCCGCTCCAGCCGAGAACCTGGCCGGTGGTTGAGGTGACGCTGTTGCCGGCGCCGGTGATATTGATGGTGCCGCCGGTGGCGCTGAAGCCGGTGGCGGTGGTGGTGTCGATATCGAGGCCGCCACCCGTAAAGCTGACGGTGCCGGCATTGTTGAGACTGACGGCGGTGTGGGTGCCGGTGCTGACGACCTTGGAGGCGCCCGAGAAGGTATAGCTGCCGGTGTTGCCGTTGATGTCGATACCGGTCGTCGCCGAATTGGTGATGTTGAGGTTGCCGCTGACGTTGAAATTGCCGGTGAGGCCGCCGGCCAGCTGGATGCCCTGCGCGCCGCCGCTCGAGCTGACGGACTCCAGGGTCACGGTCAGCGCGCCGCCCTGGTCGATGTCGACCGCCTGGCCGGCGCCGGAGATCGCCACGCGTTCGACGGTCAGCGCGCCGACGGAATTGTTGCCGTCGTCGAGGCCAGTGGTGTTGGCGGCCGTGGTGATGTTGACGCCCTTGATGGTGTTGTTGGCGGCGATATCGATGCCCTGGTCGCCATTGGTGGTGACGTTGATGGTCGGCCGCGCGCCGGCGTTCGGGATGGTGATCGTCTCGAGGGTAACGGGATTCTGGAACTGCAGCGTCTCGCCCGCGCCGTAGAGCTGCTGGCCGTCCTGGAGGTTGAGGCCATCGCCGGAATAGGTGCCGGTGCCGGTGCGCAGCACGATATAGTCGTTGACGCCGGGGCCGGCCGAGGCATTGAACGCCGCGATCGAGTGGAACGGGTCGGCTGATGTGCCGGCGCCGTTGCCGGGGCCGGAATTGGTGTTGTCGATGAACCAGACCTGCGGCACCACGCCGATATGAACGGTGTCGCTGTCGCTTAGCGGGCCAGGGTTGCCGGTGAGACCCAGGTCGTTGGTCACGACGACGAGGTCGTCCTGCCCGAGATAGCCGTCGGTGCTGCGGTAGGTCACGTTGTTGGCGAGCGTGGCGTTGATGGCGTCGACGCTGCCGGACAGCGTCAGGCTGGCGCTGCCGTTGGCGCCGGCGCTGATGCTGGCGCCGCCGGCCAGCGTCACGGTCAACGTGCCGTGCGCGACCGTGAGCTGGGTGGTGATGATGCCGGATCCGGAATCGACGTCGGTGACGGAAATTCCCGAAATCGGCGTGTTGGTGTTGGAAAAGGCGGTCGGCACCGCGTTGTCTGCCGGGACGGTGTTGACCGGCGCGTCATTGTTGGCCACCACGGTGAGGCTGGCCGTCGCCGAGCCGATGTTGCTCGCCGCCTCGCCGTCATTGGCCTCGATGGTGAAGGAGCGCTGTGTGGCGGAGGGATTTTCTGCCGCATTGCTGAACTGCACGAGGCGGAGCGCGGCCTGGTAGTCGGCGACCGAGTCGACGGCGCTGAAGTTGACGGTGTGGGCGACGTTGTCGACCTCGAAGTGGACGCCGCTGGCGAGGTTGCCGCTGGCGCCCTGGCCCTCCACGCTGAGCACGTCGCCGGCCTGCGCATTGGTCAGGGTGACGACCGCGCCGGACATCGTGGTGTTGTCGATATCGGTCAGCGTCAGGCTGCCGGCGATGCTGACCGCGGCGCCGTTCTCGGTGAAGGTGGCGCCGGCCCCCGCCGTGACCACCGGCGCATCGTTGGCGCCGCTGACGGTGACCTGGAACGTGGCGCTGGAGGCGTCGACACCGTCGCCGTGCAGGGTATAGGGCACGTCGATGGTAGCGGTCTGACCTTGCTGCAGGCGCTGGAAGTCGGCGCCGAGCGCGATCTGGATTTGCGATCCGCCGATCACGGTCACGGTGACGTCGCCGCCGTCGATCCCGGTGCCGGCCGGGCCGCTCGCGGTCGCCGTTCCCGGGGTGACGGTGATCGTGTTGAGCGCGCCATGGTCCTTGTCGAGGGTGTCGTTGCCGAGCACCGACGGGAAGGTGGTCGCGGCGTCGTTCTCCGACATGGTGGCGGTGTCGTTGACCGCGACCGGCAGATCGTTGACGCCGTTGACGGTGATGACGAGGTTCGCCGTCGAGGTCTCGGCGCCATTGCCGGTCAGAGTGTAGGGAATCGTGATGGTCGCGGTTTCGCTGCCGGTCAGTTGCTGGAAATCGGGTCCCAGCGTCACCTTGATCTCGGTGTTGCCGTTGACCAGTTCGACGGTGACGTCAGCGGCATCGATGCTGGTGCCGCCCGGGCCGGTCGCGGTGACGATGCCGGTGCTGATGGTGTTGAGCGCGCCGGTGTCGGGATCTGAGGCGTCGTTGGCGAGCACGCTGAAGGTCGACGGCGCGGCGTCCTCGGTGACGGTTCTGACATCGGCGACCGCCTGCGGCAGGTCGTCGGCGCCGGTGATGGTGATGGTGAGCGTCGCGGTGTCCGATGCTCCGCCGCTGTCATTGATGGTGTAGTTGAAGACGTCGAGGATCGCCGGGCTCACCGACGTCAGCCCCTGCACGGTGGCGTTGTTGTTGTCGAGCGCGTAGCTGTAGGAGCCGTTGGCGTTCAAGGTCAGCTTGCCGTAGGTGCCCTGCAGCGCGGTGCCGACCACGCCGGTGGTGACGGGGGTGCTCTCGGGGCCGGTCTTCACCGCGACTACCGTCAACCCCGCGGGGCCGTCCTGCGCGTCGGTATCGGCGCCGCCCACGTCGGTGATGACGTTGCCGCTCGGGTTGCTGCCCGCCACGGCATTATTGATACCGCCGGCCTCGGTCGCCGCAGCCGCGTCGTCATTCGCCACCGGCGCGCTGTTGGCCGTGACGGTAATGGTCGTGGTGGCGATGGCGCTGTTGGCGGTGCCGTCGCTGACCGTCACCGTGACGACGCGCGGCGTGAGATCCGGGGTGGTGCCGCTGTTGGCGAATACGACCTGCTTGAGCGCCGCCTCGAAGTCCGTCGCGCTGGCCGGGCCGGTCAGCGTCACCGTGATCTGGTCGGGCACCGTAGTCGTGACGATGTTCGCGGTGATGCCGCCCGGCAGCGCGCCCGATATCGCCAGCACGTCGTCGGTCTGGGCGTTGGTCAGGACCACCGTGGCTGAAGCCAGCGTGGCGTTGTCGGCATCGGTGACGGTGGCCGTGCCGGCGGCGATCGCAATGAAGGATCCGCTCGAGACGTAGTTCGTCGCAAAGTCCACCGGGCCGCCGCCGCCGTCGAGATCGACGACGGGCGCGTCGTTGTTGGCGATGACCTGGATGGAGGCGATGGCGACGTTGCTGTCGTTGGCGCCGTCATTGACGACCACCGCAATGCTGCGATTGCCGGCCACGGGATTGTCGGTTCCGTTTGAAAACTCGATCTGACGCAGCGCAGCCGCGTATTCGGCGAGCGTTCCGGCGCCGCTCAGGGTCAGCACCCCGGTCGCCGGGTTGTAGATCGATGCGATGATGCTGCCGGGCAGCGCGCCGTTGGCCGCCAACAGGTCGCCGGGCTGGTGATTGGTGATGGCAATCGTGACCAATGCGATGGTGTCCGGCGCGACCGCATCAATGATGCTGGCATCGGTATCGGCGATCGGAACCGCCGCGCCGCCCTCGGTGAAACTGGCGCTGTAGCCGGTGCCGCCAGCGCTATCGTCGAGATCCAGCGCGGGCGCTCCGGCGACCGGCGCCGCGGTCACCAGGATCGAGACCGCATCGACGTCCTCCTCGCTGGTCGCGTTGCCGGTATCGGGCTGGCCGACGGTGCTGGGATCGTCGCCGGTATGGCCGCCGTCATTGGTGGTGATCGTGAGGGTGTCGGAACCGGGCGCGCCGGGGTGGTAGACAATGTTGCCAACGGCGGCGAGCGTGGTGTTGATCTGCGCAACGGAGCCGGTGAGCGTGACGGTGTCGGTGTTGCTGCCGCTCACGGCGGCGCCGCCGGCGGAGAGCACCGTAAGCGTCCCGTTGGTGACGTGGAGGACGGTGGTCACCGTATTGCCGCCGGAATCGACATCGCTGACCGACAGCCCGGTGATGATGAGGTCGTTGGCTGTATCGGTCAACTGCAGCGCGGCCGGCGCGGTGTTGACCGGCGCGTCGTTGACCGCGGTGACGTTGACGGTCTGGGTGACGCTGTTGGATAGCTCGCCGCCACTACCGGTGTTGCCGCCGTCATGGAAGGCGAAGGTCACGCTGCGCGGGCCGGAGGCCGGAGTCTCGGCCGTGTTCTGCAATCCGAACGCCCTTGCCAGCAGGTTGACCACCGCCGGCGTGGCGATCGCGGTCAGGTTGGTGACCGAGACCGAGCCGGTGCCGAGGCCGCTGATGGTGCCGACGAGATCGCCATTATGGAGCAGCGACGTGCCGCTGACGGCGAAGGCCGACGATGTCAGCAGCACGATCTGGTCGCCGGTCGGGACGGGGGGCGTGATTTCAACGGTAAAACTGCCGAGAGCGAAATTGAGCGGCGCATCGGGATCGACCACCGTGCCGCTCGCCAGCATCGCGGTGGCGGTAGCTGCGTTCTCGATGTAGCCCACGGCCGGCGGGGCATCCGGCTGCAGGTCGGGCTGGCTGTTGACCGCCGCGACCTGGATCGTCGCGGTGGCCGGGCTGCTGCTGCTGTTGCCGTCGCTGGTGGTGATGGTGACGGTGCGATCGAGCGTCGACGGATTGGTGCTGCTGTTGGCATAGGTTACCGATTGCAGCACGGTCTGATATTGCGCGACGGTGGCGTTGCCGCTCAGGGAGAGCGTGCCGGTTGTCGGATTGAACGAGCCGGTGATGCCGAACTGCGAGGTGAAGGCCAGTGTGTCCTGGCCGTCGGCATAGTTTCCGGTGATCTGCACGGTCGCGGAGATCAGATTGGTGCTGTCGGCATCGGACACCGTGACGAGCCCGTCGATCGCCGTTGCCGCATCGCCTTCGGTGTAGCTCAGCGTGTGGCCGGCGACCACCACCGGCGCATCGTCGACCGCCGACACGATGATGGTGTCGGTGACGGGCGTGCTGGTCGCCACGCCGTCGGTCGCCGTGATCGTCAGCGTGCGCGAAAGCGTGGACGGATCATTGCTGGTGTTGAAGTATGTAATCGCGCGCAGCGCGGCCTCGTAACTGGCGCGGGTGTCGGTTCCGGACAGCGTCATCGTGCCGCTCGGAGCGTCGAACACACCGGTGATGTTGGGTGTGTCGACGAAGGCGAGGATGTCCTGCCCGTTGACGTAATTGCCGGTGATCTGGACCACCGCGCCGGTAATGTCAGCGTTGTCGAGGTCGATCAGCGTCAGCGCCGGGTCGATCGCGGTCGCGGCCTGGTTCTCGGTGTAAACGAGAACGTGGTTGGCTCCGATCGACGGCGCGTCATTCACCGGCGTCACATTGATGGTGTCGATCGCGCCGCCTTCGACGGTGCCGTCATTGGCCTTGAAGGTCACATCCCGTTGCGCCGCCGAAGGATTGTCGCTGGTGTTGGTATAGGTGACGGTGCGCAACGCGGCCTGGTAGTTGGCGACGGTGTCGATGCCGACCAGCGTCAGCATGCCGTTGGCGGGGTTGAACGTCGCGGTGATGTTCGGTGTATTCGCGAAGGCGAGAATGTCCTCGCCCTGGACGTAGTTGGCGGTGATCTGCACCGTCGCGCCGGTCAGCGTGGCGCTGTTGGCATCGGTGACGGTCAGCGCCGCGTCGATCACGGCAGCGCCCTGGTTTTCGGTATAGCTCAGGTTGTTGCCGCCGGTGACTTCGGGCGGCAATTCCGCGAGAATGACGATGGTGTAGTCGCGATCCGTGCTTAACCCCCCGGCGTCCGTAGCCAGTACCGTGACGGTGACGGTGTTATTGGCGGGCGTCACGGTGTCGAACACGATCGGTGCCGTGCCGACGGTCACGACGCCGGTTGCCGGATTGATCTGGAAGCGATCACCGAGCGTATCCAGCAGCGAGTAGGTAATGGTTCCGCCCGCCGGGTCGTTCGCCGCGGCGTCGATGCCGGTCGAAGATCCCGTCGGCGCGCCGTTGTAGGTCTGGTTGGTCGACGCATTGCTGTCGGGCGGAACGGCGAACACCGGGGCAAGGTTATTGAGGTTGATGGTGAGGGTCTGGGTGTCGACCAGCGCGCCGCCGTCAGTCGCCGTCACATCCAGCGTATAGTTCGGCGTCGCCTCGAAGTTCAGTACGGCCCCGACCTTGACCGTAACAGCGCCGGTCGCCGGGGTGACGTCGAACAGTCCAAAACCGGTGCCGCCGGTGGCGGCATAGCTGATGGCATTGTTTGGCGCGGTGGCGTCGCCGTCGGTCGCCGTCACCGTCCCGACCGGCGTGCCGCCCGCCGAGCCTTCGTCGACCGACATCGTCGCCGCACTGGTGATCGTGGGCGTGAATTCGTTGATGTCGTTGAGGTTGATCTGGATGGTCTCGATCGCGGACAGGCCCGGCGTGCCGTTGTCGGCGATCTCTACGTTCAGCGTGTAGCTCGCCGCCGTTTCGCGGTCGAGCACCGCGCCGGCGTGGACCGTGATCGCGCCGGTGACCGGATCGATGTCGAACAGAGCGGTGCCGGTGCCGCCGACCGCCGTATAGCTCAGGATGTTGTTCGCTGCCGTCGCGTCGCCATCCGCCGCCGTCACGGTGCCGACCAGGGTTCCGCCGACCGCGTTCTCGTCGACCGCCATCGCCACGGGGCTGGTGATCGCCGGCGTGTTGTCGTTGAGGTCGTTGAGGTTGATGGTCAGCGTCTGGGTGGTGAAGAGGGAGGGCGTGCCGCCATCCGCCACGTTGATATTGAGCGTGTAGCTCGGGGCTGTTTCGCGATCGAGCACCGCGCCGTTGCGGAGCGTCACTTCGCCGGTGGTCGGATCGAGGTCGAACAGCGTCTGCCCGCTGCCTCCGGTCACGGTGTAGGTCAGCGCATTGTTCGGCGCGGATCCGTCGTCGTCGTCTGCGATAACCGATGCGACATGGGCGCCCTCGGCCAGGTTTTCGTCGACCGCGATGGTCGCGAGGCTGGTGATGACCGGGGTGCTCTCGTTGAGGTCGGCGACATTGACCGTGATGGTCTGGATGTCGTTCAGCGCGGGACTGCCGTTGTCGGTGACCCGCACCTGCACCACGTAGGTGTTGTTGCCGGCGGCGGAGCCGAATGCCTCGAAGTCGGGCGCGGCGATGAATGTCAGGTTGCCCGAGCCGTCGATGCTGAACTTGGCGCCGTCGGGCGAGCTGGCGCCGTTCAGCACCGAGAAGGATAGCGCCTGCGCCGGCACATCGGGATCCGTCGCCGTGACCGTGGTCACCGCGGTGGCGCCCTCGTCGACATTGATACTGGTCGTATCGCCGCCGCCGTTCGAGCCGATGACGGGGGCTTCGTTCACGTTCATGACGGTGATGGACACGTTGCGGCTGACGTTGTGCGCCGGCAGGCCGTCGGAGGCCGTCACCGTGATGTCGTAGACGTTGTCCAGGTCGGCGTCCTGCGGGTTATCGGCATCCGGCGACACCTTGAACGTCACCGCGCCGGTCACGGCGTTGATGTTGAACAGGTCGTTGTCGCCGCCGGCAGCCAGCGAATAGGTCACGGTGCTGTTGGCCGCGGTGCCGTCGGCATCGGTGGCCTGGGCGGTATAAACCGGCGTGGTGGTCGCCACGTTCTCCGGCGTATCCGCAGCGTTCGCCCCGCTGCCGGAACCGAACACCGGCGCGTTGTCGTTGATGTCGGCGACGCCGATCGTGAAAGTCTGCGAGGTGGTGAGGCTGCCGCTGGTCGCCTGCACGGTGACGGTATGGCCGGTGCTGCTTTCGAAGTTCAGCAGTGCGCCGTTGGCGACGGTGACCACGCCGGTCGTGGCGTCGATCTTGAAAGCGCCGCCCGAGCTATCGGCGGTCAGCGCATAGGTCACCGGCGTTCCGCTGAGATTGGTGGCCTGCACGGTCAGACCGACCGGCGTATTGACCGCAGCGCCTTCGGCGACGCTGTTGACGGCGCCATTCACATCCGATGGCGTCGTCAGCGTGGGCATAACCGGCGGCACCGGCGTATTCGCAGGCAAGCCCCAGTACAGCGCCTTGAGCCCGTAGGCCGCCATAAACGCGGCCGCCGCCGGTTCGAGAATGATATTCCCCGCATTGTCGAAGTTCAGCGCCGGCCGGGTGATGCCGTTGAAGGTAAATGCGGGGACCGAATTGGCCATGTCTAGGCTCCGCGCCTGCGCGAATTCGCGGCGCTTGAATTCGTCGGAAGCGACGATCGACTCGATGCGGAACAAAAATGAAGGAGGCGCGATCCGGATCCGGCGAAGCAACCGAGGCCTTCGAGTGAAATCTCGCGGGACAAATCAGCGGCCATGGACTCGCTCGCCATCGCGCATTGCTCCGAACTCGACTGCTACAAATCTCGGGCAGGCCAACTAACGTTCACGAAAAAGAAACTTCAAATATTAACGGCTTGGCAACCAAGCCATTGTTTCGACTCATATTTAGGAGGCACGCTGGAGTCAATGTTCCCGTGGCTCGGTAACCATAGATAGAGCGCGCGATGGCGGTAACCTTAATGCGCGCGCGTGAGCGGCGCCTCCATGGAAATGGACAATGCGGTTGTCATATTCTTGCAACGGAAGCTGCGGATGATGCGGGAGCAGCGTAGATCAACTGGCGTGCCGTCGATCGGCGTCGATGCGCACGCTTGGCCGGAAGATGACATCGCTGCCTCCCGAAAAGGGGATGCAGAGGGATAGTCCGAACCGTGACCGGCAAATGTGAACTGCTTCACAGCTCCCGGATTAGTGAACGGACTAGTTCGCTTGCGCGGCGGGGGACTTCGACAAGCAGCTCGCGGTGGTGCCGGGCGACAAGGCGTTGCCGTCGGCGAAAGAGACGGGCTTCCCGCTGGTGAAGCAGCGCGCAGTTTGGCGTCTCTCATGCGTCATTGCGAGCGAAGCGAAGCAATCCAACTTCAAAGCCGCAAAAGAATGATGGATTGCTTCGTCGCAAGTGCTCCTCGCAATGACGGTTAGCCGCCGGTCATCGGGCGGCGCGCATCATATCGCGTCGATCAGCCGCCACAGGATAGCGCCCAGCGCGCCGGCCCACAGGATGATCGCGGCCAGCGCCTGAACCGCAAAGCCCCGGCCGCGTTTGGCGGCGGCTTGCGAATAGCCGGTCAAGTAGAGAATGCGGCCGGCGATCCAGATCAGGCCCAGCAAGGCCGCGTAGGGATCGCTGATGTAGATCGCGAACAGCCAGAGCGAGGGCAGGAAGATCGGCATCCATTCCAGCGTGTTCATCTGCACGCGAAACACCCGCTCGAAATCGGGGTGGCCCGAGGTCGCCGGCACCTTGATGCCGAACTCCACGCGCGCCTTCGACACCTGAATGCCGGCGAAGAAGTAGAACAGGATGGCGAGACAGGTGACGAGCGCGGTTAGGTGGTACATCGCATGTTTCCCTTTTGGACGTCATTCCGGGGCGCGAACGAAGTGAGCGAACCCGGAATCTCGAGATTCCGGATTCGATGCTTCGCATCGCCCCGGAATGACGTCGCCTTCAGTCTCAGTATCCCGTCATTTCCAGATATCCTAATCCGGCGTGGCTGCCGGCGAAGCTGATCGGGCCCTCCCAGTAGGGAAAGCTGGTTCCCATCCAGCTCTGCGCATTCAGCGGCGTGGTTTCAATCGCAAGGTCGTGGGCGGGAATGACGACGCGCCATCCGGTCGGCACCTTGCGGCCGGCGACGTCGGTCACCACGGTCGGCGTGATGCTGTTGGCAGCCGAGGCAATTTCGACGGAGCGGCCGTTGGGCGCGATCCAGTTGCCCATGAGATCGTTGCGGCCGTCCTGCTGGCGCAGCCGGTACAGCATCAGTTTTTCGCCCGAGTTCAGATGCAGCGAGAACCAGTCCCAGCCGGTCTGGTCCGCGGCCAGCGGCTGGCTGCTCCATTCCCGGTCCATCCAGGCAAGGCCGCTGACCTCGACCGGCTTGTCGCCGATGCTGATGCGGCCGCTCGCCTTGAAGTAAGGCTGGCTGTAATAATACGAGGCCTGGCCGCGTTCCGATTTCCGGCTGTAGCCGGCGTCGCCCTGCAGCACCAGCGGCCGGTCGGCATCGAGCTGCAGCGCGTAACTGAAATCGGCGCCCGACGCCGTGAGGTCGAGCGGCGCCAACGTGGCGTCGCGCATGCCTTCGCGCCCGCGCATTTCCCAGGCATCGATCCAGGCGTGAAATGGCTTTGCCTCGACACCGGCCTGTCCGACGCCGCCGCGCGCGAACGCCTCGGTGTAGCGATGCGTATCCGCCGAGGTCACGGCGGCGTGGCCCATCCAGATCTGCTGGTTGGCCCAGCCCGGTTGCTGCGCGCCCGGCCGCGTGGCCTGTCGGAACAGCGTCCACTGCGCGCCATAGGCGGCACCTGTGGCATCCCTCAGGTTGGCCGTCACGTACCACCACTCGATGCGAAATTCCGGATGCGGGCCGTGATCGGCGGGAAACGCGAATGTCCGGCCGGGAACGACGGAAGCGAAGCCTTCGGCGTTCTCGCCGAGCCCGGCAAAGCCCTGCGCGCGCGCCGCTGCGCCGCCGAGCCCGAGCAGGGCAAGTCCACCAGCGAAGGCGCGGCGCGATATCCTGATGCTAGCGTTCATCGGCGAAAATCTTGATCAGGCTGTTGGGCTGCATGCGTGCCAGTTTTATCACGGGAAGCAGGGCCGCCAGCAGCGAGGCCGCCATCGCCACGCCAAGCAGCTCGAGCAGTTGCAGCGGGAACACATGAAACGGCAGCCGCCAGCCGAACGCCTTCACGTTCACCACCGCGATCAGGCACCACGCCACCAAGAGGCCGAGCGGCAGCGCCAGCAGCGCCGTGATCAGCGCCACCGACATTGTCTTGATCAATTCGATCGCCGCCAGCCGCCGCCGCGTGATGCCGATCGCCCATAACGGCGCCAGCTGCGGCAGCCGGGAATTGCTCAGCGTCAGCAGGCTGGTCAACAGTGCGATGCCGGCCACCCCGAGAGTAAAAGTGTTGAGCGCCGCGGTCACCGCGAAGGTCCGGTTGAAAATCCGTTTCGACTCGGCCTTCATGGTGGCCTGATCCGCCAGGCTGCGGTCATTCAGCTCGAATTTTTCGCGCAGCGCCGCCAGCAGCGCCGGAATCTCCGGTGGCGCGACCCGCAGGCCAAACCTTGTAGCGGGGATGGCGGGGAAACGCCGGGTCAGCGCGGCATAATTGACGGCGATCTGGCCCTTCGGGTTGCCGTAATCGGCATAGATGCCGACGATTTCGAGCGGCCAGTTGCCGCCGGGCGCCGGGACCTCAATGCGGTCGCCCACCGCGAGTTTCGTACGCCGCGCCAGTTGTTCGCTGACAAGCGCCGCATCGCCCGGGCGAAGGCGAACCCAGGCATTGCCTGTGGATTCCAGCAAGGGCCAGTTCTCGCTATAGGTGGCATGATCGGGAAGGCCCAGAATCTCGATCGGCGCGCCGCGGAACTGCGCGTCGGCGCGGCCGCCGGGAAGGACCGCCGTGACTTCGGGACGGCCGCGCAGCCAGGCCTTGATCGCGGTCGCCTGCGCGTCGTCCCTGGCACTGACATAGACATCCGCCGCCAGCCGTCCGTCGAGCCAGCCGACAAAGGTCCGGCTGAAACTTTCCACCATGGTGCCGACGCCGACATTGACCGCGAGCGCCAGCAGCAGCGCCATCAGCGCCAGCGAGAGTCCCGAAAGCTGCTGGCGGCTGTCGGCCCAGAACCAGACCGACAGCGGGCGACGGGCGCCGCGCTGGCCGAGCGCGAGCACGCGCTCCAGGATCGCCGGCAGCAGCAGGGCGGCAGCCAGCAGCAAGGCGGCGAGCACGGCGAACCCCGAGACCAGCGAGTCGCCGTACCACAGCAGGAAGCAGGCCGCGGCGAACACGGCGAGCGCGACCGCGCTCTGGACCATCAGCCAGCGCTGCTGCGCCTGCTGCCAGGCCTGGGGTTGCGCCGCCACCAGCACCGGAAGGCGGGCGGCTTTTGTCAGGCTTGCGGCTGCCGCCGCCAGCGCGCCGATCACAGAGATGGCGAGGCCGGCGATCCACCATTCGCTCCGCAGCGTCAATTGTCCGGGAATCTGCGCGCCATAGAGCCCGCGCAGCGATGCCGCGACATCGGGCAGCAGCGAAGCCGCGATGGCGTAGCCGCAGACCAGGCCGGCTGCGCCCGCGATCAGCGCCAGCGCGACCAGTTCGATCACCAGCACCGCATTGAGCAGACGCGCGGAGACGCCGCAGGCGCGCAGCGTCCGCAGCATCGGCCGCCGCTGCTCGAAGGCGAGGCCGATCGCCGAATTGACGATGAACAGGCCGACCACGAAGGACAGCAGGCCGAACGCCGTCAGGTTGAGATGAAAACTGTCGGTGAGCCGCTCGAGATCGCTTTCCGCGTCCGGCTCCACCAGACGCAGCCTGTCGCCGGCGACGGTTTCCAGCGCCGAGCGCGGGCCTTTTGCCTTGCCGATCAGGAGGCGCGAGATCTGGTCAGGCATGTTCAGGAGTTGCTGGGCGATGCCGATGTCGACCACCAGCACGCCCGGCGCCAGTTGCGGCTGCGCGCGCAGCGGCGGCAGCAGGATGCCGCTGCTGGTCGAAGGCCGTGCGCCCTCCGGCAAATTGAGATCGGCCAGCACCTCGCGCGCCACCAGCATTTCGCCGGGCGGGGTGACGAAGGATTGCAGGCCGGCGCGGCCAACCGTCGGCGCGTCGCCGACCTCGCCCGGCAGGGTGACCGGCTCGATGCCCAGCAGCCGGAACGAGCGTCCGCCGATCTGGATGCGGCCTTCGAGCACCGGCGACACCGGCCAGCCGGCGCGGCGCAACTCGACGAACAGGATTTGCGGAAAGGCCGAGTCGTCGCGCCCGACCAGCATGGCGGTGCGCGCGCCGCCGAAAGTCGCGGCGGCGCGGTCGTAACTGGTGCGCGCCTGCGCGTTCAACGCCTGCACGCCGCTCCACAGCGCGGTCGCGGAAATCAGCCCGATCAGCAAGGTCGCCAGCTGCATCGGATGCCGCCGCCAGTGGCTGAGCAGGACCGCGAGAATCCAAAGCGCGCGGCTCATGCGATCAATCCGGCATGGAGATGGATGCGGCGATCGAGCGTGGCGGCGAGCCGGGCGCTGTGCGTCACCATCAGGAAGCCGCAGCCGGTGCGCTTCACCAGATCGCGGGTCAGCGCCAGCACGTCATCCGCGGTTGCCTCGTCGAGATTGCCGGTCGGCTCGTCGGCGAGCAATAGCAGCGGCTTCACCGCCAGCGCGCGGCCGATCGCCACCCGCTGCTGCTGTCCCCCTGACAATTGTTCGGGATAGCGCTTCAACAGCGCGCCGAGCCCGAGACGTTCCACCAGTTCGGCGTGCCAGGCTGCGTCGTGACGGCCGGCAATGCGGGACTGAAACACCAGATTGTCTTCCACGCTGAGGCTAGGGATCAGGTTGAACTGCTGGAACACCAGCCCCAGCCGGTCGCGCCGCAATTCCGCCCGGCCGGCATCGGAAAGGGCGGCGACCGCTGCATCGGCCAGCGTGATCTCGCCGCCGTCGGGCGCATCCAGCCCGGCGATCAGGTGCAGCAGCGTGCTCTTGCCGCTGCCGGATTCGCCCGTCAACGCGACGCGCTCGCCCGCCGCGATATCGAGGTTGACCCCGCGCAGCACCACGACCTGCTCGCCGGCCGAGCGATAGGTCTTGGTCAGGTTTCTGACGCTCAGCACGATGGGGTTGCCGGTAGCCATGCCAAGCGGTCGCGATGCCTCTTTGAAAGCCCTTTCGGGGTTGCTCAATATACCAAGGCCACCGGGGAAGATCACGGTCTCAATCGTGGCGGCGACGTGATCGTGGAGGGACAATCCGTCCAAAAATGCCCAGTTGCGTTGCCGCTTGCCCCGCGGGTAGCATCCGGCGAGGCCGACCAACAGGCCATTAAAGCGAGAACGGAGAGCCCATGACCACGCAACCGACGCCCAAAGGCGCCTGGACAATCACGTTTCTCCTGTTCCTGTTCATGCTGGTCAATTTCGCCGACAAGATCGTGGTCAACCTCGCCGGCGTGCCGATCAAGGCGGAGCTGCAGCTCGACCCCGAGCAATTCGGATTCCTGGGATCTTCGTTCTTCTTCCTGTTTTCAATCTCGGCCCTTGCGGTCGGCTTCATCGTCAACCGCATCGATACCCGCTGGGTACTGCTGGCGATGGCAGTGGTTTGGGCGCTGGCCCAGTTCCCGATGGTCGGCACCGTCAGCTTCACCACGCTGGTGATCTGCCGCATCATCCTTGGCGCCGGCGAGGGGCCGGCATTCGCGGTGGCGGTGCACGCGCTTTACAAATGGTTTCCCGACGAGAAGCGCACGCTGCCCACCGCGATCCTGGCGCAAGGCTCGGCGTTCGGCGTCATCCTCGCGGTGCCCGCGCTGAACTGGATCATCGTCAATCACAGCTGGCATTACGCGTTCGGCGCGCTCGGCGTGGTCGGCCTGATGTGGGTGGTGGCGTGGCTGGTGATGGGCAGGGAAGGACCGCTGGTGCAGACCGTCGCGATGGCGGCGGCCGATCCCCGCGTGCCCTATTTCCAGCTGCTGACGTCGCGCACCTTCATCGGCTGCTGTGCCGCGGCCTTCGGCGCCTATTGGGCGCTGTCGCTCGGCCTGACCTGGTTCACCTCCTTCATCATCGAGGGACTGGGCTTCACGCAGAAGGATGCGGGCTGGATTACAGTGCTGCCCTGGGTGTTCGGAGCCGCCATCGTGCTGCTGGCCGGGTGGATATCGCAGGTGATGCTGACGCGCGGCTACACCACCCGCGGCGCCCGCGGCGTGCTCGGTTCGGTACCGCTGATCGTCGGCGGCCTGATTCTGCTGGCGATGCCGCAGGTCAACGGCGCCGGCCTGCAGGTCGTGCTGCTGGTGCTCGGACCCGGGCTGTGCGGCGCGATCTTTGTGGTCTGTCCGCCGATGCTGGGAGAATTCGCGCCGGTGCAGCAGCGCGGCGCGGTGATCGGAATCTACAGCGCGATCTATACGTTCGCCGGAATCCTGGCGCCGTGGGTGATGGGCGCCGTGATCAAGCATGCGGCGAGCCCGCTCGAAGGCTACATGACCGGTTTCACCATCAACGCGGTCATCATGATCGTAGCCGGGTTGTTCGGCCTGCTGCTGCTGCGGCCCAACACCGAGCGCGCGCGGCTGCTGGCCCAGGCGGCCCAGCCGAAATTCGCGTGAGCGGTGTTGTCTTTCTTACCTCTCCCGCAAGCGGGAGAGGGAGCAGATCCGAAGGAGACCAGACATGAGCCGCCATCCCGATTTCGTGCCGCAGGGTGTGATTCCGGCGGTGCTGCTGCCGTTCCACGAGGATATGTCGATCGACGAGCCGAGTTTTCGGGCTCACTTGCGCGACGTCGGCGCCGTGCAGGGACTGTCGGCGATCACGATCAACGCCCACTCGACCGAGGTCGCCTCCTGCACCGGGGGCGAGCAGCGCCGCGTGATGGAAATCGTCGGCGAGGAAGTCGGCGGCAAGCTGCCGGTCATTCACGGCGTCTGGGCCGACGGCAGCCTGCAGGCGGCGCGGATCGCCCGCCAGGCGCAGGCCGGCGGGGCTTCGGCGCTATTGGTGTTTCCGCCGGCGCCCTTCACGCTCGGCCAGTCCCCGGAAATGGCGCTGGCGCATTTCAAGGCCATCGCGGACGCCAGCGATCTGCCGATCATCGTCTTTCAATATCCGCTCGCTACAGGCCAGGGCTATCCCGCCGCCACGCTGGAGCGGCTGTTCGACGAAGTGCCGACCATCCGCGCCATCAAGGACTGGACGCCGCTGGTGCCGCAGCACGAGAGCCAGATTCGCAAGCTGCAGGGGCGCGCGCGTCCCATCAATGTATTGTCGACCAACAGCGCGTGGCTGCTCAGTTCGCTGGTGCTCGGCTGCAACGGCCTGCTGTCCGGCTCAGGCAGCGTCATCGCCGACCTGCAGGCGAGACTCTTTCGCGCCGTCCAGGCCAACGATCTCGCGGAAGCCCGCCGGCTCAACGACCGGATCTATCCGACGGCGCGGGTGTTCTACGCCGATCCCTTCATCGACATGCACAACCGCATGAAGGAAGCGCTGGTGCTGCTCGGCAAACTGCCGCGCGCCGTGGTGCGCCCGCCGCTGGTGAAGATATCGGACGCGGAGATCGCGCGGATAAAGGA
Source organism: Bradyrhizobium sp. (assembly GCA_030681365.1). Classification (GTDB taxonomy): domain Bacteria; phylum Pseudomonadota; class Alphaproteobacteria; order Rhizobiales; family Xanthobacteraceae; genus Bradyrhizobium. Next base: position 20,987 of record JAUXWH010000185.1, read on the forward strand.
AGCGCTGGTGGAGGCGGGGCTGCTCGGCGCGCAAACGGCGCAGGGAAGAAACGCGGCGTAAGCGAGTCATGATCTTCGCCCCCCCCACCACTCGCTACGCTCGCGGGAGAAGGGGAGAGGAAGAGCGGCCGTCCGTCGGCGCTAACCCGCGGCGGCGCCGAACTTCCGCTCGCCGCCCTGCGCGCCGCGCACCAGCCGTCCCGGCCGCGCGCCGGTTGCCGTGCCGCCGCGCTGCGTCACCACGCCCGAGACGATGGTGGCGTCGTAGCCGTCGACCTGTTGCAGCAGGCGGCGGCCGCCGACCGGCAGGTCGTAATGCACCTTGGGCGGATGCAGGTGCAGTCTGTCGTAGTCGATGACGTTGATGTCGGCCTTGTAGCCCGGCGCGATCACGCCGCGGTCGGTGAGGCCGACCGACAGCGCGGTCTTGCGCGACTGCGCCGCCACCACGAACGGAATCGAGAGTTTCTCGCCGCGGCTGCGGTCGCGGGTCCAGTGCGTCAGCAGATAAGTCGGGAAGCTGGCGTCGCAGATGATGCCGCAATGCGCGCCGCCGTCGGAAAGTCCGGGCACCGAATTCGGATCGCACAACATTTCGCGCACGGCGTCGAGGTTGCCGTCGGCGTAGTTCAGGAACGGCACGTAGAGCATGCCGCGGCCTTCGTCCGACAGCATCGCTTCATAAGCCAGTTCTTCCGGTTGCCGGCCCTGGCGGCGGGCCTGCGCGCCCAGCGCGTTTTCCGGCGGCTGTTCATAGTCAGGGGGATCGCCGAGCAGGTACATCTTGTCGTAATTCGGCCGGAAAAACAGCGGATCGTCGGTCGACGTCGGCGTCTCGCTCAGGATCGCTGCGCGCACCTCGGGCTGATGCAGCCGCTGCAAGCGCTCCGCCAGCGGCAAATGGGCGATCGCGCGATAGCTCGGATGAGTCTGGAACGGGTTGCGCGACAGTTCCAGCCCGAGCAGCAGCCCGACCGGGCGCGCGGCGATCTGTGCCGTGATCGACAGCCCGCGCGCGGAAGCCTCGTTGATGGTGTCGAGAGTCTGGCGCCAGCGCCGCGGCGCCTTGTCGGCCTGTGCCACGGAAAACGAAATCGGGCAGTTGGTATTCTCGGCCACCCGCAGCATCATCGGCAGATCTTCGTGCACCGTGCTCTGGTCGAGCACGAACTGGAATACGCTGCGGCCGACCTTGTGCATGGCCCCGGCGATCGCCGTCAGTTCGTCCTCGCCGGCCTTCAGCGTCGGCGTGTAGTCGCCGGTCGAGGTGCGGTGGTTGAGGGTGCGCGAGGTGGAGAAGCCGAGCGCGCCGGCGCGCACGGCATCGCCGGCGAGTACGGCCATCGCGGCGTTGTCCTCAGGCGTCGAGGGATCGCGGTTGGCGCCGCGTTCGCCCATGACATAGACCCGCAACGCGGCGTGCGGCAGTTGCGCGCCGATATCCATGTCGAAGCGGCGCTGCGACAGCCAGTCCATGTAATCCGGAAAGCTCTCCCAGGCCCACGGGATCCCGGCGCTCAGCACCGGCTCGGGTATGTCCTCGACGCCTTCCATCAGCTGGATCAGCCGGACATGATCGGCCGGCCGGCACGGCGCGAAACCGACGCCGCAATTGCCCATGATCGCGGTGGTGACGCCGTTCTGCGAGGAGGGCGTGATGTCCTGGCTCCAGGTGACCTGGCCGTCATAATGGGTGTGGACGTCGACGAAGCCCGGCGTGACCAGTTTGCCGCGGGCATCGATCTCCTCGGTTCCCCTGGCTGCGATCTTGCCGATTTCGGTAATGCGGCCGCCCGTGACCGCCACATCCGCCTCGAACAGTTCGCCGCCGAGGCCGTCGGCAATGCTGCCGCCACGGATCACGAGATCTGGATTGGAGGCCATGGCGTTACATCCCTGAGTGATCTTGCCCGATTGGTCTTGTTGCCTGCATCATGGGTTGCGGCGCCGGCCTGTCAACCGTGCGGGATGCGGCTCAGGAATGCATCAGGCGGTACGGACCTGCGGCCTGCGGTCGGTGACCAGCGCCAGCAGCACGGTCAGGGTCATGAACACGACGGAGGCGCCGAACACCCAGTGCGGCAGGCTCTGGTCCATGATCCAGCCGTACAGCAATGGCGCGAAGATGCCGGAGAGGTTGAAGCCGGTGGAGACGATGCCGAAGGCGCGGCCGGCAGCACCGGGAGGGGCGGCGTTGCGCACCAGCATGTCGCGCGACGGCGCGATCACGCCGCCGAGAAATCCGGCGATCGCCATCATTCCGGTCAGCAGCAGCGACGGCAGCGTGGTGGTCGCTATCGCCAGCACGATGGCCGCGTTGACGGCAAAACAGACGGCGGCGACCTGTCCATGGCGGCTGGTGCGGTCGGCGAGATAGCCGCCGGCCAGCACGCCAATGGCGCTGGCGGCGAGAAAGGCGGTCAGCGCGACGTTGGCCGCCTGGAACGATGCGTCGTAGCCCGTCATCAGCGCGACCACGCCGAAATTGCTGATGCCGGCGTTGGACAGTCCAAGCAGCATGAAGAAGATCGTCAGCACGATGATGGCGGGCGTGATGATGTTCTGCTTCGGCGCCGGCACGCCGTCGACATGCCGGTCGGCAGCACTGGCATCGGGAATGCCGACGGCGACCAGCACCAGCGCTACCACCAGCCCGACGGAACCTGCCGCGATCAGCGCGCCTGTTCCGCCGACCGTCGCCACCAGCGTGGCCATGATGAAGGGCGCCACCGCGCCGCCGAGGAAGCCCGAGAAGGTGTGGATCGAAAACGCGCGGCCCATCCGCGCTTCATCCATATGCGCCGACAGGATGGCGTAATCGGCCGGATGATAGACGCTGTTGGCGAGCCCCAGCAGGGCCGCGCAGGCCAGCAGCCAAGGATAGCTAAGATTGAGGCCGAGCATGACCAGCGCGAGGCCGCCGAGCGTCAGCCCCATCAGCAGCACCTTTCGGGCGCCGATGCGGTCGGCGAGGTAGCCGATTGGCGCTTGCGTCAGGCCGGAGACGATCCCGAGCACGGTGATCGCAAGCCCAAGCTCGATATAGCCGACGCCGAGTTGCTCTTTCAGGAACGGGAACAGCATCGGCAGCACGAACAGATGGAAATGGCTGACCCAATGCGCGAGCGAAATCGCCGCCAGCGTCCGCAACGAACTGTCCGTCTTTCCTTCGATCTTGGCTTGTTGCGGTGCGGCGAGAACGTCGACCATATCTCAGCTGAAAACCCCGTTGACCACGGCCCGGCAAGGCGCGCCAAAATACCGGCTGGCGGTTATTTGTCCATGAATGCCGCTGCATGGCAGCCCCCGCCAACCGCGAACGCGTGCTCTGATCTCCCCCTCCAGGGGAGGGTAAGAATTAGAACGCGCTCAACAAACCTAGAGACAAATCTATTGCGCGCAGGGATGATCCAGCATGGCCGATCCCGCCCATGTTCAAAGACCGCTCCGGGTGCTGGTTTCCGAGGGAAACAGCACGTCCGTGCGCGAGGCGATCACGATCCTCGGTCTGTCGGGCCACCACGTCGAGGTCTGCGATCCCGCGCCGTTCTGCCTGGCGAGGTTCTCGCGCTTTGTCCGCAAGTTCCATCGCTGCCCGGGACTGCAGGACGATCCGGCCGGCTTCCTGGCTTTTGTCGAGCGACTGCTGGCTACGGGGAACTACGACGTGTTGCTGCCGACGCATGAGCAGGGGTTTCTGTTCGCGCGGGTACAGCAGCGACTGCTGGATCGCGTCGGGCTGGCGCTGCCGGGTTTCGAAAGTTACCGCGCGGTGCACAGCAAGGCCGGCTTCAGCCGGTTGCTCGATCAATTGGAGTTGCCGCAGCCGGCGACCCGAATAGTCCATTCCGAAAGTGAACTGCGCGGCGCCAAACGATTTCCGTCCATCATCAAAACCTCGGTCGGCACCGCCAGCCGCGGCATCTGGCTGGTGCGCGACGCGCGCGACTTCGAATTCGCGCTGCAGGATCTGAACGCCGGCGGCGCCTTCGCCGATGAGGTGCTGGTGCAGGAATTCGTCACCGGCGCCATCGAGAAGGCGCAGGCGGTGTTCTGCCGCGGCGAATTGCTCGGCTTTCATGCCTACCGGCAGATCGCCGCCGGCGCCGGGGGCGGCGAGGCGATCAAGCAAAGCGTCGTCAGGCCACGGCTGCGCAGCCACGTCGCCCGCATCGGGCAGGCACTGGGCTGGCACGGCGCGTTGTCGGTCGATTGTATCATGCGCGAGGATGGCGCCGCGCCGCTGTTGATCGACTGCAATCCGCGGCTGGTCGAGCCGATGAGCGCGTATCTCGCCGGCCTCGATCTGGTCGGGCTGTTGCTGCGGATTTCGGCTGGTGAAGTGCCGGCGAAAGCGGGCGAGAGCCGCGCGGATGTGCGGACGCATCTGGCGATGCAGGCGCTGTTGGGATGCGCCGCGGGCGGCGGCACGCGGCGCGATCTGGTCCGGGAGTGCTGGAATCTCGCGGCCGGCGGCGGGCCCTATGCCGGCAGCGCCGAGGAACTGACGCCGCTGCGGCTGGACTGGATCAGCGCGGTGCCGCTGGCGATGATCGCGATGGTGCTGCTCGCCGCCCCCGGCCGCGGTGTCGCGCTCGCCCGCGGCGGCTGGGGCGCGCATCTGCTCGATATCGCGAGTATCCGCAAGATCGAGAGCGAAGCGTTTGGCTGAAGCGTTTCGCTGGTCCAAACCCCTCACTTGTCGTCGTCCGGCTTGACCGGGCGACCCCGTACGCCGCGCCCTCTCGTTTTTATCTCGAACGCCTCTGGAATACTGGGTCACCCGGTCAAGTGCCGGGTGATGACACCTTTATGTTTTGCGACTTATGATTCTCTACAGCGGCTCGTCGTCGTCGCCGTGGCGGTCGCGTTTCGGCGTGGCGATGTCGCCATCCTCGTAATCGTCGTCCTCGACCGGCGCCGGCTTCCTCTTCGGTTTACCGTCGTTTTTGGAGGCAGGCTCGCTCTTTTTGCCGGTTCCGCCCATTTGATCCCTCTAATCGGCTTATCCAGCCGAGTTGGATGAGTATATTAGCCGCAGTTGGACAATCTTTCCTGCCTTTTTCCGGCGTTCGGTGTAAAGGGAGGATCAACCCCGAGCATGATCCGGACCCGGAGCGCCGCAAAGGCGCAAGGCGGGATCCGGTTTTCCCTCGGGTCAAACGCGAAGCGTTTGCCCGATATCATGCTCAAACCCACGACATGAAATCATGATCCGATCGGATCATGAATCCGGAGTCCCGATGAAAAAGCCGAAGATCGAAGCCGAAGAACAGCAGCCGCGCAAAATCATTCGCGCCGACAAAGCACCGACCGAGGGTTACTCGCTGGTGGTGGACGGCCACTTCAAGTCGCACCACGCCACCGTCGAAGCCGCCGAAGAGGCCGGCATGGCGTTGAAGAATCAATACCAGATGCTTCAGGTGCAGGTTTACGACGCCGCCACCAAGACCCGCTCGATGATCGAGTGGCCCGCGCCGGTGTGATGCCAACGTTGTCGTCCTCCGCGAAAGCGGGGGGCCCAGTATTCCAGAGGCGCTTGAGATAAATCGAGAGGCCGCGGCGTACTGGGTCGCCCGGTCAAGCCGGGCGATGACCACCTGTTGTAATGAGACGCAGTTGGTCCCAATGACACTTACGTCCGGTGGCCGCCGCTCTGCCGGCCGGCCAGCCAATCGGCCAGCACCTGGGCCTTTTCCACCGTCTTCTTTTTTGACGATGTCGACGATTTCGCGCGCGGCTTCTTGGCTGCCGCGGGCGGGGCGGTGGCTTCGCGCGCCAGTCGCAGGGCCTTCAGTCGGGCCATGTTGTCGAGCACGGCCTTGGTCGTCACGTCGCGGTCGGATTTAACGACCCTGGCTTCGCTCGCCGCGCGCGCGGCCTTGTTGAAACGCGCATCGGCGCGGTCGCGATCTTCTTTTGACATGTCAGGTCGTCTTCTTTTTCTTGGGTTTGGCCTTGGCCTTAGCCTTGGGCTCCGGCGGCTTTTCGCGCTCGGCGGCTTCCCGCGCCAATCGTTCCTCGCGCAGGGTCGCCGTCCGCTTTCGTATCGCGATATCGGCTGCCGCGATGTCGGCCATCGCCTTGATGCCTTCGGCATCCTGGGCGGCCCTTCGGTTCAGCCGGATCTCCTTCAATTCGGCCGGGGTTTTCGGTTCGTCATCCATCTTGTGCCTCGAATTTTACGGCGCGCATCATGGTGCGGCGTCCTGCTGGCCCCTCTTACCATGCATCATCCCGCCAGCGGGCAATTTTAGGCCGGATCTCGCGGAAAAAGGGGCCGTTTCTCAGGCCAAATCCTCAATCGTGGTGAAGGTCGGCCTCGTCGGCGTCGGATTCGAGGCCTGCCGGATCGAAGTTCTGCAGCCATGACTGCAATACCGGCGATGCATGGCCGGCGGCCTTCAACTGCCGCAACGCGATGCGGATGCCGGCGCGGCCGTGGCGGTCCCCCGATATCGCCGATGGCGGCTGTTCCGCGGCGACCGCGTCCCGGACGCGCCGCTTGAGGCTGAGAATTTCGGGGCTTCCGAACCGCGCGATGTCAGATTGAAAGGCGTCATGGCGGGCCGGGTCGAACGGCCGGGCCTCGCCCGATCCGTCGCGCGCGGGATGCGGCGGATAAAGATGCGCGCAGGGAACCCAGCCCTCGGGGATCGGTTCGGTCGCCGGATGGGTCCGGCCGCTCTTCAACAATTTTGGCAACACATGGGTGTGCGGCCCCTCGGGACTCTTGCCCGAGGCCGGCGGGATCGGCTGATAGACCTCGATGCGGCCGAGCCGGCTGCTGAAGACGCGATGCGGATTGGCCGCGAGGATCAGTCCCATCGCGGGATTGCCTGTTTCGAACACCGCCCGGCCGGCGTGCCGGCGCAGCTGCGCTACCGTGTCATCATCGTCGATGCGCACGCAGAAATCCACATGCGGCGCGCCGAGGCCGAGGTCGAACAGGATTGAATGGCGATCGCTCGCGCGCAGCGCCGCGCTGTCGGCGCCGAGTTCGGTCAGCATGGTTCGGCGGCCCATCGCGCCATCGGCTTCGGACAGGCACAGCGCGATGCGCTGGTTCCAGCCTGACCTGGTGATGCTTTCGGAGGCCAGCGCGCGGTTGCGCGGATGGTGGTTGATGGCGATGCCGCCGCGCGCGGTGACCGCCGAGACGGCGTCGTCGGCTTGCCGCAATGTCACCGGCTCGTCGGCATCGCGCGAGAACTCGGCGATGGCGCCGAACGTGCCGAGGCTCCATTGCGTGTCGGGATCGGCGATCGCCCGGTGCAGCAGATCGATCGTCGCAGCATTCATCGCCCGATATTCCCCCGGCCTTCAGGCCAGGAGAATATCGAACGGTTCCGTCAGGGCAAGCTGGGGCTTAGCTCTCCCGGCTTGCGGGGAGAAGGAGAAGAAAGATCAGAACGTCGCGCCGGCCTTCACCATGAAGGTCCGGCCCGCCAGCGGATAGGCGCTGAAGCGGCCGGCGGTGAACGAGCTGGCGATCGCGTAGTCGTAATACAGCGCGTTGAGCAGGTTGTTCGCCGAGATCGACCAGAAGAAGTGGCCGTATTCGCCGCTCAGCTTGACGTCGACCGTGGCGTTGGCCGGAATCCGGCGCTGGGTGTTGGCCTGGTCGTTGTCCATGAAACGCTCGCTCCAGGCCCGCACCGTCGCGTCCGCCACGAGATATTTCTGCCAGATGTTCCAGGTCACGCCGCCGGAGGCGGTGTAGCGCGACACCAGCGGGACGTCCTTGCCGGCAAACTCGCCTTCGCGAAACACCGCGCGGGTATAGGCCGCGCCGCCGCGCAGCGTCACGCTGTCGCTGAGCCGCAGCGAGGCGCTGGTCTCCGAGCCGTAGCGCCGGGTCGGATCGAGGTTGACGTTGTAGAACAGCGCCGGGATGAAATGGATCTCGTTCTCGATGTCCATATTGTAGATGCTGGATTGCAGCTGGAAGCCGCCCGACTTGATGCGGAAACCGCCCTCGATGTCGTGCGAGGTCTGGGTCTTCAGATCGAAGTTGCCGGGGATGGGGTTGAAGAAGGCGTCGAAGGAGGGGCCGCTCGATAGTCGCTCATCGACATTGGGCGTGCGGAACGCGCGGGCGGCACGGCCGAATACTGAAAACATATCGTTGAAACGGTGTTCGAGACCGATATGCAGGGCATATTGGCCTTCCCGGCTGTCCAGCGGGAGGTTTTGCACGGCGCAGTTGAACAACAAAGCGCAATTCGGATCGTTGTTGAGAACGTCCCGGGCCTTCAGCGTGGTCTGTTGCAGCCGGCCGCCATAGGAGAAATCGGTCGTGGGCAACAGCCCGATGGTTTGCTGAAAGTAGCCGGCCAGCGTCTGCTGGTGCAGATCATAGGTATGGATCGGCGTCCTGCCTTTGTCCGTCGGACGTTCCTGGTGGAAGGTCGCGTCGTAATAGTCGATGCCGGTCAGGATGGCCGAGGGCATCCCGAACATCACGTTCTTGATGCTGAGGCGCGGCGTGATCGACCAGGTCTGCAGGTGGGCGTCGACGTAGCTGTTGCCAAAGGCATTGAAGAAGGCGCTCTGTTGCTTCTTGTCGCGCACGCCGCCGTCGACGATCAGGTCGACGCCGTTGATCAAGGTCTTGGTGAAGCCCGCGGTGGCGCTGGCGCCCTGCTGGTTGCCGTAGTCAAGCGGGGTGGCGGCGCCGCGGCGGTTGGTGGCGAGTTCGTCCAGGCCGATCGAGGGATCGACCAGGCGGCCGCCGGGCAATCCCAGCTTCTGGTCGTCGCCCGAAAGGGTCACGAACGCGGAGAGGCCGGGCGTGGTGTAATTGAGGTTGCCGACGCCGTTGCGCTGGTCGAGCGCGTTGTTGACGCGGTAGCCGTCGGACTTGACGGCGTTGCCGTAGAACGAGGTCGACCACGGGCCGTGATTGGTCGCGGCCGAAATCGAGGCGAGGCGCGAGTTGAAGGAGCCGACGCCGGCTTCGGCGCGCATCCTGACTGGCGGGCCGCCGACGCCGTTCTTCAGCACGATGTTGATGACGCCGCCGACGGCGTTGTCGCCGTACAGCACCGCGCCGCTGTTGCCGCGGCTGATCTCGATGCGCTCGATCGAATCGCGCGGAATGGTCGAGAAATCGACCCCGGCCATGTCGACGTCGTTGAGCCTGCGGCCGTTGATCAGCACCAGGGTGTTGGAGGTCGCAAAGGCGCCGAAGCCCCTGATATCGACGCTGGTCTTCACGCCGTTGACGCCGCCATACAGGCTGGTCAGCTGCACGCCGGGCGTCTGCGCGATGATCTCCTGCACGGACTGCGCCGGGGAACGGGCGATATCCTCCGCCGTGATCACCGAGGTCGAGGCGCCGACGATGCCGCTGAACTGCCGGACTGCGGTCGCGCCGGTTGCCGCGCGGCCCGATGGTGCCGCGTTCGGCCGGCTGGTGCGGCCTGCGCTGGGCACGGCGCGGCGCGAACCCTGTTCCTGATCGATCGCGGGCTTGGCCCGGGTGCGGTTTTCGTCTGGCGAGGTGATTTCGATCGGCGGCAGCGCCTGGGCGAGCTGTTGCGCTCTCGCGGCTGAAACGCTGAAGAGGGCAGGAACAAGGAACGTGGTGGCAAGCAGACAGGCGCGACGCCGCTTTGCGGCGGTGGCGAAGATGGCAGACATGGTTCAACCTCGGTATGACGTCAGTGGCACGTCACAGCGAACCAAGTCTCACCAGCGTGCTCGCGCATCCCTGATGAAGCTAATGTCTGTACTCCCCGACCGACATCTTCGCGTGTGACCACGGCTGACGGCAGGTCTCCTGGCTCGCGGGTCGTTACCCTTCGTCGCCTTCCCAGGACCGAGATTCCCAGTGGCGTATGACGAAAGATTCGTCGCTTACAGTTGCGGGGGCAGCCGCGGCATTGGGGAAGTTTCCCCGCACCGCATTCCCTTTTGATCCCCAAACAAGGGAACCGTCGAGGATTATGGTAGAAGTTTGTCAAACTCGAAGTCAATCCCTTGAGCGGCCGCCCGTCTCCTGCGCGGGACGAGTGCGCTATTTTTGCCGCATGAGCCCTGTTGCCCGACCTGAAATCATGTATCAGCACGGCGCGGGTGGTTGGGGCAAGCAGCCTTGGAATGATCGATGAGCGCAGGCGACGTCGTGGTGACAGCTGATATCGGAGCCGGGCGGCGCGTCGGCGTGACCACGGCGCTGGTCGCGCTCGTCGTGCTGCTGGTGCTGATCTCGCTCGGGACAGGCCCGGTGCGGCTGTCGCCGCCGGCCGTGATCGAAGCCCTGTTCGGCGGCGGCAGCGATGTGGCGCAGGTGATCGTGCGCGAGATCCGGCTGCCGCGCACCATCCTGGGCTTTGCGATTGGCGCCATTCTCGGGCTGTCGGGGGCGGCGCTGCAGGGGCTGCTGCGCAACCCGCTGGCGTCGCCGTCGCTGTTCGGCGCGCCGCAATCGGCCGCGTTCGGCGCGGTGCTGGTGATCGCGCTCGGGCTCGCCGATGTGCGCTCCTGGGCGCTGCCGGTCGCGGCGATCGCGATGGCCTTCGCTTCGGTGTTCGTGCTGCTGGCGATCGCCGGCCGCAATGCGGGGCTGCTGATTCTGATCCTCGCGGGCCTGGCCATCTCCAGCCTCGCGGGCGCCGCGACCGCGCTGGTGATGAATCTCTCCAGCAATCCCTTCGTGGTGCTGGAGATCGCGTTCTGGCTGCTCGGCTCGCTGGAGGATCGCAGTTTTCGCCACGTCATGCTGGCGCTGCCGTTCATCGCCGCCGGCGCGGTCATCCTGTGGAGCCGGCGCAACGCGTTTCGCGCGCTCAGCCTCGGCGAGGAGACCGCGCAGAGCCTCGGCGTCGATGTCGGCCGTCTCAGGCTGGCGGTGATCGCGGGCACGGCGCTCGGCGTCGGCGGCGCGGTCGCGGTCACCGGCACCATCGGCTTCATCGGCCTGGTGGCGCCGCACCTGATGCGGCCCCTGATCGGCCACGATCCGGCGCGGCTGCTGCTGCCGAGCGCGCTCACCGGTGCCGCATTGCTGTTGGCCGCCGATATCGCGGTGCGCCTCATTCCCTCGACCAGCGACATCAAGGTCGGCGTGCTGACCTCGATCATCGGCGTGCCGTTCTTCCTCTATCTGATCCGGCGCGAGCGCCGCGCGCTCGGCGGAGGCGTGGCATGAGCGCGTTCCTCACCGCGCAGGGGCTCAACGTCGAACTGGCCGGCCGCCTGGTGCTGAACGATATCTCGCTGTCGCTCTCATCAGGGCATCTGGTCGCGCTGGTGGGGCCGAACGGCGCCGGCAAGACCACGCTGCTGCGCGCGCTCGCCGGGCTGTTGCCTTCGGACGGCGCCGTCCATGTCGGCGGCGAGCCGCTGTCGTCGCTGGCATTGCGCGACCGCGCGCGGCGTTTTGCCTATCTGCCGCAGGGCCACATCGTGCACTGGCCGCTGCCGGCGCGCGATATCGTGGCACTCGGGCGTTATCCGCATGGCGCCACCGATCCGGCGCGAATGTCGCCCAGGGACGCCGAGGCGGTGCTGCGGGCGATGCGGGCCACAGACGTGGTGGAATTTGCCGATCGCCGCGTCACCGAACTGTCCGGCGGCGAGCGCAGCCGCGTCGCGCTGGCGCGCGTGCTCGCGGTGGAGGCACCGGTCATCCTGGCCGACGAGCCGACCGCCTCGCTCGATCCGCGCTACCAGCTCGACGTCATGAAGAGTTTGCGCGCGGCGGCCGATCAGGGCGCGCTGGTGATCGTGGTGACCCACGACCTCGGCCTCGCCGCCCGCTTCGCCGACACCGTGCTGGTTCTTTCCGAAGGTCGCCTCGTCGCGCAAGGCGCACCCGCCGCCGCGCTGTCCGAGCAGGTGATGGCGGACGTATTCCGCATCACCGCCTATCGCGCCGAATTCGAGCGCGCGGCGGTGATCGTGCCGTGGGCGGAAATCTGATGATTACTCATCTCTCGACCGTCATCCTGAGGTGGTCGCCCTGCGGTGCGTTCGCACCGCAGGGCGAGCCTCGAAGGATGGACGGCCCGGGACAGCATCCTTCGAGACGGCCGCTGCGCGGCCTCCTCAGGATGACGGGCATACTTTTGTGCATGGCCGCACTCGCGATCAGCGGCGCATCGCTCGCACCCGCCTCCGCGGCACCTCTGCCGCGCATCGTCTCGATGAACGTCTGCACCGACCAGGTGCTGCTGACGCTGGCCGACCCCGAACAGATCCTCGGCCTCAGCCGGTTTTCCCGCGACGCCTGGGTGACCGGCGATGTCGGGCGCTACCCGACGCTGTCGGGCGGCGCCGAGGACGTGCTGGTGCTGAAGCCCGATATCGTGGTCGCCAGCGTGTTCGACAAGCGCGCGACCCGCGATCTGCTGAAGGCCAACGGGTTGCGCCTCGCCGAGCTCGCGGTGCCCCGGAACCTGACGGAGGTGAAGGACCAGATTCGCGAACTCGGCGCCATCGCCGGGCATCCCGATCGCGCGGCGCGCGAAATTGAAAAACTCGACGCGGCGCTGGCGCGGGCGCGCCGGGCCGTCGCTGAAAGGCGCTACCGCGTGCTGCCGCTGTCGCGGCGCGGCTGGGTCGCGGGTAGCGACAGTTTTGTCGGCTCGCTCTTGGCCGAAACCGGGTTGTTCAACGCCGCCGGCGATCTCGGCTTTGCCTTCGGCGGGTTCGCCTCGCTGGAGGCGATCGTGGCGCAAAAACCCGATCTGCTGCTGGTGTCGCAGGCCGGCGATTTCGCCGGCGATGACGGCCAGGCCTTTTTGCTGCATCCCGCGCTGGAGCGGTTCTATCCGGCGGAAAAACGCATCGTGATTCCCGAGCGGCTGACCGAATGCGGCGGCGTGATGCTGGCGGAAGCGCTTGATGTGCTGGTGGCCGAGCTGCGGCGGGTCGGGCGTTGACGTCGCCGCCCGGCCGGCGCGCCGCCGGCCCCGCCGCGCATCACGCCTCGTCGCCATCCCCGGCTACCTCGGCCGGTCCGGCCGGGGGCGGGGTCTCGAGCGGCACCGCCGTGTACCGCGCCGGGATGTTGACCGGCTTGTATGTCGGGTCCTGCGCGATCTTGTCGAGCGCGGATTGGTGGATCAGGGCGCCCTCGGGAATCAGCCGCGGCTCGCAGCACGGGATATAATAGCCCAGCATCGATTTTCGCTCCGGCCATTCCTTGTACTTGTCCTTTTTCGGGAGGACCTCGAGCGCGCGCCAGCCGGCGTTCATCGAATCGTGCGGCTGCCAGTCGCGGGACGTGGGATTGTCGGGATAGGGCAGGAAGTCCGGCGCCACATAGTCGAACGGGCTGCCCTTGCGCTTGCGGCCCCAGCCGAGCTGGTTGACGGTGCTGCGGTCGACCTTGAGGCCGTGCTTGACGGCTTCCTCGATCATCCACAGCAGCGGATATTTCGACAGCGCCGATTGCTTTTCCGGATAGCCGCCGCCGACATCGGAATGCACGCCGGCGAACCAGACCTGCACGCTGTCCTGGTCGGTCCATTTCGATTCCGGGGCGTAGCGGTGCGGCCGGAATTTGCCCGCCTGCCACGGCTGCGGCCGGAACATGCGGCGCCGCTCGTCGATCGAGATCGCCTGCCGGAAAATCTCGATCGAGGGATTTTCCCGGATGAAGGCCAGTTCCTCCAGGCTCCACGGGCTGAACTGCAGCTTGAACGGATTGATCCGGTCCCAGCGCGGCACGATCACGCTGGCCACGGTGTCCCAGACCCCGACGAATTTGATGGTCGGCCATTTCACGGACAGGATGCGCGCATACTGCGCCGCCTGGTCGTCTTTCTGGTCGGGGGCGACGTGATCGGTGGAAAACTGCTTGTAGGCGGTCAGGCCGGAGCCTGCGAGATTGTTCTGCGGCAGCGAGATCAGCCCGATCTTGTGGATCAGCGCCGCCAGCACCCGCACCGTATAGGCGCCGCGGGAAAACCCGAACAGATAGATGTCGTCGCCCTCGCGGTGGTTCTCGACGATGAACTGGTAGGAGGCGAGCACGTTGTCGTCGAGGCCGTATCCGAACGCCAGCCCGATCACCAGATTGAAGTTCTGCTTGAACCGATGGAACGGATCCGGCCGCTCCAGCGTGCCGACGCCGGGATCGTAGAACACCAGCTGGCGCGGACGCGTCCGCTCGGTCTTGCGCAGCGTCCGGTACAGCTTCAGCACATTGGAAAGATCGTCGGAAATCTCGTTGCCGGTGCCGTCGCAGCAGATGACGATGTGGCGCTTTTCGGGTTTCGGTTCGGGCGCGTCGTTCATGGATGCAGTCTCCCCAGCCTGCAGCTGGAAGTTTAGCGGGGGAAGGGGTGGATGGCGAGCGGGATCTGGGAGTTTGATGGTGCGGGCAGGTTCGCGGCACGCAGCTTGTCGCGACGCTCGTGCTGCGCCTCACCCACATCCCATATGTCCCTCAAACCACCGGCTCAGCGCTCCCTCCAGCGGCCCCCAGGCCCGCGCCAACCCGCCGAACTGCTTCACCCCCTCCCGATACATCCCCCGCAACTCCCGCTCGATCGCGGGCAGATCGACACCGACCACCTTTCCCTCGCGCACGATGGTCTGCCCGCCGACCACGACATCGCGCACCAGCGCGGCGTTGCCGCGGGCGAACAATAGCTGCAGCGGGTCGACCTCCATGATCCGATCGCGGTCGAGGCGGTCGAGGTCGAGCACCACGAAATCGGCGGCGGCGCCCGGCGCGAGTTCGCCGGGACCGGGGGCGCCGGTGGCGGCGCGGCCGTTGCGGATGACGAGGCTGAAAAATTCGGGGCGAGTCCAGGTGCGCGCGAAGCCGAGGCCGCCATGGGCGAGCTGCACCAGCCGCATCTCGCGGATTACGTCGTCGTCTTCGTCGAGCGCAAGACCATCGACGCCGACCGCGATGGCGCAGCCGCATCGGTGCGCGGCGGCGATCGGGGCAAGGCCGGAATGCAGATGCAGGTTGGAGGAGAAATTGGTGACGAGGCGCGCGCCCGACGCGGCGATCATTTCCAGCTCGTCCGGCCGGGCGTGGATGCCATGGGCCAGCGTCAGCCGGGGTGACAGCAGGCCGATGTCGCGGAGATGGCGCACGACGCCATCGGGGAAATGCCGGTCGGCCCAGGCGCGCTGATAGACGGTCTCCAGCAGATGCATGTGGACGCGGCGGCCGGTACGCGCGGAATTCTCGGCGATGGCTTCCAAAAGCGGGCGCGAGCACCATTGCACGCCGGCGGGGCCGAACTGCACGTCGATCTTCGGCCCTGATATTTCGGCCGCGATAGCCTCCGTCAGCTCGATGTAGTCGAGCGACATCGCGGGGCGGACGAACAGCTGCTCGATGCTGCTGCGGTCCGCGGCGGAGAGGGCGGACAACACCGGTTCGCTGTCGCCGTAGACCACCGGGTTCTGGTCGCGCACCGCGAGCGCGAAGGCGATGCGGATGCCGACGTCGTTGGCGGCGCGCGCGATCTCCTTCGCTTCCTCGATCAGCGGCAGTTTGCCGCTCGGCCTTGTGTAGTGAATCATCATCGCGGCGCAGCCGGCGCGGGCCGAGCGCGCCATCGCGGCGGCGGCGGCGAGGTACGGGTCGGGCGGGGTGCCCATGGCGGAGCGCAGGATCCAGCTTTCCAAGGGCATATCGACGGCGCCGAACGAGGACGCGGTCGGGCGGGCGTGATCGTGGGCGTTGACGAAAGCGGGGAGAATGAAAGTGCGCGGCGCCGGTGTGGGCGCGGAGCCTGGCGTAATCTCGGTGATGAGGCCGGCGTCGTGCCGCAGCACGACGTTATGGATTGTGCCGCGGTCGGGGCCGGCGAACAGACTGGTTGCTGTTACTTCGGTGACCATGATGCACCTTGCCAACTCGTCATGCCCGGGCTTGACCCGGGCATCCATCTCACTTCACAAAAAGCATTCTTCGAAGAAGATGGATGGCCGGGTCAAGCCCGGCCATGACGAGAACGGGAGTCCTCCCGCGTCGGTTCTTCCTTCAATTCGCCGTATACACCAGCTCCCGCTCGGCGCGCGGCGGCAGGAATTCGCGTGAAAACACTTCCGCCGGTGCCGGCGCGCGGGCGAGCTGATAGCCTTCGACCACGATGCCGATGGCGCGGGCCATGCGGTCGTCCTTGACGTCGCCGACGCCGATCTCCTTCATCTCGGGCGAGACGATCAGTTTTTCGTAGGAGAATTGCAGGCGGCGTTTTTCGACCTCGGCATTGATCATGTTGTCGAAGGCGACCGTCGCCTTCATGCCGGCGTTCTGGTCCTTGGCCACCGCGATCACCGCCTTGTTGACGGCGCGGACCAGGCCCGCCACCGCCTTCGGGTTCGACGCCAGCAGCTTCTTCGACACCATCATGCCGTTGGAATAGAGATCGAGGCCGTAATCGCCGAACGAGAACCAGTTGAAATCCTTGTCGGGGTCCTGCCGGTTCAGCACCAGGTTGAAATAGCTGGTGATGTTGAACACCAGCGCGCCGTCGATGTCGCCCTTGATCAGCATCGGCTCCTGCAGGTTCGGCGCCATGTTGGAGATCTTGATCTTGGCGTTGTCCAGCCCGTTCTTGCGGGCGAACACCGGCAACAGCCGCGTGGTCGGCGTGCCCTGCGCGCCGCCCAGCGTGTGCGTTTCGAAATCCTTGATGGTCTTGATGCCGCCGCTCTTCTTGGAAACGATCGCGAATGGCGGCTGGTTCCAGATCATGTAGACCATCACAGGCGCTTCCGCCGGCCGGGTCGAGGCGTTCTGGATGATGGCGTTCATGTCGCCGAACCCGGCATCATAGGCGCCGGACATCACCCGCGTTACCGTCGCGCCCGAGCCTTCGCCCTGGTCGATCACGACGTTGAGGCCTTCCGCCTTGAAGAATCCGTTGTCCCTGGCATAGAAGAACGCGGCGTCGCTGCCCTGCGTCTTCCAGCCCAGCGTGAATTTTATGGTGGTTTCCTGTGCCGCGGCGGTGCCTGCGAACAGGAGCATTCCAAGCAGTGCGGCGCTTGATCTCTTCAGCATGTCGATCTCCTCAAATGAGCGATTACGTGGTGATCAGGTCGTTCTTGCGGGTGGCCCAGCCGGTGACACGGCCCTCGATGACGGCGAAGATGGCGTAGAGCGCGACGCCCAATGCTGCGAGCACGAACAGGCCGGCGAACACCAGGGGGACGTTGAAATTCGACGACGCGGTCATCATGACGTTGCCGATGCCGCGGTTGGAGGCGACGGTCTCCGACAGCACCGCGCCGACGAAGGCGTAGGAGATCGCGACCTTCAACGAGGCGAAGAAGAACGGCATGGTGCGGGGCAGGCCGACATTCCACAGGATGTCGAACTTGGTGGCGCCGAGCGCCTTCAGCACATCTTCCAGTTCGGGTTCGGTGGTGGCCAGGCCCGTCGCGATGTTGACCACGATCGGGAAGAAGCAGATCGACAGCGCGGTCAGCACCGCCGGCACCGAGCCGGAGCCGAACCACAGCACGAAGATCGGCACCAGCGCCACTTTGGGAATCGAGGAGAAGCCGACCAGCAGCGGGTAGGCCGTGTCATACGCGGTCTTCGACACCCCGATGATGGCGCCGAGCACCACGCCGAGCACCACGCCCAGCACGAAACCGATCATGGTGGTGGCCAGCGTCTGCAATATATGCGGCCACAGCAGCGGGAATTTTTCGATCAGGGTGACGATGATCTGCGAAGGGCGCGGCAGCACCAGGTCGGACATGCCGGTGATCAAACAAAACAGTTCCCAGCCGACGAAGAACAGCACGATCAATCCGATCGACCAGGCCTTTTGGCGGTAATCGAGCTCAGGCATCGCTCGCCACTCCTTCCGGTTTGGCCGCGCCGTGCTCGCCGACGATAAATTCGCGCAGGCGCTGGTTCAGCGCGACGAACTCCGGCTCGAAGGTCATCGCCACGGTGCGCGGACGCGCGAAGGCGACGTGACGATCATCGAGGATGCGGCCCGGCCGCGCGCTCATCACGCAGATGCGGCTGGCGAGGAAACCCGCCTCGCGCAGATCGTGGGTCACCAGCAGCACGGTCGGCCGGTGCAGGATCCAGAGCTCCTGCAGGATCGACCACAGTTCTTCCCGCGTGAACTGGTCGAGCGCGCCGAACGGCTCGTCGAGCAGCAGCATGCGCGGCTCGTGGATCAGCGCGCGGCACAGATTGGCCCGCTGCAGCATGCCGCCGGAGAGCTGCCACGGAAAGCGGCGGCCGAAACCCTTCAGGCCGACCTGTTCGAGCAGCGCATTGGCCTTGTCGCGGAATGTGGTGCGCTTGAGTTTGGCGAATTGCGAACGATAGGGCTCGACGATCTTCAGTGGCAGCATGATGTTCTGCTCGATCGTCAGCCACGGCAGCATGGTCGGATTCTGGAACGCCATGCCGATCCGCAGTGCTTTCGCCGCGACCTCGCGGCCGCCGAGGATGACGACGCCGGTCGAGGGCTGCACCAGCCCCGCCACCAGCCGCAGGATGGTCGACTTGCCGCAGCCTGACGGTCCGACCAGGGCGACGAACTCGCCGTCGCCGATCTTCAGGCTGGTGGTGGAAAGC
Organism: Bradyrhizobium sp.; assembly: GCA_030681365.1. Classification (GTDB taxonomy): domain Bacteria; phylum Pseudomonadota; class Alphaproteobacteria; order Rhizobiales; family Xanthobacteraceae; genus Bradyrhizobium. Next base: position 39,519 of record JAUXWH010000185.1, read on the forward strand.
GCGGGCACGGCGCGGTCGCCGCGGCCGAAGGTGACCGAGACGTCCGACAGTTCGATCGCGACCGGCGCTTTTTGGTCGCCGGAATCGGATGAAACGGGGCTGCCGGCGAAGGCAGGGCTTGGCTGCATGCGCATCATGAAACGAAGTGCATGCAAGCGGGATGCCAGCGGTTTTCGGCTGTTTCCCCGGGTGATCGCCGGGAAGCGGGGCCGTGCGGCGGATTCAAATTAGGCAATCGGTGCAACAAAGTGCATGCAATTGAGGCGCTCAGATCGTCAGCGAATATGATAAGGAACTGCGCATAGTATAAAGACGCACCGTCTTCAGGATCAGCCCATGGCGCCGCGCGCTGCCGCCAAGACCGCCGAATCGTCCGACAAGGTCGGCGTCATCTGCCGCGCGCTGCGCCGCGCCATCATCGAGCAGGCGCTGGAGCCCGGCGCCAAATTGCCGGAGGATTCGCTCGGCGAAAGGTTCGGCGTCAGCCGCACCATCGCGCGGCACGCGCTGGGCCAACTCGCCGCCGAAGGCCTGGTCGAACTGCGCCGCAACCGCATCGCCGTGGTGGCGACGCCGAGCTGGCAGGAAGCCCGCGACGCGTTCGACATCCGGATCGAACTCGAGCGCCTCGTCGTGCGTCAGCTCGCCGGCAAACTGACCAAGGCGCAGGTCGCGGCCCTCAACGCCCATGTCGACGCCGAGGATTCTTCGCGCGGCGGCAGCGATGCGGTGTCGATCAGGCTCGCCACCGAATTTCATATCCTGCTCGCCAGCATGACCAACAGCCCGATCCTGGTGCGCTACGTCAGCGAGGTGGCCTATCGCTGCTGCCTGACGCTGTCGCTCTACAGCCGCCCGCATTCGTCGGAATGCGGCGTCACCGAACATCGCGCGATCATCGCCGCGCTGGTGAAAGGCGACGGGCCTAAGGTGATGGAGCTGATGCACAGCCATCTCGATTCGGTCGCCACCCGCGCCCTGGTAGCGCCAACGCCGCAGCGCGGCCGCGATTTGCTGGATATTCTGGCGCCCTATGCCGAGGAAGATGGGGCCGACCGCGTGGTGAAGCTGGCGAAGGTTGTGCGGGGGCGGACGCGGTAGTTGAAGCCGTCATTCCGGGGCGCGCGTTAGCGCGAACCCGGAATCTCGAGATCGTACACTCATCGCTCAAGATTCCGGGTTCGATGCTTCGCATCGCCCCGGAATGACGATGAACCTTTCGCTACGCCTCGATCCCGCGCTTCACCAGGATCCGCTCCGCGCTGTCGTTCCACACGTCCATCTTGACGATGAACCCGTCCCGCACCACGAAGCGGTCGACATAGCGGTTGCCCTCGAACGCCGTGCCGTCGATCCATTCGCCGTACAGCGTGCCCACCGAATAGACCACGGTCTCGTCAGCGCCGGGACACACGTCGAAACGGTCCATCTTCTTCTTCACCCAGCGATAGCGCGCGGCGTTGAAACCGGTCGGCCCGCGCGGGTGGTCGAATTCGCGCCCGCCCGTAAACGTGATGATGGTGCCGGGCTTCATAAAGGCCGCCGCGGCGTCGGGATCGGGGATCATCGACGCCGTCAGATACGCCTCGACGATTTCGGCGTCGCTCGGCCTTTTCGGTTCGGTCTTGGCGGCAATGGACATTGTTGGTCTCTCCTGATTGCAAAATACTACAATCCGGCACTCAAATTGCATGCACATAATTTGAACAATCCGTGCTCAGCCTGCACACAATCTGGAGCTGCTCTTGCCCCGCGCCTTCGCTAGTTTGTCCGCCCGATGACCGCCAAAACCGCCTTCGACCTGATCTTCCGCCGCGCGGTGACGCCGGCTTTCGCCACGCCTGTCGACATCGGCGTCTCCGCCGGCCGGATCGCCGCGGTCGCGCCGCGGCTGGAAGCGGAAGCCCGCGAAATCCATCTCGACGGCAAACTCGTGCTTTCAGGCTTCGTCGACACCCACATCCACCTCGACAAGGCCTGCCTGCTCGGCCGCTGCGGCCATCACCACGGCAGCGTCACCGAGGCCATCCAGGCGGTCGCCGCCATGAAGCGCGATTTTACGGCCGAGGACGTCTATGCGCGCGGCGCCAAAGTGCTGGAGCGCGCGATTCTGGCCGGCACCACGCGGATGCGTACCCATGTCGAGATCGATCCGCGCATCGGCTTGCGCGGTTTCGAGGCGATCAAGGCGCTGAAGCGCGATTACGCCTGGGCGATCGATCTCCAGGTCTGCGTGTTTCCGCAGGAAGGCCTGACCAACGATCCCGGCGCCGAGGAGCTGTTGGTCGCTTCCTTGCGCGATGGCGGTGAGGCGATCGGCGGCTGCCCCTATATGGACACCGACCCGATGGCGCATCTGGAAAAACTGTTCGACCTCGCCCAGGCGTTCGACGTCGACGTCGACCTGCATCTCGATTTCGACCTCGATCCTTCATGGTGGCATCTCGACGAGGTCTGCCGGCAGGCCGAGCGCCGCAACTTGCAGGGCCGCGTCGCCATCGGGCACGCCACCAAACTGTCGGCGCTGCCGCCGGCCGAATTCGACGCCGCCGCGGCCAGGCTGGCGCGCGCCGGCGTCGCCGTCACCGTGCTGCCCGCCACCGACCTCTATCTGATGGGCCGCGAGGCCACCCACCTCGTGCCGCGCGGCCTCACTTTGGCGCACAAGCTGGTCGAACACGGCGTCGTCTGCTCGGTAGCCACCAACAACGTGCAAAATCCCTTCACCCCGTTCGGCGACGCCTCCCTGCTGCGGATGGCGAACTTCTATGCCAACGTCGCGCAGGCCAGCGTGGGCGAATTCGACGCCTGCCTCGACCTGGTGACGAAGCTGCCCGCGCGCCTGATGAATCTGCGTGACTACGGCATCGCGCCCGGCAACTCCGCCGACCTCATCGTGCTCGACACCGCGAGCGGGGCCGGCGCCATCGCCGAACTGCCCGACGTGCTGATGGGCTTCAAGCACGGCCGGCAGGTGTTCGAGCGGCAGAGGGCGGTGCTGATGCGGCCGGGGTGAGGCGCAAATCTCTCAACGTCGTTCCTGCGAAAGCAGGAACCCATGATCCCGGACGCCAGTTGTTGCCCCATCTACGAGGCCACGACGATGGAGAATTTTCTTCTCCTGCCTCCGGCGTCGTGCAGTAAAAGTGCTGCATTCCCAAGTACTTCCTTACTGTACATGGGGTTGTTTTCGACTTTTTTTGTTTTGGCCCCCGCCACGCGCCCCCCTGTGGCTCGCTTTGACGGGTGCGGGCCCTTCATCCCCGCGCACGCCCCAAACGAAAACGGCCGGGTCTTTCGACCCGGCCGTTCCAAATTCCAGTTCGCTCGATCAGGCTTTCGCTAGCGACCGCTCAGCTCGCCGCGGCTTCCGGTGCGGCTGTGGTTGCGATCTTCTTTTCGATCGCCTTCTTCAGGAGCAGCGCCTTCGGCGACAGTTCGGGGCCCTTGGCCTTCAGCATGAAGGCGTCGAAGCCGCCGCGGTGGTCGACCGACTTGATGGCGTTGGTCGAGACGCGCAGGCGCACGTTGCGGCCGAGCGCGTCCGAGATGAAGGTGACGTTGCACAGGTTCGGCAGGAACCGGCGCTTGGTCTTGATGTTGGAGTGGCTCACCTTGTTGCCCACCATGGGGCCCTTGGCCGTCAGTTCGCAGCGCCGGGACATCTTGCAAAATCCTCTTCCATCCCCGACCCATCCGTCAGCCCTTGGAGGCGCGGCGCGGGGGTTCGAATTCACGTCCATTTCAGGAACCGCGGACGTATAGGGGCAGAGCGGCGGGGCGTCAAGGTTTTGCAGGGTTTTGCCCGCGCGAAAGACCGGCAAAACCGGCCGGAAGGGCTTGTTCGCACAGGCGTTAGGGCGTTTCGCCATCATATAAACGGCGTATTCGCCGCCGACATCAGGGGCTCCGGGCGCGGATGCATTGTTTGCCGGATATTTTGGCCTAAATGATACATGCCATGCGCCGCCTTGAGGATCGCCCTTCAGTGACCACCCTCCATATGATTTCGACCCGGCCGGCCGGATTTCCGCTGTGGGCGCTTTGCGGGCTGTGCGCCCTGATATTGTCCGCCGCGCCGTCCCCCGGCTTCGCGCAGGGACGGCTGGATGCGCGCTATGAGGCGACGCTGGCGGGGATTCCCGTCGGCAAGGGCGCTTGGAACATCGAAATTTCGGACGATTCCTTCTCCGCCGCCGCCTCCGGCGGCACCTCGGGGCTGTTGAAGGCCTTTTCCGGCGGCTCCGGCACCGGCGCCGCCCAGGGCCGGGTGGTCGGCGGCGCGCTGGTGGCGACCAATTATTCGGCTTCGACCACGACCGCGAAAAAGAAAGAATCCATCCGCATGGTCCTGACCAGCGGCTACATCAAGGAATTCGCGATCGATCCGGAACCGCCCGTCGATGCCGACCGGCTGCCGGTCACCGACGCGCATCGCCGCGGGGTCTACGACCCGATGACGGGATCGATGCTGCGCGTGCCGGGCAACGGCGACCCGCTGACGCCGGAGGCCTGCCGCGTCGGCGCCGGCATCTTCGACGGCCGCATGCGCTACGACCTGAAACTCGATTTCAAGCGGATGGAAACCGTCAAGGCCGAGAAGGGCTATCACGGCCCGGTTCTGGTCTGTGCGGTGTATTTCACGCCGGTCGCCGGCTACATCCCGGACCGCCCGGTCATCAAATACCTCGCCGCCCAGCGCAATATCGAGATCGCGTTCGCGCCGGTCGCGGGAACCCGGATCCTGGTGCCGTTCTGGATGAAGATCCCGACCCCGCTCGGCCCCGCCATGCTGGAGGCCACCCAGTTCATCACCGCAGCGACGCCGCCGCGGGTCGCGAAGACGCAGTGAGGTTTCTCTGCCGTCAATACCGTCATTGCGAGCGCAGCGAAGCAATCCATCTTTCTTCAAGCTGCAGCAAAGCATGGATTGCTTCGTCGCAAGAGCTCCTCGCAATGACGGCTGAGGGTATCGCGAATCCCCATTGACTCTTGCCCGCTTCTGATTCGACTCCGCGTTCTCTGTTCGCTTTAAGGATTCGACCGTCATTCGCTCGCTTGTCGCCCCGTTCCAAACTTGATCTAGTGCCGCGACGAGGTGTTGTGCCGAGATGTTGCGGTGAACGTAACAGCATTCGAAGCGAGTCAGCGATTCGGGCGCGATTCGTTCCGGACTCGTTCCAGAACTTAAAGAGCGACTGCAAGGCGTCGCATTATGAAACAATCCCCAAATCACCGGCGACGCAGAAACTCAATAAAACATGGCCTTTTCGACATTCTCGTCCACATCGGCGCACGACCGCGCTCCCGGCGCCGGTGTCACCGCGGTGCTCGGGCCGACCAACACCGGCAAGACCCACCTCGCGATCGAGCGGATGGTGGCGCATTCCTCCGGGATCATCGGCCTGCCGCTGCGCCTCCTGGCGCGCGAGGTCTATAACAAGATCGTCGACCGGGTCGGCGTCGATCTGGTCGCGCTGATCACCGGCGAGGAAAAGATCAAGCCGCCGAAGGCGCGCTACTGGGTCTCCACCGTGGAGGCGATGCCCAGGGATATCGACGTCTCGTTTCTCGCGGTCGATGAAATCCAGATCGCGGCCGATCTGGAACGCGGCCATGTCTTCACCGACCGCATCCTGCACCGGCGCGGCCGCGACGAGACGCTGCTCCTGGGCGCCGCCACCATGCGCCCGATCATCGAGCGGCTGTTGCCCGGCGCCTCCATCGTCACCAGGCCGCGGCTGTCGCAGCTGGAATTCTCCGGCGACCGCAAATTGACGCGGCAGCCGCGCCGCACCGCGATCGTCGCCTTCTCGGCCGATGAAGTTTATGCGATTGCCGAACTTATAAAGCGCCAGCATGGCGGGGCCGCCGTGGTGCTGGGCTCGCTGTCGCCCCGCACCCGCAATGCCCAGGTGGCGATGTTCCAGTCCGGCGACGTCGATTATCTGGTCGCGACCGACGCCGTCGGCATGGGGCTCAATCTCGACGTCGACCACGTCGCCTTCGCCTCCGACCGCAAGTATGACGGCTACCAGTTCCGCCGGCTGAACCCGTCGGAATTCGCCCAGATCGCCGGCCGCGCCGGGCGCGCCACGCGTGATGGGACGTTTGGCACCACCGGCCGCTGCGCGCCGTTCGAGCCGGAACTGGTCAATGCGCTGCAGAATCACACCTTCGACAGTGTAAAAGTGCTGCAATGGCGCAATTCGAAGCTGGATTTTTCTTCGCTCGGCAGCCTGCAGGTGTCGCTGGCGCTGTCGCCGACCCACGACGCGCTGACCCGGGCGCCGATCGCCGAAGATTTGCGCGTGCTCGATCACGCTGCGCGCGACGCCGATGTGCGCGACATGGCACAGGGCGCCGCCGCCATCGAGCGGCTGTGGGATGCCTGCCAGATTCCGGATTACCGCAAGATCGCGCCGGCCGCGCACGCGGAACTGGTGACCACCTTGTTTGGTTTCCTGATGAAGAAGGGCCGGATCCCGGACGCCTGGTTCGCCGCCCAGGTCGACCAGGCCGACCGCATAACCGGCGATATCGACACATTGTCGGGCCGGATCGCGCAAATCCGGACCTGGACCTTTGTGGCAAATCGTCCCGATTGGCTGGCCGACCCCGAACATTGGCAGGGAATCGCCCGCGAAGTCGAAAATAAACTGTCAGATGCGCTGCATGAACGGCTTACGGAGCGTTTCGTTGATCGCCGGACCAGTGTATTGATGCGCCGCCTGCGGGAGAACAGCGTTTTGAATACTGAAATCGGCAAGACCGGCGAAGTGATCGTGGAAGGCCATGTGATCGGCCGGCTCGACGGATTTACCTTCGCGCCCGACGCCGCGGAAGCAGGC
>JAUXWH010000143.1 GCA_030681365.1 Bradyrhizobium sp.
TCGATGAACTCGCTGCGCCCGGTGAAGACGCAGACCGTTCCCTTGATGCCTCCCTTGGCATTGGCCGGCGCATCCCAGCGCGCGAAGCGCAGCGCCACGCCGTCCGGCGTCTCGATCATGCCCGTTACGGCACCGTCGGGAATTGGATTGTCAGGACTTGAAACCAGCATGGTGAACCGGCCAGGGAAGACGCACCGAAGACACGGCGAATCCGGCGTCCCTGGTCAGATCGGCCATAACAGCTTCGTACCGACTTCTCCAGTCGCCAAGGGCCACCGAATCCCGGCCGCGTTCGGGGCGGCCGGTCTCAGCCCTGCGGCTCCAGTACCATCAGGCCCGACGCCGTGTTCGAGATCGGGATGTGATAATTGGCGTGCTGCTGGCGCACCTTCTCCGGCAGCGCGCCGCGCGCGACCACCCAGTTGAGCAGTTCGACGCCCTGGGTGCCCGAAAGCTCGACCAGTTCGACGGTCGAGTATTGCGTCGCCCAGGCCGGATTGGTGACCATGCTGTCCATGAACGCGAGGTCGAATTCCTTGTTGATGAAACCGGCGCGCTCGCCGTCGAGCTGGTGCGACAGGCCCCCGGTGCCCATCACGACCACCCGCTCGTCCCCCGGCCACGACGCGATCGCCCGTCCGATCGCCTGGCCGAGCTTGTAACAGCGCGCCGCCGAGGGCAGCGGCGCCTGCACGGTGTTGACGCACACCGGTATGGTGCGGACCGGCCATTTCATGTCGGGCCAGCACAGCGCCATCGGCAGGGTGAAGGCGTGGTCGACCACCATCTCCTGGCAGGTCGTGAGGTCGAAATCCTCGGCCACCAGCGCCTCGATCAGGTGCCATGACAGCGCCGGGTCGCCACGGAATGGCGGCACCGTCGGAATGCCCCAGCCCTCGTCGGCGTTGCGGTACTCGCCCGCCGCGCCGACGGCGAAGGTCGGCATCCTGTCGAGGAAGAAGTTCAGTCCGTGGTCGTTATAGACCAGCACGATGACATCCGGCTTCACCCTGGCCAGCCACTCGCGCACCGGCGGAAAACCATCGAAGAACGGCTTCCAGTAGGGATCGTTCTGCAGGCCCCTGGCGATAGCGCCGCCGATGGCGGGGACGTGCGAGGTGGTGATGCTCCCGACGATTCTGGCCATGGCCTATCCCCTCGCCGCGAGAAGTTTGGCCTTGAACTGATCCTTGGTCAGGCCGGTCTGCTGGGCGCCGATGTCCTGCATGTCGAGGCCGAAGATCCCGGCGAACTTGGCCAGATAGTAGGCGTTGCCGCCGGCTTCGATCAGCTGCAAGACGTTGCGGTTGCGGATGGCCTCGCGCTGCTGCGCGTTGAGGCCGAATCTGGCGCAGTAGGCCTCCTCGTCCTCGACGAAGGCCCGCCGGTTGGCGGCGTCGTTGAACGAGTAGCACATCTTGTTCAGGGCGTAGCCCTTGCGGGCCTGCTCACCGTCGAAGATGGTGGTGCCGGGCACGGGCTGTCGCGAGCTGGGCATGGGCCTCTCCCTGATGTCGGATGATTTTTATTCGATCGGCTGCCGGCGCGAATTGCTCTGGATCAAATCGAAACCGGCCGGACCTGATCGCTAGAACGGCAGCCCCACATAATTCTCGGCCAGCGAGCGCTGGGCCGCTTCGGACGAGAACAGGTACGACAGCTCGGTTTCCTGCAGCCTGTCGTCGTAGGCAATATTGTCCGGAAAGCGGTGCAGCATCATGGTCATCCACCATGAAAAACGCTGCGCCTTCCAGACCCGCGCCAGCGCCTTTTTCGAGTAGCCATCGAGACCGCTGTCGTCGCCCTTTTTGTAGTGACCGACCATGGCGTGATAGAGGTAATAGATATCCGATGCCGCGCTGTTGAGCCCGCGGGCACCGGTCGGCGGCACGATATGCGCGGCATCGCCGGCGAGGAACAGGCGGCCATGACGCATCGGCTCGGCCACGAAGCTGCGCAGCGGCGCGATGCTCTTCTCGATCGACGCCCCGGTGATCAGGCCGGCCGCGACATGATCCGGCAGCCGGCGCTTGAGCTCCGCCCAGAACGCGTCGTCGGACCAGTCTTCGATCCGATCCGTCAGCGGCACCTGGATGTAATAGCGGCTCAGCACCTGCGACCGCAGTGAACAAAGCGCAAATCCGCGCTCGTGTTTGGCATAGATCAGCTCGGGTGACACCGGCCTGGTGCGCGACAGCACGCCGAGCCAGCCGAACGGATAGACCCGTTCATATTCCCGCAGCACGTCCCTCGGGATCGATTTGCGGCTGACGCCGTGGAAACCGTCGGCACCGATGACATAGTCGCAATCGATGCGCACGATCCTGTCGCCGTCGCGATAGGTGACATGGGGCGCGTCCGACGTCAGGTCGTGGGGCGTCACGTCCTCGGCGTTGTGAATGACGTTGCCGTTCATCCGCTCGCGCGCGTCGTAGAGATCGCGCGTCAGCTCAGTCTGGCCATAGACCACGACCGAGCTGCCGCCCGAATATTTGAACAGATCGACATGATCCATCACCCCGTCATGGGCGATGTGAAAGCCCTTGTGGATCTCGCCCTCGCGGTCCATGCGCTCGCCGCATTGGGCCTCGCGCATCAGCTGGGCGAAGCCGTGCTCCAGCACGCCGGCCCGAATCCGCGCCAGTACATATTCGCGGCTGTATTTTTCCAGCACCACGGTTTCGATGCCTTGGAGATGCAGCAGCTGGGACAGCAGCAGCCCCGATGGCCCGCCGCCAATGATGCACACCTGAACCTTCATGAGGCCCTCCCTTGATTTTGGACAAATCTACGGAGTTCTGCAGCCTCTAGAATGGATAGACCGTCTTTTGTCTTGCAGGATTCGAACATGACCAGAGCCCCGGCGCACCGAACCGTTCAGACCTATAATCTGTTTGGCGAGTCCGGCGATCTGCCTGACGTCGTGCATTGCGAGACCATCGCGGCGCGCTCGGTGCTGCACGAATGGGAATTCGAGCCGCACCGGCATCCGCGGCTGCACCAGATCCTGCTGATCGAAAGCGGCGGCGGACAGGCTACGCTGGAGGGACGAATCCATGCGCTGCGCCCGATGCGGGTCGTCAATGTGCCGGTCGGCGACGTCCACGGCTTCAGCTTCAAGCCGGGCACCCAGGGCTGGGTGCTTACCGTATCGGCGGAAATGCTGGACGAGGTGCTGACACCCGCGGAAGGATTGCGGCGCGTGCTGGCGCATTCGACCGTGGTGCGCGGCACGCCCGGGATGCGCGACGCGATGCAGCAGATTTTCGCCGAATTCGCCGGACGTCATTTTGCCAGGGCGCATGTCCTGCGGGGGCTGTCCGCCGTCCTGATCGGCCTGGTGACGCGTGAAATGGCCGCGAACGGCGGAATGCCCGGCGGCATGGCGAAGCCCGACCTTTTTCGCCGGTTCGAGGCGCTGCTCGAGCAGCACTTTCTGCGGCACTGGACCGTGTCGGACTATGCTTCCGCGCTGTCGATCACGCCGACCCATCTGAGCCGCCTGACCCGCGCGGCGACCGGCCATGCGGCATCGCATCTGATCCTCGACCGGGTCATTCGCGAGGCGCGGCGCAATCTCGTCTATACCAACCTGCCGGTCTCGACGATCGCCTATGCGCTCGGTTTCAGCGACCCGGCCTATTTCAGCCGGCTGTTTTCCGGCGCGACCGGCCTGTCGCCACGAGGCTTCCGCGACAAGGTCCACAACGCCGCTAGCGGATGATTCGCTGGGTGCCGGCCTCCAGTCCTGACGCGCCCGGCCCTGCCGATTGCAATCGGGGACAATTCCGGGAACTCTATCGCCAGCAAGAAGCACAGAATAACGGGAGACTTACGCCATGGCCTTTTCGCTCTACGACGCCACCGTCGCCAACTACCTGCAGATCCTCGGCGCCATCGGCGCCAGCCTCGAGAAGAGCCTTGCGCATTTTCGCGAGAAGGGCGTCGATCCGGCCGAAATCGTCGAGTCGCGGCTTGCGCCCGACATGCTGCCGCTGCGTTTCCAGATCGTCTCGGTCGCCCATCATTCGCGCGGCGCGATGGAGGCGGCGCAAAACGGGGTGTTCGTGCCGCCGTCGGGCAAACCGGACCTCGACTATGCCGCGTTGCAGGCCCTTGTGACGGAGGCGCGCGACGAACTCGCAGCCCTGACGCCGGAGGCGGTCGACGCGCTGATCGGCCGCGACGTCACCTTCAAGCTCGGCGAGCGCGCGCTGCCTTTCACGGCCGAAGGTTTCCTGATGTCGTTCTCGCTGCCGAACTTCTTTTTCCATGCGACCACGGCCTACGACATCCTCCGCCACAAGGGGGCGCCGCTCGGAAAACGCGATTTCATGGGCAGGCTGAAGCTGCGGACGTGAGGAGCGGCCTTTCCTGATGTTCACTCAGATCGAACGACCGACTGAACGACCGCCCGGTTTCGGGAGGATTATTTCGGCTTTCGGCTTCCTTTACGCGTCGAATGGTTTCATCGGCTGGCTGTTCGCCGTGACCGGCCCTGTTGCGATCATTCTGGCGGTCGGCACCAACGGGGGACTCTCCGAAGGAGAAATCGCATCCTGGATCTTCGGCGTATTCTTTTTCAATGGCGTGATCACGCTGCTGTTCAGCGGGCTCTATCGTCAGCCGCTCGTTTTCTTCTGGACTATCCCCGGTACGGTCCTGGTCGGACAATCGCTGACCCATCTGACGTTTCCGGAGGTCGTCGGGGCATTTTACGCCACCGGCCTGCTGATGCTGGCATTGGGTGCGAGCGGCTGGGTCAAACGCGTCATGCAGTACATTCCGATGCCCATCGTCATGGGCATGGTCGCCGGCGTGTTTCTGCGCTTTGGTCTAGAGCTCGTCCGCGCCGTCTTTGCCGACACCATCATCGTCGGACCGATGGTCGCGATCTGGCTCATCCTGTCGGCGATCCCGCGCCTCGGCCGGCATTTTCCGCCAATCATCGGCGCGCTCGTGGTCGGCGCAACGATGACCGTGCTGTTCAGCCGGTTCGACGCCACTGCAACGATCGAGTTCGAACTGATTCGCCCGGTGATTCAGACGCCGGTCTGGTCGCTCGCGGCCATGATCGAGCTTGTTGTGCCGCTCGCGATTACGGTCCTCGTCGTGCAGAATGGCCAGGGCTTTGCCGTGCTCAGGGCGGCAGGGCATACGCCGCCGATCAACGCCGTGACCATGGCCTGCGGCATCGGCTCGATGATCAGTGCCGCCGTCGGTGGCGTCAGTTCCTGCCTGACGGGGCCGACCAACGCCATTGTGGTATCAAGCGGCGAGCAAAGACGCCACTACACCGCCGCCATGTTCGTCGGTTGCCTGGCGCTGGTGTTCGGGCTGCTGGCGCCGACATTTACGCGGTTGCTGCTGGTTTCGCCCAGGTCCCTGGTGATGGCCCTGGCAGGACTCGCGATGTTGCGCGTGCTGCAGACGGCCTTTGTCACCGCATTCAAGGAGCGCTTCGCCTTCGGCGCGCTGTCTGCATTCCTTGTCACGGTCGCCGATGTGCCTTTGCTGAACATCGGCGCCGCGTTCTGGGGCCTCGTGGCCGGCGTCGTGATCTCGTTTCTGCTGGAGCGGTCAGATTTCGCGGCAGAGGCGAGATCGTAGCCGCTCCGCGTCAGGGGAGTACGAGGCCCCGCGCGGGGCGGATGGTCCTGTCCCTTGAACCAGCCGTTCGATGCATCCCTGCAACGAGTGCTGCCAGGGGGCAACCTTGGGCACGCCGACGGCGTGACCAAGGCCTGCATCCGGGCTACGGGAGAGACCACTATGCCGGGCATGGTTTTCCGGCTTCAGGCGTTGAGCTGTTGCTCCAGGTCGTGCAGCACCTGATAGCAGGGCAGCACCCCTGCCACGCTCGCGTTCGGCTCACGGCCCTCGCGGATGGCGGCGAAGAATTCGCGGTCCTGCAGCTCGATGCCGTTCATGGAGACGTCGACCTTCGAGACGTCGATCTTCTCCTCCTTGCCGTTGAAGAGATCGTCGTAGCGCGCGATGTAGGTGCCGGTATCGCCGATGTAGCGGAAGAAGGTGCCGAGCGGGCCGTCATTGTTGAAGGACAGGCTGAGCGTGCAGATCGCGCCATTGGCGGCCTTGAGCTGGATCGACATGTCCATCGCGATCCCGAGGTCGGGATGGATCGGCCCCTGCACCGCATTGGCCTTCACGATCGGCGAGCCCGCCTGGTAGGCGAACAGGTCCACCGTGTGCGCGGCGTGGTGCCACAGCAAATGGTCGGTCCAGCTGCGCGGCTGG
>JAUXWH010000199.1 GCA_030681365.1 Bradyrhizobium sp.
GCAACAACGCCGGCGCCAACGGTACGTCCGCCTTCACGGATGGCGAAGCGCAGCTTCTCCTCCATGGCGATCGGCGTAATCAGCTCGACGTCAAACGAGATATTGTCGCCCGGCATCACCATTTCCGTGCCCTCGGGCAGCGTGACCACACCGGTCACGTCCGTGGTCCGGAAGTAGAACTGCGGACGGTAGTTGGCAAAGAACGGCGTGTGGCGGCCGCCCTCTTCCTTGGTCAGGATATAGGCTTCCGCCTTGAACTTCTTGTGCGGCTTGACCGAGCCCGGCTTGCACAGGATCTGGCCGCGCTCCACACCCTCGCGGTCAATGCCGCGCAGAAGTGCGCCGACGTTGTCGCCGGCCTCGCCTGAGTCCAGCAGCTTGCGGAACATCTCGACGCCAGTAACCGTCGACTTCACCGTGTCGCGGATGCCGACAATCTCGACTTCCTCGCCAACCTTGATGATCCCGCGCTCAATGCGGCCCGTTACAACCGTGCCGCGGCCCGAGATCGAGAACACGTCTTCGATCGGCATCAGGAACGGCTGGTCCTTGGCCCGCTCGGGCTGCGGAATGTAGCTGTCAACCGCTGCCATCAGCTTGAGAATGGCGTCATGGCCGATCTCCGGCGTCTTGTTTTCAAGGGCGGCGAGCGCCGAGCCCCGGATGATCGGAATGTCATCGCCGGGGAACTGGTAAGAGGTGAGCAGCTCGCGCACTTCCATCTCGACGAGGTCCAGAAGCTCCGGATCGTCAACCATGTCCACCTTGTTCATGAACACAACCAGCGCCGGAACGCCAACCTGGCGGGCCAGCAGGATGTGTTCCCGCGTCTGCGGCATCGGGCCGTCAGCCGCTGATACCACAAGAATGGCCCCGTCCATCTGGGCCGCGTCGGTGATCATGTTCTTCACATAATCCGCGTGTCCCGGGCAATCCACATGGGCGTAATGCCGGTTCTTCGTCTGGTATTCCACATGCGCCGTCGAAATCGTGATGCCGCGGGCCCTTTCCTCGGGCGCCTTGTCGATCTGGTCATAGGCCGTGTACGTCGCCCCGCCAGTCTCCGCCAGCACCTTCGTTATCGCTGCCGTCAGCGACGTCTTGCCGTGGTCAACATGGCCAATCGTCCCAATGTTGCAATGCGGCTTGTCGCGAAGAAATTTCTCTTTGGCCAT
>JAUXWH010000203.1 GCA_030681365.1 Bradyrhizobium sp.
CCAACAACAGTGCGCCGGCCGAACCCGTGCCGCCCGCTTCGGTCGGCGTCGCGAACCCGCCGAAGATCGAGCCGAGCACGATGAAGATCAGCGCGGCCGGCGGCAGGAAGCTGCGCAGCAGCAGGCGCAGCATCTCGCCGCTCGTTTTTGGGCCGATGTCGACATGGAGCGGCGGCGCCAGATGGGGTTTGGCGAATGCGAGCGTCCCCTGATAGACGAGGTATAGCATGGAGACCACGAGTCCCGGGATGATCGCGGCGGTGAACAGCGTGCCGACCGAGATCGTCAGCACGTCGCCCATGATGACCAGCATGATGCTGGGCGGGATCAGGATGCCCAGCGTTCCCGCCGAGGCGATGGTGCCGGTGGAAAGTTCCTTGGAGTAACCGGCGGCCAGCATGGTCGGCAGCGCAATCAGCGTCAGCATGATCACCGAAGCACCGACGATACCGGTGGTCGCCGCCATGATGGTGCCCATGATGGTCACCGACATCGCAAGGCCGCCCGGGACACGACGCGTCAGCACCTGCAACGCCTTCAGAAGTTCGTCGGCGACGCCCGATTTCTCCAGCAGCGTCCCCATGAAGACGAACATCGGCACCGCGATCAAGACCGGGTTCTGAACCGCCTGGCCGAAGATGCGCGGCATCAGGCTGCCGAACTGGGCCGGCCGGAATACATCGAACACGATGCCGAGGGCGCCGAACGCCAGCGCGACTCCGCCCAGGACGAAGGCGACCGGATAGCCCACGAACATGATGATCGTGAGCACAAGGAACATCAGCACCGCGAGGTGATCGGCAATCCACTCCATGATCATCCCCTAGCGAATCGGCTGAGCTGTTGGCGCGCCGGCGGCGGCGGCGAGGTGCGGCGGCCCGAACAGACCGATGAGCTTGCGCAGCAGGACCGATACGACCGCGGCGTCGAGCAGGACCATGCCGAGGAACAGGCAACCCTTGATGATCCAGCGGTTGGCGAGCCCGTTCGGCGCGTCGGAACTCTCGTTCTGCAGGTACGACACCACGACGAAGGACCACGAATAGTAGGTCGCAAGCGCGCTATAGGGGATGGCGAAGATGCCGATGCCAAGGATCTCCAGCCAGGCCTGGCGGCGCCAGGGCAGGTGGCCGGTGAACACGTCGATGCGCACGTGGATGTTTCGCACATAGGCGTAGCCCAGCCAGAACAGGAAGAGCATGCCGTGCAGGTGCCATTCGAGCTCCTGGAGCGGCGTCGAGCCGAATCCGGGCAGCTGGAAACCCATCTTGCGGGTGATCACGTCCCAGCAGATCACGGCAACCAGCGCGAGCAGCAACCAGCCAAAAACACTGGCGATCCACTGCAGCACCCGGTCGATGGCTTGAGAGACGGCAAGCATTACTTCCATAGACAATTCCTCTATCCTTCAAGCAAGCCGGTCTGCCGACAGGCGTTGTGCCGACAAGGCGCGCTGCCAGGGGCGCTTTGCCGGGAGTACGCCGCCAAAGGGCCGCAAGCGCGGTCGTTGCTGCGACCCGAAACGCCGCAGGCCTGAAAAGCACACAGGCGCGCGGTCGCCAGCCGGCGACCGCGCTCCGTGATGTGCTGCTATTTCAGGTAGCCGCGTTCGCGCCAGACCCCGTATTCGTCGCGGAACTTGCTGAGCGAGTCCCACGCCTTCTTGAATTCCGGGCTCTTGGCGGCCTGCTCGTCCGCGACCACTTTCCACTCCTTCTCGAAGGCGGCCAGGAACTCGGGGGTCCAGTCCATCAGCTTGACGCCCTTGCTCTCGATCTCCTTCATCGCCTTCGGCTGCACCGACTCGCCTACGCTGATGCCCTTCAGCACGGCCTGGTCACACGCCGCCTCGACCTGCGATTTCTGAGTCGCCGAGAGCGAATCCCACTTGGCCTTGTTGATGATGAGATCGCCGAACGTCGCCTGCTGGTGCCAGCCGGGGAAGTAGTAGAACTTCGCGACTTGGTGGAAGCCGAGGCTCAGATCCATCACCGGCATGGAGAATTCGGTCGCGTCGATGGTGCCGAGCTGCAGCGCCTGGAAGATCTCGCCGGCCTGCAGCAGTTGCGTCGACACACCGAGCTTCTGCATCACATTGGCGCCGAGTCCGAAGAAGCGCATCTTGAGCCCCTTCAGATCGTCCAGCGTCTTGATCTCCTTGCGGAACCAGCCCGATGCCTCGGGCGGGATCAGGTGGCAGACCACGGAGTGGATGTTGTACTTGGCGTAGAGCGCCTGCATCATTTTCTCGCCGCCGCCCTCCTTCATCCAGGCGAGGTATTCCCCCATGCCCGGACCGAACGGCACCGTCGAGTAAACCGCGAAGGCGATGTCCTTGCCGGTCCAGAAGCCGGGCGTCGCCCACGCCGCGTCGAGCGCCCCGGAGGAAACCGCGTCGAACGCCTGCGCCGGCGGCACCAGCGCGCCGGGCTCGAAGAATTTCATGTCGATCGAGCCGCCCGAGATCTTGTTGATCTGGTCGACCGTATACTTCGCGTTCGGTCCGAGCAGCGCCAGCGTCGACGCGAAGTTCGACTGCATCTGGATACGCACTTTTTTGTCCTGGGCAAACGCAGTCGAAACACCCAGCGCCATCACCGAAGCGACAGCCAATCCCGCAACTTTAAAAATGGTTCGCATCATTCCCTCCCCGGTTAAAACCATGGCGGAGGCTGGTCGTTCTTCGACCTTTGACGACCCCCACCTGCGAACCCGGCGGACGTTGATCGTCACTGCCGAGTCGTTCCGATTTGGGATGCCGACACTCTTCTGTAGCGTTTTATTTTCTTGGTTAGGTTTTTTGTCTTCGTTGCGTTTTCTTTACGATACGAGCGTGACGTCCCCCACCTGAAGTGACATTCCCTCTTAAGAACTCCGGTTTGTCAAGCAAGAGTAGTTGGCATTGTTTGGTGTGATGCTTGCCGGACCGGCGCGCGCGACGGCTGATTGCAATCATTTCAGGAAGATAATCTGTAGCTACGGACATCGCGGATGAGCTCAGGCGGCATAGATGCGCAGAACGCCGTAGGCCACGGTGCCGACGACGAGTACGGCCGCGATGAGAGTCAGCGCGGAGAGTTGTGCGCGGGTCATGTGCTCGCTTCCCTCGTCATCATGGACCGCGGGACCCACAGCTTCTGCAGCAGCAGGCCGATGGCAAGCAGGCCTATGCCGATAGCATCGGTGACGGCGCTGGGATCGATCAGCAGCATGGCGGCTGCAAAGAAGAGACCGCGCTCCAGCCACGTCGCTCTGCGCAGGAAGTAGTATTCGAGACTGGCAGCCAGCGCAATCACCCCGATCGTGCCGGTCAGCACGGCGCGCAGGATCTCGGGCCATGGCCCCTGGAACAGCAGCGCGGGGTTGTAGACGAAGAAGAACGGCACGATGAAGCCGGCGGCGGCGAACTTCATCGCCTGCACGCCGGAGCCCCACAGTCCGGCCCCGCCGATCGATGCGGCGGCATATACGGCCAGCGCCACCGGCGGCGTCACCGCCGACAGGCACGAGAAGTAGAACGCGAACATGTGCGCCGCCATCGGGTCCACCCCGAGCTTCATGATGGCGGGCACCAGCAGTGCCGCCTGCATGATGTAGGCGGGCGTGGTCGGCATGCCCATGCCGAGAATGACGCCGGCGACCATGGTGATGAGCAGCGCAGGCAGCAGCGAGCCATAGGTGAAGTCGATGAGAAATGCCGTGAACCGCAGTGCCAGCCCGGTTTGCAGCACGATGCCGATCACGATTCCGGCGGACGCGCAAGCCATCGCCACCGGCACGGTATTCACCGCTCCGTCGCGCAGCCCTTCGAGGCAGTCGCGCCACCGCAGCCCGGTGGAAGGACGCAGCCACGAGATGCCGACCAGCGTGATCGTGGCGATGATCGCGCCATAGGTCGGCGTGAAGCCGTTGAGCAGCAGCGCCAGCAGGACGATGACCGGCAGGAACAGATGCCCCTGACGCAGCATGATGTGGCCGAGGACGGGCAGTTCCTCGCGCGGCAGGCCCTTGAGCCCCGAGCGCACGGCGTTGAAGTGGATCGCGGCGAACAGCGCCCCATAGTAAAAGAACGCGGGGATCGCTGCGGCTATCATCACCTGCGTGTAGCTGACGCCCTGGAATTCGGCCATCACGAAAGCCGCCGCTCCCATGATCGGCGGCATGATCTGCCCGCCGGTGGAAGCCACCGCCTCGATGGCGGCCGCTGCCTCGGGCTTGAAGCCGGTCTTCTTCATCATCGGAATGGTCAGCCAGCCGTCGACCATGACGTTGGCGACCGCGGAGCCGGAGATCGTGCCGAACAGGCTCGAGGAGACGACGGCCACCTTTCCCGGCCCGCCGCGCGCCCCGCCTGCGATCGCATTGGCGAAGTTCATGAAGAACTGACCCGCCCCGGACTTCTCGAGAAACGTGCCGAAGATGATGAAGAGAATGACGTAGGTGGCGGCCACCGTCATCGGCACACCGAAAATGCCCTCGGTGGTGTAATAGGTCTGATCGACGGCGATCTCGAGCGTGAGGCCTCTGTGGTAAGCCCAGCCGTGGAGCCAGGGTCCGGCGAATCCGTAGAGCAGGAACACGATCGCCACGATCGGCAGCGCCGCGCCGATGGTGCGTCGCGTCGCCTCCAGCACCAGCAGCGTAGCGATAATTCCTACCGCCATGTCGATTGGGGTCAGCGGATCGGCGGTGGGAAAGCGGTTTACGATGTAGTCGTAGTTCACGAACATGTAACCGATGCAGGCGAGCGAGAGACCCGCCAGAGCGAGATCCATCCACGGCACGCGATCGGGCGCCGCGCCCTTGCGGCGAGGCCACATCAGGAACGACAGCACCAGGCTGAAGGCGAGCGTGATATAGAGCAGGGCCTGCTGATCGGGAGCGTATACCGTCAGCCGGGCGTAGACGTGATACACGGACATTGCGACCGCGATCACGCCGACGACCAGGCCCGCGTAGCCTGCGAGCTTGCGCACGGCGCGTTCCCTACTACTTGAGCAATCCCGCTTCGCGGTAGTATTTCTCCGCGCCGGGATGCATCGGCATGCCGAAATTCTTCGCCATCTCCGCCCCCGTCACGCCCTTCATGACGCTGGTGACGTTGCCGAACTCATCCCGCCCTTCGACGATGGCCTTGGTGATCTTGTAGATCACGTCGGCGGAAGTCTTGGCGGATCCAATCAGCACGGTCGGCGACTGGAAGGTCTCAACGGCTTCGGTCACGCCTTGGTCCTTGTAGAGACCGGCCTTGAGGGTGTAGGGCACGAAGCCCGGATTGAGCTTCTGCAGGGCGGCCATCTCCTCCTTGGTGACTCCGAGCACCCGCAACGGCATGGCCGAACCGAGGTCCATGATGAAGGACGCCGGCACCACCGTGAACCAGCCGACCGCCATCGCTTGCCGGTTCTTCACCGCCTCGGCGTTGGACGACACCGGCCCGTAGCTCTTGGCGCCGAGATCGTTCAGCGTCATGCCGTTGACCTTGAGCAGATACTCCCAGCCGGCCGCCAGGCTGGTGTTGCCGCGTGACGGCAGCGCCACGGGCTGACCTTTCAGATCCTTGATGCTCTTGATGTCGCTGCTGGCGGGAACCGCCAGCTGCCAGACGTTGGGATAGAAGTTGGCGACGAACAGGCCCTTATCGGTCTGCTTGCCGACGAACTGACCTTCGCCCTTCTGCGCATCGGACATCACGGTCGTCATCGACCAGCCGAGATCGGCCTTGTCGTTGCGGATCTTCTCCATGTTGACGAGGGCAGCGCCGGGCTCGACCTGCACGTTCAGGTCGGGAAATCGCTTGTTGACGACCTGCGACGCCGCCGCCGCCATGGGCGTCCAGCTGCCGCCGGTCGGGCCGGCGCTGAAGATGACATCGGTCTTCTGGGCATGGGCGGCGCCGGCCACGCCGATGGTCAATGTTGCGGCGGCGGCCAGGCACAGCACTCGTCGTGTGCCACGGATGTGCACGGACATCGTGAGATCCCCTCTCTGCGTTAAACTCTCCCTGATGGCGCAGCTTGTTTGGGCTCTCGTCCGCAAATTCCCGGCGGCGACTTCGTCGTCGCTCACCGCATGCGATTATCCGGCACCTGTTCTGCAGCGGGCAGGCTACATGCACGCCGCGGCGACTGTCAACGAACTGTGCCGCGAACTGTGCCGCGCCGCGGTTTGCGTGCACTGCATCACGATCGCCTGCGGGTTGCCGCTGCCAATTATGAGCGCGGTGGTCGCAGCGTATGCCGATGCTCTCGTATCGATTCCCGGAGCCTGGCAGCAGCTACGATGCCAATGCCGCATTTCCGCGGTCGACAGGCTCGTCGTTCGATAACGCGATCAATGAATCGCAAACGACGCAATGAAAGTTGTTCTCCGCGGCAGCATTCCGCATGGAGTCGGTCGATTCGTCGGAGTGGCGTCAGGCGCTGCCGACATCCGTCGATCGCATCCGACAAACTAATAGTCTGCCTTCTCTTCGCCCGAACACCAGGAGCAGCAGGTAGACTTGCTCTCTGCTGAGGCCGCGACCGGCATTCCTCGCTCGACGCGGCGGAGAAGATCGTCGACGATGGTCTCGACGAGTTTCCGTTCGACCTTGACTTTGCTCAGGTCTCGTCCCTGCAATCTCTCGAAAATCCGCATTTCTCGCTCCGTTGATGGAAAATTCGAGAATACGGTTGAAGAACGGCGCGATCCTTGCCGGAGATCAAACACTCAAGCGAATGATCCTGCAATTTGCGCCTCGACAAAGAGCCGTCAGTCGGCACGACGTATCATGATCGTAATTGAGCAGGGAACACACCCATGGCAGCGACGCGGGAATTCAGGGCCTGCCGGGGACCGGCGCGGATCTCTCACGGTTTTGAGCCATTGTTCCATCTTCGGCGCGATCGGCTGTGCTCTGCCCTGTGCAGCGCACACAGATTCTGAGGCTGCAATGATCGGCGCCCGCATATCACGGTGGACGATGAGCTACTTCGCGATGGCGCTGGCATGGCTGTTCATCGCGCTGGCACTAATGGTTGCGGGCGTCGGCTTTCCTGCGGCCGATCTGGAGTCGCCCGATACGCTTGTCCTGGTGCATGTTGTCTGTATCGGCTGGCTGAGTGTGGCGATGTGCGGCGCCCTGCTGCAATTTGTGCCCGTCCTCGTCGTAAGGCCGTTATATCGGGAGGAGTGGGCCTTGCCGGCCCTGGGACTTCTGGGCGCGGGTCTCACCTTGCTGATCGCGGGTTTTCTGGCCCTGGGAGGGCGTTTGCCGGCGTGGCTCTGGCTTCTTCCATTGGGAGCAAGCCTGCTCCTCGCCGGGTTCGGCATGATCGTGGTCGACCTCGGGCTGACCGCCTGGCTGCGGCCCGCGGGACCGATCCGTTTCGTCCTGGTGGGATTGGTCTCGCTCTGTGTCACCGTCGCCTTCGGCGCGGTGTTCGCGTTTGCGCTCGCAGGATGGGGCGGGGCGACCGGAGCAGTGATGCTGGCTTCCGGTCTCCCGCTGCACGCGATCGCCGGTCTGGGCGGCTGGCTCACTTTGACGGCCATGGGCGTGAGCTACCGGCTTCTGTCCATGTTCATGCTCTCGCCCGAGGTGGACGACCGCAAGAGCGGCACGACGTTGGTGGCGGGCGCGCTCGCGATGGCAGTCACGGTGATGGGCGGAATTCTGGCGACCTGGCTCGTTTCGGGCTTGAATGTCGTGTTGTCGATCGCCGCCATCCTCGGCTTGGCCACCGTCGCTTTATACGGCCGCGACGTCGCCGGGATCTTCCGCGGCCGCATGCGGCGGCATCTCGAGCTCAATACGCGGATGGCGATCCTGTCTTTCACGAGTCTGGCGGGGACGGCTTTGCTGGGCGTGGTGCTCGTCTCGACCCGTGCTTTCGAAGCGCAGGTCGGCGCATTCGTCTTTCTCGCGGTCTTCGGCTGGCTGTCGGGTCTCGTCCTTGCCAAGCTCTACAAGATCGTGGCGTTCCTGACCTGGCTCGAGACTTATGGCCCGGTAATGGGACGGGCCCCGACTCCACGCGTGCAGGACCTCGTCGCCGAGGCGAGAGCGTCAAAGTGGTTCGTCACCTATTACACGGCGGTCTGGCTCGGAACGCTGATGCTGCTGGCCGGCGAACCTTCGGCCTTCCGGGCGGCTGCAGCCGCGATGAGCATTGGAATAGCCGGAATTGTCCGGGAAGTTGTCCGGACGCGGCGGCTTGCCGATGTCGCGTGCTCGCTGCGCCTCACAGGCGGCGCAAGCGCGCCCGCTCTGCTGTTCGCGAAGACCTAGTCAGACGAAAGGAAAACGCATGACCGAATATATCGATGTCGACGTCCGTCCAATCCTGCGAGCAGGCGGGGAGCCGTTCTCGGTCATCATGTCCGCGCTCGAATGCCTCGATCCGGGACAGGGTATGCGTCTTTATGCGACCTTCAGGCCGGTTCCGTTGTTCGGCGTCATGGCCGACAGGGGCTTTACGCATTCCGAGACCGCTCTCGACCGTGGCGAGTGGGAGGTGCTTTTCACGCCGGCGGACACGATTCAGACAGAAGCTCCTGTCGGCGCCTTCGACAGCTGGCCCGAACCGGACGTCAAGCTCGACAGCCGCGATCTCGATCCGCCGGAACCGATGGTGCGCATTCTCGCCGCTGCGGATAAGCTCGGGCCGGGGGAAACATTGTCGGCGCTGTTGCGACGAGAGCCGGTCTTTCTGTTCCCGGAGCTCGAGAAGCGCGGCTTCCGCTGGCTCGGCGGCTTCACGCCGGACGGATCGGCCTACGAACTGACCGTCAGGGCGCGGTCATGAGAAACGAACTCGTCGAGCGCATGCGGGACGCACTGCGCGTCGTGATCGATCCGGAGCTCGGTTATAACATCGTCGATCTCGGATTCATCTACGACATAACGGTGATGAACGGCGCCGCCCGTATCACGATGACCGCGACGACTCCAGGATGCCCGGCCGCCGGTTTTCTGAAGGAGGGGGCCGCCAATAGCGCCGCTCGCGTGCCCGGTGTCGTGTCCGTGGAGGTCGTGATGACGTTCGATCCGGCATGGAATCCATCACTGATCGAGCACGCTGCCCGAGCTGAACTCGGTTTCGCAGCCGTCAATTGAAGGCCGGCAGTGTATCGCGAAAGACGCCGCGGTCGGCGGCCTTGAGGCGCGCACAATCCTGGACTGGCGCGATAGCCGGTGTTCGGCTCGTCGTGCGAGGCTCACGGACCCCCGCCTGGGCTTGTTGATCAGGATCAAGGCGCAGGCAACGGGCATTCTGTACTGGTTTTCCATCGATCATTGGAGGTCTTATGCGCTTCTTTTTCAACATTCGAGACAAGCTCAGGATCGAGGACGAACTGGGGCGCGAGTTTGAGGTGGCGTCCGAGGCAGTCGTGTTCGCCAAACATCTTGCTGCGGACATTCGCTGCCTTGAAACGACCGTCAGGCCGGCGCTCGCAATAGAAGTGGTCGCCGAAAACGCCGAACCCATTCATTGGGAAGCGGTCTTTGCATGAGCGGAAGGGCTGGCCGCTTTGGTTAGAGGTCACGCTTCGCAGTTTTGAACGATGATTGGATCAAGAGCCGGCCTGAACGGGTGGGCTGCATACTGAAACGGTATTTCAGTCCCCGTTTGCACTGAGCCCTGCACGCGCCAATTTCTTTTGAGCAAGCCGCTTTTATGGCTGGCATCTGAGTTTCGGCCGGCTTTTGCTACGCTCCCCGCGCATGACAGTACCTGCGAAAATGAGACGCTTGGATATTGGCGGCTCGGGCTTTGATCGGCAGCTTTCCTGAAGGCGCCCGCAAGGGGCGCGTTACGAGACGCACATGAGGAAGGTCCGGCGTGGTAGCCGGATGCGCTCTGCTGCGTCACAGGGAGGAACAACAATGCGCAAGTCTTTGCTTGGCGCCGTCGCGGTAGCCGCCCTTATGCTGCCTGGCGCAGCTCTCGCCCAGAACGGCACGATCAAGATAGGCATCCTGGTGGCGCTGGAAGGCGCCTTCGCGACCGGAGGCCAGGATGGTGTCCGAAATGTCGAACTGGCTCTCAAGCAGGTGAACAACACCATTTCCGGCAAGAAGATTGAAACCGTCGTCGCTCCGACGGATACCAAACCCTACACGACGGTTCGTATGGCCCGCAAGCTTATCGAGCAGGACAAGGTCGACCTGATCATCGGTCCGCTTTCCGGCTCGGAAGGTATTGCCATGCGCGATTTCGCCAAAACCATCCCCGACAAAGTGGTGATCAACGGCATTTCCGGCGCGCTTGAGACCACCTGGGTCGATCCCGCGCCGAACTTCTACCGCTTCAACCTCGACGGCTCGCAATGGGGCTTCGGCCTCGGCAACTACGTCGTGAACAAGAAGGGTTGGAAGAAGGTGGCGACGATCGCAGCCGATTACTCGTTCGGCTATACGAATTTCATGGGCTTTGCGGTGGATTTCTGCAAGTCGGGCGGCGACATCGTCCAGCGGTTCTGGCAGCCGCTCGGCCAATCGGATTTCGGCGGGATCATCGCGCAGCTGCCGGACAATGTGGATGCGATCTACCTGGGCCTTGGCGGCACGGATGCGATCAACTTCCTCAATCAATATCAGCAGGCCGGTGAAAAGACCCGTCTGATCGGCGGCACCATCATGGCCGACCAGACGGTTTTGACGGCGAAAGGTCGCGCGAAAGACGCGCTGAAGGGCACGCCGACCTCCGGCCCCTTCGCCGCCGACAATACAGACCCGGCATGGACTTCGTATGTGAAGCTCTATCAGGAAGGCTTCCCCGCCAATCAGCGTCTACCATCGCCTTCGCTGTTCGGCCTGGGATACTACACGGCCACGCTCGCCGCCATCAAAGGGCTCGAGGCGGCCGGGGGCGATCTGTCGAACGGGCAGGCAAAGTTCAAGGAGGCCCTGAACAAGCTTCAACTCGACAGCCCCGTCGGCAAGATCACGCTGAACGAAAACCGGCAGGCGACCGGAACGGTCTTTGTCAACGAGGTGGTCGATGGGCCGGATGGCAACATGACCAGCAAGATGGTGGCCAAGACCGAGAACGTCAACCAGACGCTCGGCATGACGACGGCTCAGTTCAAGGCCCTGGGGCTTCCGTCGCGCGATGTGGTTGACTGCGCCAAGCTGCGCGCGGGCGGCTGAGCGCGCCTGCCCCTGATGTCATCTTCGGTGGCCGGCGCGTTCATCCGGCCACCGGTTCCCTCGGGAATTTCGCCATCTCGGACTCCATGCGGCGGAAACGCCGGGAGCGTCTCCGATGACTCTCATCGATTATCTCACGCGCACCCATTTCGCAGAGGCCGCGATTGAGGATGCGCTTCCCGAGGAGGTGGGGCCGCTCGCTCGGGCGCTGGTACTCGTTGACAACGAGCCTGGAAGCGCGGCCGTTTGCACGCGCGTGCAGGAGTCACTCGGTCAGACGGCGATCAGCCTGGCGCGGACCGATCGTGCCACCTCTCATGAAGAAGCGACCCTCAGGATCTTGAGCGCCATGAGCGACATCCGAACGGGCACCCTCATCGCCGTGGGTGGATCTGCGGCTGTCGGGCAGGCGCGGCTCGCTGCGGAACATGCACTGCGACGGGGCGAACGCCTTATGCTGATCGCGGTTCCTGTCGGCCTTTGCGATTTCGGGTTAGCGCGGCGGGTGCGCCTGGGGCAAGGCCAGCCGGTCGCCTGTCCTCGCCCCGATCGGGTAATCGCCGATCCGACGGTACTTGAGGGAGCGTCCTCACGCCAACTCGCCGCCGCGGCCATGGAAGTGCTGGTTCATGCCATCGAAGCCTATGCCAGCCCCGTCTACCACCCGCCGGCGGACGCGCTTGCGCTCGAAGCCACAAAGCGGCTCACGCGGTGGCTACCCGTGGCACTGGCTTCGCCCAGTCACCGGGAAGCGCAACGCGAATTGATGGCCGCGGCATTGACGGCCGGGCTCGCGCTGGAAAAAGCGGTTGGCGGGGTCGATGCGCTTGCGCATCCGATCAAGGCTGAACTTGGACCCGGCATCCTCCACGGCGATCTGCATGTGCCATTGATGGCGGCCATGGCCGACTTCAATACCGAAGCCGTGGGCGATCGATACGCCACCATGGCTGAAACCTTTGCCAGAACAACGCGGAAGCTGGACTTCAGCAGCGCGATCGGAGCTTTCGCCCGCGCCATCGGCCTGCCGACCTCCTTGCGGGAGATGGGGATCAATCCGGCTCAGTTTGACCGTTTTGCGGAAATGGCAGCGAACGATCCCGGAGCCCTCGCCAATCCCCGACGGCTGACCCCAGGGGATTGCCGCCGCATTCTCGAGGCCGCCTGGTGAGCACGCACGCGAAGCACCCGGCGCGAGGCAAACCGCCTGGACCGGCGGCGGCCGGGGCAATTTGCCTGTTGTCACAACGCGATCTCCTTATACATTCTTCCATTACCGCGCAC
>JAUXWH010000219.1 GCA_030681365.1 Bradyrhizobium sp.
ATTCTTCCATTACCGCGCACAAAGATGGGCGGGGAGGAAACCGATGAGTATTGCTCACGCGGTCGCACATGGTGCGTTCGGGCGCGCTTGCCTCTATGAGCTGGATCGGCCGATGGTGCCGCATGCCCATCGCGAGGGGCACCTGATCTTTCACGTCAGCGGACCGGTCGCCAGCGTCGTTGTCGATGGCAAGACCCTGCCGCTCACGACCCGGAGCGCAACGGCAATCAGCCCATGGCAACCGCATTATTTCGCGCCGATTGACCGCCGGGAACCAACGCTGACGCTCGTTCTCTACATCCGCCCGGGCTGGTTCGTCGATGCGAGCCACACGGCCTTCGAAATCCTGCGCTTCGGCCGCTCGACCGTCGAAATGAGCGACCACATCACCCGGCTCGCCTCGGAAACCGCACGGCTTCTCGCCGACCATGGCGGCTGCGATCGTTCTTTCGAGGATAGGCTCAGTGCCCTCACGCAGGCGGCCTTCGATCAGACCTGGCAGTGGACGAGCGCGGCCGACAGGCCGGCCGCCCAATGCTCGGGACTGCGGGATTTTCGCCTGAGGCGCGCGATCAGCCTTCTGAGCGAGAGGCTCGGCGAACCCGTCGACCTTGCACAGATCTCGCGGAACGCCGGCCTTTCGCGGCCGCATTTCTTCAAGCTTTTTCGCGAGCAGATGGGGCTGCCCCCCACGATCTTCCTCAACGCCCTGCGCATGGAACGCGCGATCGAGCGACTGGCCATCGGCAGGGAAACGGTTTCCGAAATCGGGCTTGATCTCGGCTTTGCGACCCCGGCGAGCTTCTCGCGATTCTTCATCGCCAATGGCGTCGTGCCGCCGAGCGCCTATCGGCGCAGCGTCGCGGGCCTTACGCACTGAAAAAGGGGTGCTGCACTCCAAAGAAAAGACGTTCGGGCTAGAGAAAAGACGTTCGGGAAAGGACAGGCCGGGAACTTCAATCTAGCCTCCATTCTAACGGTGGCGAGGGTCCGCCACGGGAAGCTGCCAGGTCGTTCCGAGATGGACAATTTCATCAAGCGCTATCCGCTCTGGAGCCTGATCATCATACTCCTGGTCGCAGCGTTCCTGTGGCTTGTGCTTGCTTCCTGGCCACCCGAATTGGTGGCGAGTTGGGGTCGCAAGCAGATCTTCCTGAATGCACTTTTGGGCGGCATCACGCTTGGCGCGCTCTATTTCCTCGTAGCAGCCGGCTTCACGCTGATTTTCGGCTTGATGCGCATCGTCAATCTCGCGCACGGCTCATTGTTCCTGATCGGCGGATATCTCGGTTACGAAATCGCGACCGCCTCGGGTTCGTGGCTTCTGGCATTTCCTGTTGTGTTCATCGTCGTGGGGCTGATCGGACTGTTGATGCAGTTCTTCATCTTCTCGAAAATGGAAGGCGAAGAACTCCGCCAGACGCTGGTCAGCATCGGGCTTTCGATCGTGTTTGCCGATCTCATGCTCTGGTGGTGGGGCGGGCAATCGTATTCGATCCTCGCGCCGCAATTCCTGCAGGGACCGATGGAATTACCGCTCGTGAGCAACGTCAACGCCTCGACCGGCGCGGTCATCTGGCTGCGATACCCCGCCGTGCGCATCTGGATACTGGTTGCGGCCATCGTGATCGGTGTCGCGATGTGGCTTGTCTTGAATCGCACCACGCTTGGCATGCTGATCCGTGCGGGCGTGGACGACCGCGAGATGCTGGCCGCATCCGGGGTGCGCATCCACATCGTGTTTCTGGCGGTGTTCGGCTTCGGCGCCGGGCTTGCCGGTGTCGCGGGGATCATCGGCGGCACGTTCCAGTCGCTGTCGCCGGGCGAGGATACGCGTTTCCTGTTGGCGAGCCTCGTGGTGGTCATCGTCGGAGGCATGGGGTCGATCGTCGGCGCGGCTTTGGGCGCGCTGATCATCGGGGTGGCCGAGCAGATGGGATTTGTCTACGCGCCGACCTATTCGATCGTTCTTACCTTCCTCATCATGGCGGCGGTTCTGGCGTTTCGGCCGCAGGGCCTTCTCGGAACGAGGCGATAGGACATGTCGGTTGTCGATCAAGCCCCTCGCTTCGCCAGCCCCGTCGACCAGCGGATGTGGTCCGAGCGCATTCCCGCGCCCTGGTGGATCTTCGGGCTGATACTGCTGTTGCTGCCGATCGTGGCCAACGATTTCTGGCTGTTCCAGGTCTTGGGCTGGACTTTCATTCTGGGCATGATCGGGCTCAGCCTGATGTTCCTCGCCGGCTATGGCGGAATGGTGAGCCTGCTGCAGATGTCGATTGCTGGGATGGCCGGCTACATGGTCGCCATCCTCGGGCCGTCAGGCGCGGCCAATGTCAGTCTCGGCCTCTCCTGGTGGATTGTGCTTCCGGCCGCCTTCCTGATCGCGGCGCTGTTCGCGACGATATCCGGCGCGCTCGCCGTGCGCACGGATGGCATCTACACGATCATGATCACGCTCGCGATTGCGGCCGCCTTCTTCTATTTCACCCGACAGAACTACTCGGTGTTCAACGGCTATTCCGGGTTCAACCTCGTGTTGCCGCCGAAACTTTTCGGCGTGAACTGGCGCGATCCCCTGCCTTTCTACTATCTCAGCCTCGGCTGCGCCGTTCTTTGCTACGGCGCAGTCGTCTACCTCGCGCGCGCTCCCTTCGGGCTCGCCCTTCAGGGTGTGCGCGACAACCCGCGGCGCATGGCGGCGCTGGGTTTCAACGTGACCGCCCATCGCGTGGCGGCCTACGCCCTGGCGAGCGTTTTTGCCTCCACGGGCGGCATTCTTCTGGTCTGGCAGAATGCGCAGATCGCGCCGGGCACGATCGGGGTTTCCTCCGCGATCGATGTGCTCGTGGTTGCGGTAGTGGGCGGGATGCGCCGTCCGCTCGGACCGTTTATCGGCGCCTTCATCTACGTGTTGCTGCAGGTGTTCTCGACCGACATTCTCGGCTTCTTCGGATTCGCGGCGGATCGCTTCAAGCTGATCATCGGGATCGGCTTCCTGGCAATTGTGCTGTTCTCGCCGGATGGCGTGCTGGGCCTGTGGGACCGCTGGCGCGCGGGGGTTGCGGCGCGCAAGGCCGCAACGACAGGAGGCGGGGCATGAACGCGCCCGTCGCATCTTCCCGGATGAATCTGCCCGGGGCCGGCAACGCCAGCTCCGGCAATGCGCTGGAACTGCGGGGCATCACCAAGATGTTCGGCGCGCTGGCCGCGATCTCGGACGTGACACTCTCGGTGAAGCCGGGTGAAAGGCGGGCCGTCCTCGGCTCGAACGGCGCGGGCAAAACCACGCTGTTCAACTGCATCACCGGGGATTTTCTGCCGACAGCCGGCCTGGTCCGGTTTTTTGGCGAGGATGTGACGGTGTTCCCGCCCCATGAGCGCATCCGCCGGGGTTTGCGCCGCACCTACCAGATATCCTCGCTCTTCACCGGGTTGACCGTGATGGACAATGTCTATCTGGCCTGCTGCGGCGTTTCGCGAAATCGTTTCTCGCTGATCCGCCCCCGTCCGGACGATGCACTCGTGCACGCGGCGGCATTGCTGGTCGAGGCTGTGCACCTGACCGGCGATAAGGACCGCTTGGTCGGCGAGTTGGCCTATGGCCAGCAGCGCCAGCTTGAAGTTGCTCTGGCGCTGTCCGGCGCGCCGCGCTTTGTTCTGTTCGACGAGCCCGCGGCGGGACTGTCGCCGACCGAGCGCGCCGATCTCGTGGCGATTTTGACCTCGCTGCCGGCGCACATCGGTTACATCATTATCGAACACGACATGGATGTCGCGCTGCGGGTCGCCGAAAGCGTGACGATGATGCACAACGGAAGGATCTTCAAGGAAGGCCGGTCCGACGAGATCGAATCCGATCCGGAAGTTCAGGAGCTTTATCTCGGAGGCGGTCATGCCCATCACTGACCGCCGTGAGCCGTTGCATGGCACGCTGCCGGCGCTCCAGGTTCGCGGGCTGAACCTCTATTACGGCCAGTCGCACGCGCTCCAGGGTGTCGATTTGACCCTGCAGGACGGCGTGCTCAGCCTGGTCGGCCGCAACGGGATGGGCAAGACTTCGCTGTGCAAGGCGATCATGGGGCTGGTTCCGGTGTCGAGCGGTTCGATCACCGCATTCGGCATTGAACTGGTCGGCCGCTCCACTACCGACATCGCCCGGCTCGGCATCGGCTATGTACCACAGGGCCGGCGGCTGTGGCGATCACTGAGCGTCAACGAGCATTTGAGGCTGGCGCAGCGCGGACCGCGCGGCAGCTGGACGCCGGAGCGGATCTACGACACTTTTCCGCGGCTGGCCGAGCGCAAGAACAATGCGGGATCGCAGCTCTCTGGTGGTGAGCAGCAGATGCTGGCGATTTCGCGGGCGCTGCTGCTCGATCCGCGGCTTTTGATCATGGACGAGCCGACCGAAGGCCTCGCGCCTGTCATCGTCGCGCATGTCGAGGACATGCTGGTGCGGTTGAGCGAGGAGGGGGACGTCGCCATCCTCGTCATCGAGCAGAACATCGGCGTGGCGACCGAGATCTCCGACACGGTCGCGATCATGGTCAACGGCCGGGTCAACCGCGTCATCGAGGCGGCGCGGCTGGCCGCCGATCGCGACCTGCAGCAACGCCTGCTCGGCGTCGGCCGCCATGGTCATGAGGAGATCGAACCTTCGCCTTCGGCCGCGAGCGAGCCCGGCGGCCGCCCGACCGCGTCGGCGCCAGTCCGCAACGATGCGCCGATCCGGGTCTATCTGTCGAACCCGGTGCCGCCGACCCGGTGGAGCCCCGATGTGGCGGCGGCGCGAATTGAAGCGTCCGCGCGCACCCTGACCCGCACGCCCGTCGCCGCCGCAATCGCCACATCCGAACGCAGGATCGGGCGCAGCGCAGGCGGTTTCAACGAGCCGTTCGTCGCCGTGGCCGGCACGTTCGATACCAAGGGCGAGGAGCTGCGCTTCATCGCCGACATCATCAAGGCGGCGGGCCTGCCGGTGAAGCTGGTCGATCTGTCGACCATGGGTCGGATCTCCGGTGCGGACGTGCCGCCGCTGGAGATCGCGCTGCATCATCCGCGAGG
This sequence comes from Bradyrhizobium sp., assembly GCA_030681365.1. Taxonomy (GTDB): domain Bacteria; phylum Pseudomonadota; class Alphaproteobacteria; order Rhizobiales; family Xanthobacteraceae; genus Bradyrhizobium. Next base: position 5,068 of record JAUXWH010000219.1, read on the forward strand.
TTCCGCCGGAGTGTTCAATGCCGACCGCGGCGCCGCCGTCGCGGCGATGGCGGAGGCATTTGAAACCTGGGTGAAGGGCAAGTCCGGCAGCGAGGGTGTCAGGCTGCTTGGCCTGATTTCCGCCGGTGGCTCGGGCGCCACGGCATTGGCGACACCGGCGATGCGGGCGCTGCCCGTTGGCGTGCCGAAGCTGATGATCTCCACCGTCGCCTCCGGCAATACGCGGGCCTATGTCGGCCCCTCCGATATCATGATGATGTATTCCGTTACCGACGTGCAGGGCCTGAACGCCATCTCGCGGCAAGTGCTGGCGAACGGCGCCCAGGCGATGGCCGGGATGGCGCGGGCGCGGCTGGAGGCGAGCAAGGCGCCGCCGCCGCGCCGCCGCGCCGGCGAGGACCGGCCGCTGGTCGGCCTCACGATGTTCGGCGTCACCACGCCTTGCGTGCAGCAGGTAACGAAATTGATCGGCGACGACCACGAGTGCCTGGTGTTTCACGCCACCGGCATCGGCGGCCAGTCGATGGAGAAGCTGGTCGATGGCGGCATGGTGCCGGCCGTGATCGACGTCTCGACCACCGAAATCGCCGACCTGTTGTTCGGCGGGGTGTTTCCGGCGACCGAGGATCGGCTCGGCGCCGTCATCCGCACGCGGATTCCCTACGTCGGATCGGTCGGCGCGCTCGACATGGTCAATTTCGGCGCGCCCGACACCGTCCCCGAGCGCTACCGCGGCCGGTTGCTTCATCAGCACAATCCGCAGGTGACGTTGATGCGCACAGATCCTGCGGAGAATGCCGCGATGGGCCGCTGGATCGCCGACCGCCTCAACCTGATGGAAGGCCCGGTGCGCTTCCTGCTGCCGGAGGGCGGGGTCTCCGCCCTCGATGAGGCGGGCAAGCCGTTCTTCGACGCCGCGGCGCGCGAGGCGCTGTTCGGCGCGCTGGAAGCGAGCGTGCGGCAGACCGCGTCGCGTCAGCTCGTTCGCGTTCCCAATCATATCAACAGTCCGGCCTTCGCGGCTGCGCTGGTGCAACACTTTCGCGCGCTGCAAGGCGCACGGCCGCGCGCGCGCGCGGCGAGCCGGTAAGGGATCACAGCATGGCAGCGATCGATCGGCAGACCCTTCTCGCCAGGTTTCACGCGATGGTCGCGCGCGGCGAGCCGATCGTCGGCGGCGGCGCCGGGACCGGGCTGTCCGCCAAATGCGAGGAAGCCGGCGGCATCGACCTGATCGTGATCTACAATTCCGGCCGCTTCCGGATGGCCGGGCGCGGTTCGCTATCCGGCCTGATGCCGTACGGCGACGCCAATGCGATCGTGATGGAGATGGCCGCCGAGGTGCTGCCGGTTGTGAAGAAGACGCCGGTGCTGGCCGGCGTCTGCGCCACCGATCCGTTCCGCAGCATGGATCGCTTTCTCGACGAGGTGAAAGCCGCCGGTTTCTCCGGCGTGCAGAACTTTCCGACGGTCGGGCTGATCGACGGCAGTTTTCGCACAGGGCTGGAGGAAACCGGCATGTCCTACGCGCTCGAAGTCGAGATGATTGCGTTGGCCGGCGCGAAGGACCTGCTGACGACGCCCTATGTGTTCTCGGCCGACGACGCCGCGGCGATGGCCGGTGCCGGCGCCGACATCATCGTCTGTCATTTCGGGTTGACCGCCGGCGGCGCGATCGGGGCGCGAACGGCGCTGAAGCTCGAGGAAGTTCCGGCCATGCTTGACGCCTGGGCGGCGGCGGCGCTCGCGGTGAAACCCGATGCGATCATCCTCGTGCATGGCGGCCCGGTGGCGGAACCCGCGGATGCCGAATTCATCATCAAGACCTCGCGGCATTGCCATGGCTTCTACGGCGCCTCCTCGATGGAACGGCTGCCGGTGGAAGTCGCGATCCGCGAGCAAACCCAGAAATTCAAGGCCATCAGCCGCAGCTGAACGGATCAAGCGACAGCACTTCGTGGAGGGAGAACAGACATGTCAGGCCAGCTGATCGGAGCGCTCATTCTCTGGCTGATCGTCGCGGTCATCGTGATCGCGATCGTCGTCTATATTGTCAACTGGCTCTACCGGCGTTCGTCGAAGGAGGCGGCGTTTGTCCGTACCGGCCTTGCCGGCGAAAAAGTGGTGATCGATGCCGGCGCCTTCGTGCTGCCGTTCATCCATGATATCACGCCGGTGAACATGAACGTGCTGCAGATGCGGGTGCATCGCGGCCAGGACGATGCCATCATCACCCGCGACCGGATGCGGGTCGATATCGACGCAGACTTTTACGTCCGCGTCCGCGCCACCCCCGAGGCGGTGTCGCTGGCGGCCTCGACGCTTGGCCGGCGCACCATGCAGCCGGAGACGCTGCACGCCCTGTTGTCGGGCAAATTCGTCTCGGCGATCCGCTCGGTCGCCTCCGAGATGACGATGGAGGACATGCACGAGCAGCGCGGGGTCTATCTCGCCAAGGTCAAGGAGGCTGCCGCCGAAGCGCTTGCTCAGAACGGGCTCGAACTGGAATCGGTGGCGCTGACCAATCTCGACCAGACCGACCTGCAATATTTCAATGCCTCGAACCGCTTCGATGCCGAGGGCTTGACCCATCTGATCGAGCAGATCGAAGGCAGGCGCAAGACGCGCAACGACATCGAGCAGGACTCGATGATCAAGATCCGCTCGCGCAATCTCGAGGCGGAGAAGCAGTCGCTCGAAATCGAACGCGAAAGCGAACTGGCGCGCCTGGAGCAGCAGCGCGACGTCGAAGTGCGCCGCGCCGTGCAGCGTGCCGAAATCGCCCGCGAGCGCGCGATGCGCGACACCGAGGCCGAGCAGGCCCAGATCAATGCGCGCGAGGAAATCGAGAAATCGCGGATCGGCAATGAACGCGCCATCAGCGAAGCGAGGATCGCCTCCGAGCGCGACGTCCGCCAGCGCGAGATCGAGCGCAGCCAGACCGTCGACCAGGCCGAGATCGCCGCGCGCGAAACGGTGGAGAAGGCGCGGATCGCCAACGACCAGCTGATCAAGGAGTTCCGCATCACCGCCGACCGCGAGATCCGTGAGCGCGAGATCGAACAGGTGCGGGCGCTGCAGGCCGCCGAAATCGCCGCGCGGGAATCCACCGAGCGCGCCCGGATCGCGCAGGAGGCGTCGGTCAGCACCGACCGGATCGCCAACGAGCAGCGGATTTCGGGCCTCGACATCGCCAAGCGGCGTGCGATCGAGGAGGCCGATATCGCAGCACGGCTGGCCACCGAAACCGCGGAAATCGCCCGCAACAGCGCAATCATCGCCAACCGCCTCGCCGCGGAGGAAAAGCGGCTGGCACGTGAGATCGTCCGCGACCGCACCGTTCAGCAGGAGACGATCGCGTCGAAGGAACTGGTGGAATCCGCCCGCATCCTCCAGGAGGAAAAGGTCCGCGCGTTGACCATCACCCGCAACCAGGCGATCGATGAGGCCGAGATCGCCGCGCTGCATGCGGTGGAGGCGGCACGGATCGCCAACGAGAAGGAAATCGCGGCGCATCGCATCCTCGCTGAACAGGAAACCCGTTCGCAGGAGATCGCACGGACGCAGGCTCTGGAAGGCGCCGAAATCGCGGCGCGCAAGGCGATCGAGACCGCCCGCATTGCCCAGGAGCAATCGGTCGCGACCTCGCGGATCGCCTCCGAACTCGAAATCCGCAACCTCGACATCGATCGCGCCAAAGCGATCGAGACCGCTGAAATCAAGAAGCGCGATGCGGTCGAGGTCAGCCGCATCGAAGCCGAGCTCGCGATCGACAAGGAGCGTATCGCGGCGTCGAGGAGCCGCGAGGTGCTGCAGATCGACCAGAAGAAGGCTATCGAGATCGCCGAAGAGGAACGCGTCATCGCGACCTCCGCGCGCCGGATCGAGCGGGTCGATTCCGACCGTGCCGTGCGTGCAGCCGAGATCAATGCGCGCCAGGAGGTCGAGAAGGTCGACATCACCCGCGAGCGCGAACTGGAGGTGGCGCGGCTGGAGCGCCGCAAGGCGCTTGAACAGCTCGATATCGCGCGCAACCAGGCGCTGCAAGAATCCGAGATCGCCGCGCGCGAGGAGATCGAACGCGCGCGGATCGCCTCCGAACGAGGCCTCGACGAGGCCCGTGTCGGTCGCGACCGCGACCTGCGCAAGCTTGAGGTCGACCGCGAGCGCGAAGTCGAAAGCGCGGTGATGGACAAGGCGATCGCGATTTTCGAGAAATCGCTGCTGGAATCCGCAGCCCAGGTCAAGGCGGAGATGGCGAAGGCCAAGGCGGTGGAGGCCGAGGAGATCGTCAAGACGGTGCGCGAAAGCGAGAACGCCAAGCGGCGTAGCACGGTCGAAGTCATGCTGGCGAAGAAGAACGCCGATGAGAAGCGCATCGAAGCCGAGGCCCATGCGATCCGCGCCGCGGTCGACGCGGAAGCGCAGAAGCTGCTCTACGAGGCCGAGAATGCGCTCACCGACGAGGCGCGCTACGGCCTGTTCCGGCGCCGGCTGCTGGACCGGATCGAGGGCATCGTCCGCGAAAGCGTCAAGCCAATGGAGAAGATCGAGGGCATCCGCATCCTGCATGTGGACGGCCTCGGCGGCATGGCCGGCAATGGCGGCGGCAACTCGCGCACCCCGACCGACGAGGTGATCGAATCGGCGCTGCGCTACCGGGTACAGGCGCCGCTGATCGATCAGGTGCTGAAGGAAATCGGGATCGAAGGCGGCAACCTCGCCAAGATGGGCGGGCTGATGCGCGAGGCCAGTGACCTGCAGCGCGTCGGCAAGGAAGCCCAGCCGTCCAGGCCGAAGGATGACGGACCAGTCCCGGCAGGCGCTGGACCCGATGAGCCCAAGCCGTCAGGCCGCGGCGGCAAAGGCAAGGGCAGGGAGTGAAT
>JAUXWH010000237.1 GCA_030681365.1 Bradyrhizobium sp.
TCCGATCCAGCTGTTCGAAGGCGGCGAGGATGCTCCGGCTTGAGAGTGATCTGATTGGAACCCCGAAATCCTGAAGGGGGCGCCGACCGTCCGCGGTCGACAGGGGGCAAAGAATCGGGGCGGGTGGTTGTCATCGGCCCCTATCTGCGTGTGCGTCGCGGTGACCCGGACGCGCCAACGGATTCGCATGTCATGCGCGATTCCGAGGCGCGGCTGGAGGAAGCCGTCGGCCTGGCGCGTGCCATTGATCTTGAAATCGCGGACGCGCTGATCGCCCCGATCAGCCAGGTCAGGCCCGCGACCTACCTCGGCAAGGGCAAGGTCGAGGAGATCGTCGGGCTCATCGCCGGGCATGACATCGAACTGGTCGTGATGGACTGCGCGCTGTCGCCGATCCAGCAGCGCAATCTGGAGAAGGCCTGGAACACCAAGGTGCTCGACCGCACCGGACTGATCCTCGAAATTTTTGGCCGGCGCGCCAAGACCAAAGAGGGGTCGCTTCAGGTCGAGCTGGCGCATTTGAACTATCAGCGCAGCCGGCTGGTGCGGTCCTGGACCCATCTGGAGCGGCAGCGCGGCGGTTTCGGTTTCATGGGGGGACCCGGCGAAACCCAGATCGAGGCCGACCGCCGCCTGATCGGCGATCGCATCGCCCGGCTGGAAAACGAAATCAGGAAAGTCCAGGCGACGCGGCGGCTGCATCGCGAGGGACGCAAGCGTGTGCCGTATCGCGTCGTGGCGCTGGTCGGCTACACCAACGCCGGCAAGTCGACGCTGTTCAACCGCCTGACCCGCGCCGAGGTGCAGGCCGCAGACATGCTGTTCGCCACGCTGGATCCGACCCTGCGCGCGCTGCATTTGCCGCATGGCGGCAAGGCCATGCTGTCGGACACCGTCGGATTCATCTCCAACCTGCCGACGCAACTGGTGGCGGCGTTTCGCGCGACGCTGGAGGAAGTGCTGGAAGCCGACGTCATTCTCCACGTCCGCGACATCTCGCACGAGGACGCCGAGGCGCAGCAGCGCGACGTCGATACCGTGCTGCGCCAGCTCGGGATCGATCCAGATGCCGGCCGCATTCTCGAGGTCTGGAACAAGATCGACCGCTTCGATGCACAGATGCGCGAAAACCTGCAGAACATCGCTGCCCGCCGTCCGCCGGAGCGTCCGTGCTTCCTGGTTTCGGCCGAGACCGGCGAGGGGGTCGATGCGCTATTGACGGCGATCGAGTACCGGCTGGCGGCCACCCGGATGACGCTGGACCTGTCGATCGACGCCTCCGACGGCGCAGGGATTAGCTGGCTGCATCGCAATTCCGAAGTGCTCGCCAAGGAACTGCACGACGGCCGATACGACATGACCGTTCGCGTCGATGAGACCAAGCGCGACATCGTGGTGAACCGCTTCGCGGCTGTGCCGCATCCGTAACTGTCGTCCCTGCCAACGCAGGGACCCATAATCCCGGACGTTTGTGGTGACGAAAGATCGTCGAACATCATCCATCTCATCGATGGATCACGCGGTATGGATCCCGGCTCAGCGTTCGCGGCGCTCACTTGGCCGGGACGACGAGGGAGAGATTTCCTTTGTCTTCGCCTCATCCCACAACGCGTCCATTTCCGCCAATGACGCCTGCTCGAGCGAACTTCCGCGCGCGGCCAGCGTGCGTTCGATATAGCCGAAACGGCGTTCGAACTTGGCGTTGGTGCCGCGTAGCGCGAGGTCGGGATCGGCGCCGACATGGCGCGCCAGATTGACCAGCGCGAACAGCAGGTCGCCGGTTTCCTCGGCGAGCTCCCTGGCATCGCCATTGTCGAGCGCCGCCTCGATCTCGTCGGCTTCCTCGCGGATCTTGCGCAGCACTTCGCGGGGATCGTTCCAGTCGAAGCCGACGCTGGAGGCCTTGCGCTGCAACGCCATGGCGCGCGACAGCGCCGGCAGTCCCGCCTTGACGCCGGATAGCAGCGATGTGTGGGAATTTTCTTCGGCAGGCCGCCGCGCCGCGCGTTCGGCACGCTCCTCGGCCTTGATGCGCTCCCACGCGCTGGTGACGCCGACCGGCGTCAGGCGGCCGTTCTCGTCGGCGAACACGTGCGGATGCCGCCGGATCATCTTGCGCGTAACCGCCTCGACCACGTCGCCGAACGCGAAGGCGTCCTGCTCCTCAGCCATGCGGGCGTGATACACCACCTGCAGCAGGAGATCGCCGAGTTCGTCCCTGAGATCGTCGAGATCGCCGCGCGCGATGGCGTCGGCGACCTCATAGGCTTCCTCGATGGTGTAGGGCGCGATGGTCGCGAAATCCTGTTCGAGATCCCACGGACAGCCGCTGCCGGGCGTGCGCAGCGCCGCCATGATTTCGAGCAGGCGTGAAATATCGCGGGAAGGGGTCATGACGCATCCAAAGGCCGGAGAAAGCATCAGGCCTTATGCCGCAACCGGAGCCCTGGTCCCAGCGAAACGAGCCGGGCAGGCGGCTCTTTCCACCGATTGGCCCCGGGGTCGATGAGTGCTATGGGCACGCCATGAGCGACCAATTCCAGACCGACACCGCGCTGGTGCTGTTTTCCGGCGGACAGGATTCCGCCACCTGCCTCGCCTGGGCGCTGCAGCGTTTTGGCCGTGTCGAAATGCTCGGCTTCGATTACGGGCAGCGCCACGCCATCGAGCTGCAATGCCGGGACCGCCTGCTCGAGGGCATGAAATCACTGCGCGCGGATTGGGCGCAGAAGCTCGGCGACAGCCACACGCTGAAAATCCCCACTCTGGCCGACATCTCCGATACCGCCCTGACCCGCGATGTCGCGATCGCGATGGGCGCGGACGGATTGCCCAACACCTTCGTGCCCGGCCGCAACCTGGTGTTCCTGACCTTCGCCGCCGCGCTGGCCTACCGGCGCGGCATCACCCATATCATCGGCGGCATGTGCGAGACCGATTATTCCGGCTATCCGGATTGCCGCGACGAGACCATCAGGGCGCTGCAGACGGCGCTCAATCTCGGCATGGCCCGAAAATTCGAACTGCATACGCCGCTGATGTGGCTGGACAAGGATTCGACCTGGAAGCTGGCGCACGATCTCGGCGGGGCAGGGCTGGTCGACCTGATCCGCGAACACTCCCACACCTGCTATCTCGGCGAACGCGGCGCGCGGCACGACTGGGGCTATGGCTGCGGCGAATGCCCGGCCTGCGCGCTGCGCGCCAAGGGCTGGCGGGAATACGCGGAAAGCTCCGCCTAACCCGCAAAATCCTCCGGCTGCAATACGATCGGCGAACCATGCGGGGTGCGGTCGGCGGCGTGATCCCAGGCGTCGCGGTAGCGGTGCAGGGTGGCGGTTGTCGCGACGCCCTTTTCGGCGATCAGCCGTTCCAGCGTCGCCAGCCAGTGCCGGTAATAGGTCTCGCCGGTATCGGCATCGCCGGCGGCCTGCGCGCGCTTGATCTCGTCCGCCAGCGTGGCCGCCCATTCGTTCCAGCTGAACAGTCCGCGTGCATGCAGCGTTACCGCCATCGCGAAGGCCTGGGCTTCCCAGGGCTCGCGAAACACCGGGCCGTCGGCATCGCGGGGAATGCCCGGAACCATGCGGGTGGCATCAAGGGCAGCTTGTGAATCCGATAGCATCAGGCGGGCTCCAGATAGGATTCCCAGGCATCGACCGATGTCCTGACCGAGGCGTCGCCGTCAGGCCCCCACAATTGGCGGCCGTCGAAGGTCACAGTATAGAGCCATTGCGGATTCTCCTGGCCCAGCGCGTTACCGTCGGGGAAGACGTGAACGCCGTGCAGCAGCTCGACGACGCCGACATGCCCGCGCACGTATCGCGGCAGCCGCGTATGGGTCGGCGGATGAATCATTCTGGTGCGGACGCGGTCGCCGACCGCGAACAAAGCAGGGCTCGTGGCCTCGCGCTGGGTCGGTCCGCCCCGATGCAGCATCGCCGCGACACCGTCCGGTGACAGCGTCCGCGCCACCGGCTTGGTCGGATGCAGCGGCTTGCCGGCCTCGATCTCGTCCGCCGTGACCAGGCCGCGCTCCAGCATCAGCTGTTCGAGGCCCGCCAGCCAGATCTGGTAATAGCTCTTGCTCAGATAGTCCTGCGGCGGCCGGTTCTCGCGGGCAAACCGCGACATGTCGATATTCCAGCCGCCGGGCATGGCCATCGCCAGCGTGATCGCGAAGGCGCGCCGTTCCCATTCGGCGTGAAACATCGGCTCATCGGGTTCCGGCAGCACCGGACCGGACCACGCCACGCCGCCCATATCGTGCGCGCCTTCCATCAGGCGACCTCGTGCGGTTGCTTGGGCAGGCCGGTGCCGATCATGCTGTCGCGGGTGACGAGGTCGGCGAGGCGCTGCTCGCTCCAGCCCTCGGTGCCGGCGGGGCGCATCGGCAGCACGAAATAGCGAATTTCCGCGGTCGAATCCCAGACGCGGATCTCGGTATCGTCGGGCAGTTCGAAGCCGAAATCGGCCAGCACGCCGCGCGGATCCTTGACCGCCTTGGAGCGGTAGGGCGCTGATTTGTACCAGACCGGCGGCAACCCGAGCACCGGCCACGGATAACACGAGCACAGCGTGCACACGACCATGTGGTGCAGGCGAGGCGTGTTCTCGACCGCCACGATATGCTCGCCCTGGCGGCCGGCATAACCGAGTTCCGCTATCGCCGGGGTGGCGTCCTTTAGCAGGCGGGCGCGAAAAGCCGGATCGGACCATGCCCGCGCCACCACCCGGGCGCCGTTGCGCGGTCCGACCCTGGTTTCGTAGGTTTCGATCAGAACATCGAGCGCGGCCGGATCGACATAGCCCTTTTCGGTCAGGATGGTCTCGAGCGCGCGCACCCGCAGCTCGGTCTCCGACAATTCCGAATGGTCGTGATCGTGGTGATGATGATGGTGGTCGTGGTCATGTCCCGTCATATTGCGAAGATACGCAAGATTGCGGGTATGTCGAGGCCTGCGGACTTTGCCAGCGTGCGCTCATGGGGCAGGGAGCAAAACGCATAGCCTTTTGCGGGGCTGGCTGACCGCTCAGGCCGCGACCAGCGAAGCCGCATCGGCCCGCGCCACCTGATTGCGTCCGCCGTGCTTGGCGATGTAGAGGGCCCGGTCGGCCACCTGCATGATAGTCGAAAGGTCGACCTCGTCGCGCGCGACGGTGAAGCCGATGCTGATGGTCACGAGCGTGGAATTGCCATCGATGGAGATTTCCCTGGCGGCGCAGGCTTGGCGGATATCCTCGGCATATTGCGCGGCCTGTTCGTGGGTTATCCCGATCATCAAGGCGGCAAATTCCTCGCCGCCGTGCCGGCTCACCAGAGCGCCGTCCTTGCCGGCGCAAGCATGCAACACGTCGGCGATCTCGACCAGAACCTTGTCGCCGAATGCATGGCCGAACCGGTCATTGATGGATTTGAAGCGATCGACGTCGCACATGAATACAACCGCCGGCCGGCCGGTGGCAAATGCCGACTTCAGTGCCAGGGCAGCTGCTTCGTCGAAGCCGCGCCGGTTGAGCAGGCCGGTCAATTGATCGGTACGGGAGATCTGTGCCAATTCGCGGCGCGCCAGCGTCAGATCCCGCATCAGGAGGGCGGATCGGAAGCTTAGCCCACCGGCCAGCACGGCCGAGATCGCCACGGCGGCGCAGATGGTCGAGAAAATCACCGTGCCGACGCCGACGCTGGCATCGAGGTCGGTGCCCAGCTGCAGCAACATCACGGCCGCGGTCATGATCACGGTGAGGCTGACCGAGACGGCGACGCGGCCGGCCGAATGGCGCAATGCATCGCCACGCGTAACGATTTGAAATGTCATGATCCGCCTTGGTTCCTCGCGAACCTTAGCATTCGGAGCGGTCTGAATTGAGGAGACATCGGCAATGTTGCGGACGCAATGAACCCGGCTATAAGAAATTAGCTAAAATTGGCGTCATTCGAAAAGGGCGCAACGATAACGCCGTCAGGAAGATGGCGGGCAGGGAGACGTCGACGTGGCCGGGTTTGTCACAATAGAGAAGGGCCTCGGGCCCGAGGGACGCATCGCTGTGGTGCGCTTCGACCGCAGCGACGGCATCAACGCGCTGTCGCCGGAAGCGCTGCGCCAGCTCACCGACGCCGCGCGCAGTTTCGAGGACGACGGCGAAACCTCCGTCGTGGTGCTGACCGGCGGAGCCAGGGCGTTCACCGCCGGCTTCGACCTGAAGGACCCCGAAGGCCGCGCGCGCGCCACGATGGATTTGGGGACGCTGCGCCGGCACCTGAAACTCGGACCGCGGCTGACCCGCGCCTGGCAGGAGATGGAGCAGATCACCATCGGCGCCATCGAGGGCTTTTGCGTCGGCGGCGGCGTGGCCCTGGCGGTGGCGCTGGACTTTCGCGTCATGGCCCGCGACGGCCATATGCGGGTGCCCGAGATCGGCCTCGGCATGAACATGAGCTGGCAGAGCGTGCCGCGCATGCTGCATCTGATCGGGCCGGCCCGCACCAAGCAGGCGGTGATCCTGGCCGACCAGCGCATCTCGGCCGCCGAGGCCCATGACTGGGGCCTGGTGGAGGAGGTGGCCGAGCCCGGGCAGGCCTTCGCCGCCGCCATGGCGCTGGCCGCCAAGGTCGCCGCCCAGCCGCCGCTCTCGGTCGCCATGACCAAGCTGACCGTCAACCGGCTGACCCATGCGCTCGACGACCTCGCCAGCCACATGGACGTCGACCAGTTCGCGCTGGCGAGCCTCAGCGAGGATCACAAGGAAGGCGTCGCCGCGTTCCTGGGCCGACGCAAGCCGACGTTCCGGGGACGGTAGGGCAGCCCGGACCAAAAAGTCGAGAACAACCCCCTGTACAGTAGGAATTGGACCCGGCCGGCGCCAGGCGCCAGCTCTCGGGTCGGCCCCAGCTGCCCGAACGTCTATATCTCGGATTCGCATAAGGTATATTATGGAATATCTTTATGTGCAATTAGATCAAATAGTTAGATAGAAGTCTTATGAAGCTGGCGCAGGCGTAGGGCCTGAAATGAAGCCGCACTATGCGCCAACCCGATATTGCCGCCGCCGGCAGACGCTGCAATAAGCGCAGCCGCGACACGGCGGACGACGCGGCGACAGTGAGTCGGCGGCGCGATCTCGCACAAGAACAACAAGGAAAAAACCTGATGAGCTTTTCACGACGTACGCTGCTCAAGGCATCGGCTGCTTCGGCGGTCCTGGGCGGTATCGGTGCACCCTATGTGGCGCGCGCCCAGACGGCCGAATTCACCTACAAGTATGCCAACAACCTGCCGGATGCGCACCCCCTGAACGTGCGCGCCAGGGAGATGGCGGCGGCGATCAAGACCGAGACCAATGGCCGGTTCGACCTGCAGATTTTCCCGAACAACCAGCTCGGTTCCGATACCGACATGCTGAGCCAGATCCGCTCCGGCGGCGTCGAGTTCTTCACGCTGTCGGGCCTGATCCTGGCCACGCTGGTTCCGGCCGCGTCGATCAGCGGCATCGGCTTCGCATTCCCTGACTACGCCACGGTCTGGAAGGCAATGGACGGCGACCTCGGCGCCTATATCCGCGGCGAGATCACCAAGGCCAACCTGGTCGTGATGGACAAGATCTGGGACAACGGATTCCGGGAAACCACCTCGTCCAGCAAGCCGATCAACCACCCCGACGATTTCAAGGGTTGTAAAATCCGCGTGCCGGTTTCGCCGCTCTGGACCTCGATGTTCAAGGCGTTCGATGCCGCGCCCGCCTCGATCAATTTCAGCGAGGTATATTCCGCGCTGCAAACCAAAATCGTCGAGGGCCAGGAAAATCCGCTGGCCATCATCTCGACCGCCAAGCTCTACGAAGTGCAGAAATTCTGTTCGATGACCAACCACATGTGGGACGGATTCTGGTTTTTGGCCAACCGCCGCGCCTGGGAAAAGCTTCCGGCCGATGTCCGCGCCATCGTCGCCAACAACATCAACGCCGCCGGCGTCAGGGAGCGCGAGGACGTCGAGAAGCTGAATGCGGGCCTGCAGAAGGAACTGGCCGGCAAGGGGCTGATCTTCAATCAGCCGCAGGTGGCGCCGTTCCGTGAAAAGCTCCGTTCGGCCGGGTTCTATTCGGAGTGGAAGGGCAAATACGGCGAGAAGGCCTGGGAGCTGCTGGAGAAGTCCGTCGGCAAGCTGTCGTAAGCCGCCGCCGAGGACAGGATGATGGTCGAGGCCGAAGGCTCGATGGCGACGGCCGGCGAGGCGTTGCCCGGCGGCGAGGTGATGTCCCCTCGCCGCCGCTCGCGCGCGGCTGCGCTTGAAGCCTGGCTGGGCGCGCTGGTCGAGATTCCCGCGGCATTGCTGGTGGTCGCCGAAATCGTCATCCTGTTCGCCGGCGTGGTGGCGCGCTACGGCCTGCACCGGCCGCTGATCTGGTCGGACGAACTGGCGTCGATCCTGTTCCTGTGGCTGGCCATGCTGGGCGCGGCGGTGGCATTCCGCCGTGCCGAGCACATGCGCATGACGGCGGTGGTCGCCGGCGCCAGGCCGGCGATGCGAGCTTACCTCGATCTGGTCGCCACCGCAGCCGCGCTGGCGTTCCTGCTGCTGATCGCCTGGCCGTCGTTCGAATACGCCTACGAAGAGAGCTACATCACCACGCCGGCGCTGGAGATCGCCAACATCTGGCGAGCGGCGGCGCTGCCGGTCGGGATCGGCCTGATGGCGCTGTTTGCGCTGTTGCGGCTGGTCCGGGCAGGCGATCGCAGAACCGTGCTGGCCGCGCTGCTGTCGGTCGCGGCGGTGATCGCGGTATTCTGGCTGGCGCAGGCATGGCTGCGGCCGCTCGGCAACATCAACCTGATCATCTTCTTTGTCGGCGTCGCAGGATTTTGCGTGTTCGCCGGCGTGCCGATCGCCTTCGGGTTCGGGTTGGCGACCTACGGCTATCTCGCGCTGACCACGCACACGCCGCTGATGGTGCTGGTCGGCCGCATGGACGAGGGCATGAGCCACCTCATCCTGCTGTCGGTGCCGCTGTTCGTGTTTTTGGGGTTGCTGATCGAGATGACCGGCATGGCGCGGGCCATGGTGGCATTCCTGGCCAGCCTGCTCGGTCACGTCCAAGGCGGGCTGCATTACGTCCTGATCGGCGCGATGTATCTGGTGTCGGGCATTTCGGGCTCCAAGGCCGCCGACATGGCCGCCGTGGCGCCGGTGCTGTTTCCGGAGATGAAGGCGCGCGGCGCCAAGCCGGGCGATCTCGTCGCCCTGCTCGCGGCCACCGGCGCGCAGACCGAGACCATTCCGCCGAGCCTGGTGCTGATCACCATCGGCTCGGTGACGGGGGTTTCGATCGCGGCCTTGTTCACCGGCGGCCTGCTGCCCGGCGTGGTGCTGGCGATCACCCTGTCCGCCCTCGTGTGGTGGCGTTACCGTGACGAGGACCTCAGCCATATCAGGAAGGCCAAGGGCGGCCATATCGCCCGGACCTTCGCCATCGCCCTGCCCGCGATCGCCCTGCCGTTCGTGATCCGTTACGCCGTGGTCGAGGGCATCGCCACCGCGACCGAGGTTTCCACCATCGGCATTGTCTATGCGTTCGTGGTCGGATTCTTCGTCTACGGCCTGTTGATCAATCGCAGCTTCGACTGGCGGCGGCTGCTGCCGATGCTGGTCGAGACGGCATGCCTGTCGGGCGCGATCCTGCTGATCATCGGCACCGCGACCGGGATGGCCTGGGGCCTGACCCAGTCCGGTTTCTCGCGCTCGCTGGCGGCCGCCATGACCGGCCTGCCCGGGGGCTCTGCGACCTTCATCGCGGTGTCGATCGTGACGTTTGTCATTCTGGGCAGCGTGCTCGAGGGTATTCCGGCGATCGTGCTGTTCGGGCCGCTGCTGTTTCCGATCGCCCGGGCGGTCGGCGTGCACGAGGTGCACTATGCGATGATCGTCATCCTCGCCATGGGCATCGGACTGTTCGCGCCGCCGTTCGGAGTAGGCTACTATGCCGCCTGCGCCATCGGGCGCGTCGATCCCGCCGAGGGGGTCAGACCGATCTGGGGCTATCTGCTCGCCCTGATGGTCGGCCTGATCGTGGTGGCGATCTTCCCGTGGATTTCGATCGGATTCCTATAACAATAAGTGGGAGGTGGGCATGAGTGGGAAGCAAAGCCAGTACGATATCGGCCTGGACAAGACGCCCGCCAACTACGTGGCGCTGACGCCGCTGAGTTTCCTGGCGCGCACCGCCGCCGTCTATCCCGATCACATCAGCGCCGTCTATGAAGGCCGCAGCTTCACCTGGTCGCAAACCTATGCGCGTTGCCGACGTTTTGCCTCCTGGCTCGCGGGCCGAGGCATCGGCCACGGCGACACGGTCGCGGCGATGCTGCCGAACATCCCCGCGATGAACGAACTGCATTTCGCGGTGCCGATGGCCGGCGGCGTGCTCAACGCACTCAACATCCGGCTCGATGCCGCCTCGATCGCCTTCCAGCTCGATCATGGCGGCGCGAAGATCATCCTGGTCGACCCGGAATTCGCCGGCGTGATCAGCGAAGCGCTGCCCCTGATGAAGGGCCCAAAACCCTTCGTGGTCGACGTCGACGATGCGAGCTTCCCGGGCGGCAAGCGGATCGGCGAACTCGAATACGAGGCCGCGGTCGCGCAAGGCGACGAAAACTTCGTCGCGCGGCTGCCCGCCGACGAATGGGACGCCATCGCGCTCAGCTATACCTCGGGGACGACGGGCAATCCCAAGGGCGTCGTCACCCACCACCGCGGCGCCTATCTCAACGCCGTCAGCAATATCCTGGCAGGAGGGCTCGGCCAGCACCCGGTCTATCTCTGGACCCTGCCGATGTTCCACTGCAACGGCTGGTGTTTCCCCTGGACCATAGCGGCTGCGGCCGGCGTCAATGTCTGCCTGCGCAAGGTCGATCCGACCAGGATCTTCGAGTTGGTCAAGGCCCACGGCGTCACCCACATGTGCGGCGCGCCGATCGTCTACAACACCCTGATCAATGCGCCGGATGCGCCGAAGGGCAAGGCGGCGCGGCCGGTCGTCGGCCTGATCGCGGGCGCCGCACCTCCGGTGGCGGTGCTGGAAGGCGCCGAACGCATCGGCATCAAGCTGACGCACGTCTACGGCCTGACCGAGGTCTATGGCCCGGCATCGGTATGCGCGGAGCAGCCGGGCTGGGATGATCTGCCGGCCGACCAGCGCGCACAACTGAAGCGGCGGCAGGGCGTGCCCTACCCGCTGCAGGAAGCCGTCACGGTGATCGATCCCGAAACCATGAACGAAGTGCCGCGCGACGGCGAGACCATCGGCGAAGTCATGTTCCGCGGCAATATCGTGATGAAGGGATATCTGAAGAACGAGAAAGCCACCGCTGAGGCCTTTGCCGGCGGCTGGTTTCACACCGGCGATCTCGGCGTGCTCGACGCGCACGGCTACGTCATCATCAAGGACCGCTCCAAGGACATCATCATTTCCGGCGGCGAGAATATCTCATCGGTCGAGGTCGAGGACGTGCTCTACAAGCACCCCGCCGTGCTGTTCGCGGCTGTCGTGGCCAAGCCCGATTCCAAATGGGGCGAAGTGCCCTGCGCCTTCGTCGAACTGAAAGAGAATGCGCACGCCACCGAGGCCGAGATCATCGCGTTCTGCCGCAGCCAGATGTCCGGCTTCAAGACGCCGAAGGCCGTGGTGTTCGGACCGATCCCGAAGACATCCACGGGCAAGATTCAGAAATTCATGCTGCGCAACCAGGTGGAATCGGCCAAGGCGATCACGGCGTAGCCGTCGTCCCGGCTCCACTGTTGGAGTTGCCGCAGGCCGCCGCTGCACCACAACTCGTCATCCTCCGCGAACGCGGAGGATCCAGTACGCCGTGGCCTCTCGATTCATCACTGGCGCCTCTGGAATACTGGATCACCCGCCTCCGCGGGTGATGACAGCCGGGGATTACACAGCTTCACGATCATCGCCGTAGCCAGCGCGCCTCCACACCCGCTTTTGTCGTCCAGCCCGCGGCGTGCCGATTGTCTATCCGCCGTCCAGGTAGTGTGCCTTCTGCGACGGGTAGTAATCTTCGAATGACGGCAGCGCCTTGCCCTCACGCGCGGCAACCAGCATGTCGAGGTAGTACTCCCAGCCAGGCCCTACGTCGCCCGCGAGTTTCCGGTCGCTCAGGTGCTGCACCAGGCGCAGCTCGGTCGTCTCATCCGTCTGGGTCAACGTCAGCTCGATGCGCCACTCGCCGTAGTCATCCTTCATCGTGACGACCAGGCGGCGCGGCGCCTCGCATTCTTCGATCGTCACGTTCGTCCACGGCTGACCCTTCTCATGGAGCAGTTGCAGCCGCACGACCTTGCCCGGACCGGCGTCGCCTTCCCAACTGCCGAACCAGAGCGCGGTGTTCTCTGACTTCGTCGCGCTCATCCAGACATCATCGATGGGTGCCTGGAACGTGCGCGTGAGGATCAAGTCGTTGCCGCGAACCTGGCCGGTGGGCTTGGGGCTCATGCCGCCTCCTTTTTTTGTCGTTTCTGGATTCGCGAGCTTGCGGCGGCACGCCGCCGCGCACCTGCATATACACGTCGCGCGGCGCGGATGTGCGAGATGCCCTGCGGTTGGACCCCGATCGTGTTCGAATCGCTACCCTGGCAGAAGGACGAAGCGGACGAGTTGGCCCCCTGTCGTCCCCGCAAAAGCCGGAACGACAGATTGATAGCCGCAGCGACGACCGCCCGCCTCACATCTTCTTGTAGGCATCCACCAGGGCCTGGCCTTCGGCACCGGCCTTCTTCAGCCAGTCGGCGGTCAGTTGTTCGCCGATCTTCTGGAAACCCGCCTTCAGCGCCGGGCCCGGCGGTTCGACGGTCATGCCCTTGGCCTTGAGCTGATCGAGATACCAGTTGCTCTTGGTCTCCCACGCCTTCCAGCCGCGGGTCTCCGCCGTCGCGGCCGCCTTCAGGATGGCTTCCTGGGTCGGCTTGTCGAGCGCGTCGAACGCGGCCTTGTTGACGAAGGTGAAGTTCTTCGGAAGCCAGGCCTGCACATCGTAGAAGTACTTCAGGGACTCCCAGACCTTCGAGTCGTAACCGGTGCCGCCCGAGGTAATGAATGCATTGACCACGCCGGTTGCGAGCGCCTGCGGCAGTTCCGCCGCCTGCACCGTGACGGGTTGCGCGCCGACCAGTTCGCCAATGCGTGTGGTGCCGACATTGTAGGCGCGCCACTTCATGCCCTTGAGATCCTCGATGGTGGCGAGCGGCTTGTTGGCGTAAACGCCTTGCGGCGCCCATGGCACGGCGAACAGAAGCTTGAGCCCCTGGGCGTCCAGCTTCTTGGCGATCGTCGCTTTCGACGCCTGATACAGTTTCATCGCCGCCGGATAGCTGGTGGAGAGAAACGGCACGACATCGAGACCGAAGATCGGGTCCTCGTTCTCGTGGATCGAGAGCAGCACCTCGCCCATCTGCGCCTGCCCGGTCGCCACCGCGCGCTTGATATCGGGCGCCTTGAACAGCGACGCGCCGGGATGAACCGTAATCAGCAATTTTCCCGACGTGGCGGCTTCGACATCCTTGGCGAAGGCCATCAGGTTTTCGGAGTGCGGATTGTCGGCCGCGTACCCGGCCGGCAAATTCCATTTGGTTTGCGCCAGTGCCGGCACCGCGGCCAGCGTGACGCCGACAATGAGGCTTAAGCCAAGTAAACGAGACTTCATCGAACTACTCCTCAAGATGACAGGGAAAGTGTAGCGGGTTCAGTCGGGAAAAGCGAGCTTGGGCAACCACAGCACGATCTTTGGATACTCGGTGATGATGAATACGGTCGCGAGCAGCAGAATGAAGAACGGAAATGCCGCCCGCGTAACGGTCATGGTGTCGCGCCCGCTCATGTTCTGCAACACGAATAAATTGAAGCCGACCGGCGGTGTGATCTGCGCCATCTCGACGTGGATGATGAGGTAGATGCCGAACCAGATCAGGTCGAAACCGGCCTCCTTGACCATCGGCAACACGATGACGGCGGTGAGAACGATCATCGAGATGCCGTCGATCAGGCATCCGAGAATGATGTACATGACGCTGAGATACAGCGCCAGCATGCTCGGCGTGAGATCCTGTCCCTTCACCCATACGGCCAGCGCCGCCGGTATGCCGGTGTAAGCCATCGCCGCCGTGGTGTAGGCCGCGCCCGCCAGGATCAGCATGATCATGCAGGTCAGGCGCGTCGCGCTCATTACGCTCTCGAAGAAATTCGCGCGGGTCAGCGTGCCGCTCCACCACGCCAGCAGCAGCGCGCCGGACACCCCCCACGCCGCGCATTCGGTCGCGGTGGCGAAACCGAGCACCAGCGACAGAAACACCGCCAGAATGAGCAGCAGACAGGGAAACAGCTTTGCCGATTGCTGAATTTTTTGGCGCAACGGCATCGGCGGATCGCGCGGCGGAACCTTGCCGGGATTGAGCAGCGACCACACGATGATGTAGCCGGAATAGAGCGCCATCACGAGCATGCCCGGCAGGAATCCGCCGAGGAAGACCTGCAGCACGGAAACGTTCGCGGTCACCGCATAGACCACCATCGGGATCGACGGCGGGATCAGCAGGCCCAGGGTTCCGGAACCGGCCAGCGAGCCGAGGCTGAGGTTCTTGTCGTAACCGCGCTTGTCGAGCTCGGGCAACGCTATCTTGCCGATGGTCGCGCAGGTCGCAGCCGAAGAGCCCGATACCGCCGCGAAGATGCCGCAGCCGATGACGTTCACATGCGTCAGTCGCCCGGGCAGCCATTGCACCCAGGGTGAAATGCCGCGGAACATTTCTTCCGACAATTTGGTGCGAAAGAGAATCTCCCCCATCCAGATGAACAACGGCAGCGCGGCCAGCGTCCATGATGCGCTCGCGCTCCAGGTCGCGGTGGCAAGCACGCTGCCGAGCGGTACCGACGTGGTCAGCGCCATCGCCACGAAGCCGACCAGCCCCAGCGCGATCGCGATCCAGACGCCGCTCGCCAGCAGCACGACCATGACGCCGAGCAGAATGAATGCCAGTTCCACCATGCCGAGGTTGAGCATCATCAACCTCCGCCGCCTTGCGCGATGCGTTCGATAAATTCGTCGGGAGTTTCGTCCGGCGAACCCTTTTCATAGCTCGGCCGGCGGCCGCGGATAACGCTGACCAGTTCGTCGATCAACGCGATCGACAGGATCGCGAGACCGCCGGAAAAGCCGAGTTGCGGTATCCACAAGGGCAGCGCGACGACGCCCTGCGCCATGTCGTTGAAGCGCCAGGAGTCGTAGGTCATTTGCGCCGCGTGGCGGGTATAATAGAGCACGAAGCCGGTCGCGACGATCAGCGCAATGATTTCCGCGATCTGCTTGGTTCGCCCGCGCAGCCGCTCCAGCACCATGCCGACGCGGATCATTTCCCCGCGTTTGAAGGTGTGGGCGAGGCCGAGAAACGCCATTGCGGCCATGCACCAGGATGCGAAATCGTCGCCCGCGGGAATATTGAGCGCGAATTGCCGTCCGACCGACATCACCATCATGATCGCGAAGATCAGCAGAAGGAAAATGGCGGCGAGATACCCGGCGCCAAGATAGAGACCGTCGAGCGCGCGCCGGAGCAACCCGGCAGCCGGCAGATCGTCAGCGCGCTCTGTCAATCAGTCCCCCAATCTCTCGCCGTAACCCCGTCCGGGAACTGACGTTAGACCAACCTGTCTCGATTATCAAAAGCAAGACCTGTGCCGCCATGGCCGCCGAACGGTAATCGGGGCCGGATTGGCGCAATCGACCGCGCGAGGGCACCCCAGCCTATTCCGCCCGCTCCAGCGTCAGCCGCATGCCGTCATAGGCCGGGATCACGCCCTGCGGCAGGCTCTGGCGCAGCACTTCGTAATCCAGATCGGAATGCATGTTGGTGATGACGGCGCGGCGCGGCTTGAAGCGGTCGATCCAGGCCAGCGCGTCGTTGACGCTGAAATGGCTGGGATGGGCGGCATAGCGCAGCCCGTCGATGATCCAGAGATCGAGGTTTTTCAGGAACGGCCAGCTGTCGGCCGGAATGTCGCTGACGTCAGGCGTGTAGGCGGCATCGCCGATGCGATAACCCAGCGCCTGAATGTTGCCGTGCTGCATGATGAAGGCTGAAAGCGTCACCGCCCCGCCCTTGCCTTCGATGGTCCGGCTTTCGCCCGTCTCGATCGAATGATGGTCGAGGATTGGCGGATAATCGCTGCCGGGCGGCGACACGAAGCAATAGGAAAACCGCAGCAGCATATGGTCCGCGGTCGACCGGTTCAGATAGACCGGAATCCGCCGGCGCTGGTGCATCACGACCGAGCGGAGATCGTCGATCCCGTGGGTCTGGTCGGCGTGCTCATGGGTCAGGAACACCGCGTCGATATGATCGACGTTGGCGTCGATCAATTGCTCCCGCAGGTCGGGCGAGGTGTCGATCACGATACGGGTGATGCCACCCTCCCCGGCGCGCTCGGCCAGCAGCGAGCAGCGGCGGCGGCGATTCCTGGGGTTATCGGGATCGCAGGCGCCCCAGCCAAGCGCCGGACGCGGAACGCCGGCCGAGGATCCGCAGCCGAGAACTGTCAACGTCAGCGTCATGCCACGGCCTTCGGAGCCGGCACCTTGCTGAACAGCCGGAAGAAATTCTCGGTGGTCTGGCGCGAGATCTGCTCCAGCGAAACGCCCCGGGCCTCTGCCAGCACCTTTGCGACCTCGACCACGTAGGCAGGTTCATTGCGCTTGCCGCGGAATTTGCCGGGCGCCAGATACGGCGCGTCGGTTTCCACCATGATGCGATCGGCCGGAAGCTCGGCCGCGAGATCGCGCAAGGCTTGCGACTTCTTGAAGGTCAGGATGCCCGTGAATGAAATCGACAGCCCCAAGCCAATAGCCTTGATCGCGAGGTCCCGTCCGCCGGTGTAGCAATGCAGCACCGCCCGAAAGGCTCCCTTGGCCATTTCATCCTCGAGGATGCGGCCACAGGCCTCGTCGGCATCGCGGGTATGGATCACCAGCGGCAGGCCGGTGGCGCGGGCGGCGGCGATGTGGGCGCGAAAGCCGCGCTCCTGCGCTTCCGGCGAGCCGTTGTCGTAGAAATTATCCAGCCCCGCCTCGCCCAGCGCCACCACCTTGGGATGGCCGGTCAATTCGATCAGTTCGGCGGCGTCAATGCCGTCTTCCTCGTCGGCGTGATGCGGATGGGTGCCGACCGAGCAATAGACGGTGGGAAACCGCTCCGCGATTTCGAGCAATCCGCCAAGACGTCGCACGCGCGTCGAAATGGTGACGATGCGCCCGATCCCCGCCGTTTCCGCCCGCGCGACAATACCGTCGAGATCGTCGGCGAAATCAGGGAAATCGAGGTGGCAGTGGCTGTCGACGAGCATGGAAATCCAACCGTTCAGCCGGCGGTCGGTTCGACGTAGCGCGGAAAGATCCCGGATGGCGCCGGCAGACTGGTGCCGGCCTTGATGCGCGTGGCAAGCGCCGCAAAATTCCGCGCATCCGCTGATACGCCGAGGCTATCCAGCATCTTCGCCGAAGAGTCGGGCATCACAGGTTGCGCCAGAATGGCAACCTGGCGCACGACTTCGGCAGTGACGTACAGCACCGTACGCTGTCGCGCCGGATCGGTCTTCGCCAGCGCCCACGGCGCCTCGCCCGCGAAATAGCGGTTGGCTTCGGCCACCACGGCCCAGACCGCGTTGAGCGCCTGGTGAATCTGCTGCGTCGCCATCGCAGTGCGCGC
This sequence comes from Bradyrhizobium sp., assembly GCA_030681365.1. GTDB lineage: Bacteria > Pseudomonadota > Alphaproteobacteria > Rhizobiales > Xanthobacteraceae > Bradyrhizobium. Next base: position 17,760 of record JAUXWH010000237.1, read on the forward strand.
CAGCTCGAGCATGCCGTCGGCCTGCGCCAGCATCGCCTTGTCGTTGTCGCTGAACTCGCCGGGTTCCGGCAACACGCCCTCAAGCTGCTTTGCAATCATCGACAGCGAGCGCTGCGCCAGATTGCCTAGATCGTTGGCGAGGTCGGCATTGATGCGGGCAACGATCGCCTCGTGATTGTAGTTTCCGTCCTGACCGAACGGCACCTCGCGCAGGAAGAAGTAGCGCACCTGATCGACGCCGTACTGATCGGCGAGATTGAAGGGATCGACGACGTTGCCTAGCGACTTCGACATTTTCTCGCCGCGGCTGAACAGGAAGCCGTGGGCATAGACGCGCTTCTGTACCGGAATACCCGCCGACATCAGGAATGCCGGCCAGTACACCGCGTGGAAACGGATGATGTCCTTGCCGATGACATGGAGGTCGGCCGGCCAGTAGCGCCAGTTGGCGTCGTCCTCGTCGGGAAAGCCGACGCCGGTGATGTAGTTGGTCAGGGCATCGACCCAGACATACATCACATGTTCGGAATCGCCGGGAACCTTGACGCCCCAGTCGAAGGTGGTTCGCGAAATCGACAGGTCCCGCAAACCGCCCTTGACGAAGCTGACAACTTCGTTCCTGCGCGAGTCCGGTCCGATGAAATCCGGCCTGGTCTCGTACAACTCCAGCAGCTTGTCCTGATAGGCGGACAATCTGAAGAAATAGCTCTTCTCCTCGACCCACTCGACCGCCGTACCCTGCGGTCCGCGCCGCACATTGTCCTCGCCGACGATGGTTTCGTCCTCGGCGTAATAGGCCTCGTCGCGCACCGAATACCAGCCGGCATAGCTGTCGAGATAGATATCGCCATTGGCGGCCATCCGTTTCCAGATTTCCTGGACGGATCGATGATGCTGTTCTTCGGTCGTGCGGATGAAGCGGTCGAACGAAACGTTGAGACGCTCGTCCATCTCCTTGAACCGGAGCGCATTGCGGGTTGCGACGTCCATCGTCGGCAGGCCCTCGGCTTCTGCGGTCTGGGCCATCTTCTGGCCGTGCTCGTCGGTTCCGGTGAGGAAGAACACGTCCTTGCCGTCGAGCCGCGCAAACCGCGCCAGCGCATCGGTGGCGATCGCCTCATAGGCGTGGCCGATATGCGGCACGCCATTCGGGTAGGCGATCGCGGTCGTGATGTAGAACTTGTTGGTATCGACAGAGGCCGGCGCGGTCGCGACAACCGCACCCTGTTTTGCCGGCCGGCCGGCGGGCTTGGCAACGCGCGCGGGCTTCGGCGCTGAAACCGTCTTGTTCGATCTGGCCTTGCTGGTGGATTTTTTCGCCGGCTTCTTGGCGATTTTCTTGCCGACCGTTTTCTTGCCAGCGACTTTCCCGGCGACCTGCTTTCGGGCGGCCGTCTTCGTCTTCTTTGTGGTCTTCTTCGCCGTCTTCTTCGCGGCTTTCTTGGCCGGTTTCCTTGCCGTCTTCTTTGCAGCCTTCTTCGCCCCGCGCTTGCTCGTCTTGGCGCGTTTCTTGGCTGCCAAAGCCTTCGCAGCCTCGGCGCGGGCTGATTTGCCGGCTTTCTTCGCCTTGCGCTTCTTGACGGTCTTCTTGCCAGGTGTCGCCACCACAATTTCCTTTATCGCTCAAACCGGATTGCCGGGAGGTGATCGCGCACGGGACGCTTATCGCGTTGCTTCCGCTAGCATCCCGAACACCGAGAAAACCAGTGATTTTCGCTCAAGATTGTATGATTCGGTGTCGCGTGCGGCGCGGCTGATCTTTTCCCACACCTCCGCCAGCCGTGCAAGGCGGGGAAGGTTGGCGTTGGCGTTGGCGTCGTCGGCCCGCAGCCGCGCGCTGACCCAGCGCTCGACGCTGTCGATGAACGCCGCCAGCGCCACCCGGTCGCTGCCGCCGAGCGCGTCGCCGAGCGCATGCAGTTCGCGCGGATCGACCCGCGGCAGGGTCGCCAGCAGCGCCGCGGTGCGCTGATGCAATTTCAGGGCGTCGCCGCCGAGCAGGGTCAGCGCCCGCGAAACGCTGCCCTCCGCCGCTGCCGCCGCCTCGCCGAGCGCGGGATCGTCGATCGCGATGTTGGTGGCGGCGGCAGTGGCGGCGATGACGTCGGAGGTCGAGAGCGGCCGCAACGGCAGTTTGCGGCAGCGGGACAGGATCGTCGGCAGCAGGCGGGCCGGCGCATGGCTGATCAGCAGGAACAACGATTGCCGCGGCGGCTCCTCGAGAATCTTCAACAGCGCATTGGCGGCCTGGGGATTGAGTTCGTCGACGGTATCGACGATGCAGACGCGCCAGCCCTCCACTGCCGCGGTCGAACCGAAAAAGGGAATGGTCTCCCTGGTCTGATCGACGACAATGAACGTTCGCATCACGCCCTTTTCGTTCGGCGTGCGTTCCAGCGTCAGCAGGCCGCCATGGGCGCCGGCCGCGACAAGCCGCGCCGCGGGATCCGTGGACTCCACGTGCAGGGTCTTGGCGTCCTGCACCGCCGGCGCCAGCGGATTGCGATGGGCGAGTACGAACTTTGCCATCCGATAGGCCAGCGTCGCCTTGCCGATGCCCTGTGCACCGCCGATCAGCCAGGCGTGCGGAATGCGTCCGCTGCGATAGGCGTCCAGCAGCGCCATCTCGGCATCGCGATGGCCGAACCAGGCGGTGGTTTCACGCGGATGATGCGCCGCGATGTCCTGCTCGACCTTCTTGGCGCTCATGCGAGACTGGCCACGCTGCCGACATTGGCCTTGAAGAAACGCTCGCGCAACGCCGCCCACACGCCGGCCGCGACGGTCGCAGGATCGGCATTGGCGTCGATCAGCACGCAGCGCTGCGGATCGTCAGCCGCAATCTGCCGGTACGCCTCGCGCAGGTTCTGATGAAATTTGAGGTCTTCCGATTCGAACCGGTCGGGCGCGCCGGCGCCGCGCCGGATCGCCGCACGTTTCATGCCGACCTCCACGGGTACATCGAGGATCAGCGTCAGATCGGGTTTGAGGTCGCCGATGGTGACCCGCTGCATCGCGTCGAGAAAGGCCGGGGCGACCTGCCCCAGCATGCCCTGATAGGCGCGTGTTGAATCCGAAAACCGGTCGCACAGCACCCAGGTGCCCTTGGCCAGCGCCGGCTCGATCACCGTGCGCACATGATCGTCGCGCGCGGCCGCGAACAACAGCGTTTCCGCCTCGGGGCCGAGCAGCTTGCCCATGCCCGACAGCACCAGGTGCCGGATGATCTCGGCGCCCGGCGACCCGCCGGGCTCGCGGGTGACGATGGTGCGCAGCCTGGCCGCGTTGAGGCGTTCCGCCAGCGCCTTGATCTGGGTGGATTTGCCCGATCCCTCGCCGCCCTCAAAGGTGATGAATCGTCCGCGCCCGGGAACTCGTTTGACCGCTGCCTCGGCCATGGTCAGAGCTTCTCGACGCCGGCGCGAAACATCCCGATCACGAGTTCGCTCACCCCGTCGACCGCCCGCCGCATCGTCGATCCCCGGGCAACCGGCTCGGCCGCAAAGACCGGCGCTTCCATCGCGAGGTTGGGGCCGCGCCAGACCTTGACCACCCCCACCCGCTGGCCGGCCTCGATCGGCGCCCGTACCGGCCCGGTATAGACGACGCGTGCGATCAATTTATCGGTGCCGTTTTTCTGCACCATCACCTTGATCGGCTCGGAACTGGCGAGCTTGACCGAACGGCTGTCGCCGCCGAACACCTTGGCCCAGCCGACCGTCTGCTGGGGCGCGAACAGGGTGCGGGCCTCGAAGTTGCGAAAGCCCCATTCCAGCATCTTCTTGGCTTCGGAGGCGCGATCGCCGGCATCCTCGAGGCCGTTGACGACGACGATCAGCCGCAGGCCGTCCTGCACGGCCGAGCCGACCAGGCCGTAGCCGCCGTCCTTGGTATGGCCGGTTTTCAGCCCATCGGCGCCTTCCAGCGAGTTCAACAGCGGATTGCGGTTCTGCTGCCGGATCTTGTTCCAGGTGAATTCGCGCTCGCCGAACATTTTGTAGAATTCGGGGTAGGTCAGGATGATGTGACGGGCGAGTTGGGCGAGTTCGCGGACCGTCATCTTGTTCGCGGGATCGGGCAATCCGTTCGAATTGCCGAAGGTCGACCGGGTCAGGCCAATCTCGCGCGCGCGTTTGGTCATCATTTCGGTGGCGAAGGTGCGCTCATTGCCGGCCATGGCCTCGGCCAGGATCATGCAGGAATCGTTGCCGCTCTGGATGATGGCGCCGCGCAGCAAATCCTCCACCGGAACCTTGCTGTGAATCGCCGCAAACATCGTCGAGCCGCCCGAGGGCGCGCCGCCCTTGCGCCAGGCATTTTCGCTGACGCGATATTCGTCGGTGAGCTTGACCTCGCCTTTCGTGATGGCGTTGAAGACCACCTCGGCGGTCATCAGCTTCATCATGCTGGAGGGCGCGCGCAACTCGTCGGCGTTCTTCTCGAACAACACGCTGCCGCTGGAAGCCTCGATCAGGATCGCGGTCGGCGCGTCGCCGTCGAAGCCGCCCTCGACCTCTTTTTTGGCGCCCTGCACGCTGTTGTTGGCGGCGTGGACCATCCCGCCCCACCCGACCGCGATCGCGACAAGCGCCGCCAGCAGGCTGCTCCACCGGCGTCCCGTCGCGGACCCGGACTTGCGGGAGGATGATGTTTCGACTGCCATAGGGATGCCTTGAAGCCGGCCTTCTACCAGTTGGAAGTACCGCAAACAACACGGGTTTTTCCCGACACCGCGGCGCGGGTCCGATTGCGGCGCCGATCAAACAACCTTATCGTGTCGGCTTGCGTTTTCCTCAACCAAATCTCCGAAACAAGGCGGAAAAGCGATGCCATCCACACGTACGATTTCCGCCAACGGGATCGATATCTTTCTCCGTGAACAGGGCGAAGGTCCCCTCGTCGTGCTGTGCCATGGCTGGCCGGAATTGTCCTATTCCTGGCGGCACCAGATCCCGGCGATCGCGGCCGCGGGTTTCCGGGTCGTGGCCCCCGACATGCGCGGTTTCGGCAAAACCAGCGCGCCCCCCGATGTCGACGCCTACAGCATTTTCGACCTCGTCGGCGACATGGTCGCGCTGGTGGACGCGCTCGGCGAAAAGAAGGCGGTCATCATCGGCCATGATTGGGGCGCCCCGGTCGCCTGGCACGCGGCGCTGTTCCGGCCCGACATCTTCACCGCCGTCGCGGGCCTCAGCGTACCTCCGCCGTTCCGGGGCCGCGGCCGGCCGCTCGACACCCTGCGCGACAGCGGCATCACCAACTTCTACTGGCAGTACTTCCAGACCCCCGGCGTCGCCGAGGCCGAATTCGAGCGCGACGTCGCGCTGTCGATGCGAACCCTGCTGGGACGCGGATTTTCCGATCCCTCGGCGTCGCTGTTCGTCGAGGACGGCAAGGGATTTCTGGGGAATCCCCGGGCCCACCTCCCTCTGCCCGATTGGCTGACTGAAGCCGACCTCGCCTATTTCAGCGAGGCCTACCGCCAATCCGGCTTCCGCGGCGGGCTGAACTGGTATCGCAACATCGACCGCAACTGGGAGCTGACCGCGCCCTGGCAGGGCGCACAGATCCATCAGCCATCGCTGTTCATTGCGGGATCGAGGGATTCCGTCATCACCGGCCTGATCGGCGCCAAGCGGGTGGCCGACATGGAGCGGGTGCTGCCGGGGCTGCGTCAGAAGCTCATCATCGACGGCGCCGGCCACTGGATCCAGCAGGAATGCGCCGGCGAGGTCAATGCCGCCCTGATCGCCTTTCTCAAGGCCGATGCGTCTTAGCCGGCAGGCTCAATAGAGCCCGCGTCCGCTCAGCAATTCACTGGGGCCGCGCGGGTCGACCGGCGCATAGGCGCTCACCGGCCTGATGGCGGGGGCATAGCGCGCATCGCTTTCATAGGACACGGCGCGGGCATTCTCGATCGGGCGTCCGGCCGGACGGGTACGGCTGGAAGCGGACATCTCGGATGTGGCGTTGATGGAGGCCAGGTCCTGGGAGGTGTTGCCGAGACTATAGGGCCGGCCTTCCGGCATCGGAACATCGCCGCGGATCGCGCGGCCGGAGACCTCGGGGACGAACGGGCGGGCCGAGGCGACCCGAACCAGCGAAGGCGATGGCGCCGGCACGCCGGTGCGCAAGGTCGCTACCAGCTGACGATCGTCGGATCCCTCGAGCGGCGCCCGGCCGACATATTCGACTCTTACGCGAGCGATACCTTTGCTTTTGAATTCAAGCAGTTCGGACGCCCTGTTCGAGACATCTATCACCCGGTTGCCGTGGTATGGCCCGCGGTCGTTGACGCGCACGATCAGCGATTTGCCGTTGGAGAGGTTGGTCACCCGCGCGTAGCTGGGAATCGGCAGTGTCGGATGCGCGGCGGTCAGCGAGGCCATGTCGAACACCTCGCCATTGGCGGTCAGCCGGCCGTGGAAAGCATCGCCGTACCAGGACGCCAAGCCCTCGGCACGGTAGTTGGGGTCATCTTCCGGCACATACATCCGGCCGGCGACGGTATAGGGCTTGCCGACACGGTAGGTGCCGCCACCCTTCGGCACGGGGTCGCCCATCGCGACCACCCGGGGACTGGAGGAAACGCCATATTTCGGATCGACCCGACTGGCGAATTTGCCCGACGAGGCGCAGTTGGCGAGCACGAGACACGCGGCCACCGCGAGCGCGCCTCGCGCCACTCCGGCCGCCTGATTTGACTGTCGAATCCCCATCCGCCCCAATTACCATTTCGCCGGCTGCGCGCCTACTTGGCACCTGCGCCGGTCTACGTCCTGATGCGGCCCACCTCCGCACCAAGATGTGAAGATACCGCATCCGGAACACGGCGGAAATGGGGAGAGCATCGGCGTGGTGAATCATTGGTTGCGGAAGCGGGCCGTCACGGCCGGCCGTCGCGCCAAGGCGAACGGCTACCGCGTCAACGGAAGCGGCGCCCCGCCCGTCGAGACAGCGCCCGTCGAGACAGCGTCGGTCGACCGGACAGCGGCCGGCTTCTTCGGCCTGGCAGCCGTCACCGGCCTCGGTTTCGGCGCGGGTGGCGGAGCTGCAACCGGGAGTGCCCCCTGCGCCGATGCCAGCGGACGTTGCAGGAGATCCAGTTTTCCGGACAATGCGACGACCTGATCCGACAGCCGCTTGATCTCTGCCTGCTGCGCCGCCAGAAGCCGGTCGGTCGATTGCATCGACGCCGCGAGCTGCTGCTGGAGGGCGTGGAAGTCGCTCAGCGCGACTGGCTTGGCCGCGACCGGCGCGGGTGAACTCGCAACGGAGGTAAAGGACGGTAGCGTCGGAAAGCTCATACCGTAGGCGCGCGCAGCCAGAGCACTTCCGGAGCCGAAGCAAGCCAGCATCACCCCGAGGATGATATGAAACAGCGGCCCGCGTCCGGATTCCTGGTCAAACGTGTCGCCAGTTTCATCGTCGATCGCTTCATCGTCGATTCTGTATGTCACGGCACACACCCCAAAGCCCAATAGCGCAATGCCTTGTTGCGGTTAATTCTGCGTTTAATTTTGGCGCGGGCAAGGCAGACTCGGCGAAAATGCCCGGGCGCGGCACGTCCGGCGCCCGTATTGCAAGTCCGGCAACGCTCACCGGTTCCCCTCCCCGGCAAAACTGTTGTGCCAAAGCATCACTCCGGCCGGATCTTCGGTCCGGGACTGGAATCCTTTTGACTGTGCGCGGTCCGGTGGCGTTGTGTTCGTGCGCGGAGCGCGAAGGATTTTGCGATGATTGAGACAGTTGCAGCGTTTATGGGTCTGTTTAGCGCCGGTATTTTTCTTGCCCACGCATTTGAGGGTTTTCGCTCGAGGGCCTGACCTCGACGGGGACCACCTCTTTCAAACGAGCTGATTCCGAAAGTTTTAATGAATTCGGACGAGCTTCGAGAGTGGCAGGTGCAACATGCGTAATCATGATCTGGTATCCGACGGTTTCCTCGCATTGACGGCAGGCGGTTTCGTGCTGCTGTGCTCGAGTTTGCTGGCCTTCGCGTTCGCTTGAGGCCGGCGGAGGGATATCCGCAGGACAAGCGATCTCCGAGCGCGAACGCCCGCGCAATCGGTGCCCCGCGCCCGTCATGACCGGCAATTGATACTTTCCCCCAACCCCCGCCCCTGCTAAGTCGCTGAACTCCAAAGACGGAAGGGTGGCCGAGTGGTTTAAGGCACCGGTCTTGAAATTCTACAGAACCCGTATCACTCTGGCCTATGTTGTACCCAATCGTATTGATTTATCATCTGTTTTCGACCCGGGTAGCGTTCTCTGTCTGTTTCGATACCGGCCTGTATCAGTGCGTTCAGTAGCAATCTCAGTAGCACGACAGCTACTGGCCTTACCGCCCAGATGTTCGATCTTGATTGCGGGAGTGATGGGGTCAGCAGCGCCTATCAGTTGAACCTGCGGCCTGGCCGTCGGTAGATTCAATCATCCCTCCCCTTCGACTACCGAGGGTTTCATGGCATCGATGCTTGTTGCTGAGCTTGTGGCCGCGCTGGATGAGTTTCGCACCAAGCTGATCGAACATAGGACCTTGTGGAACAAATCGCTCGGCGACCCGATCCCCA
>JAUXWH010000239.1 GCA_030681365.1 Bradyrhizobium sp.
CCGGCGCTTGACCGGCGGTGTGCCCGGCATCTCGCCGCGCAGATAGCATACGGTGAAATCGTAGGCGGCTTGCGCCAGGCCCATATAGGTCGGCGACAGCGTCAGGAACATGTGCGGCCAGCGCATCGCCGCCTGAAAATACACGCCGCGCGGCATCAGCGCCGCATCCTCTGATACGAACACGTCCTTGAACAGCAGCGTGCGCGATACCGTGCCGCGCATGCCCAGCGGATCCCAGTCCCCGACCACCGATATGCCGTCGGCCCTGGCGGGCAGCGCCAGATAGAGCGTGTTGCGGCGGGAGGCCTTTTCACCCTCGGCGATCTCGGTGCAGAGCACGCCGTAATAATCGGCATGGCCCGCCAGCGAGGCGAAGATCTTCTTGCCGTTGACGATCCAGCCGCCCTTGACCGGTTTCGCCTCGGTGCCGAATGCGACGCCGCCGGCTGCGGCAGCGCCGCCTTCCGAGAACGGCTGCGAATAGACGGCACCTTCGTCGACGATGCGCCTGTAATGCACGGCGCGCCGCTGCTCATGCTCGGCGCGGGTGGCGGCGTCCATGTCGAGGTCGTCGGCCAGCGGGCCGGACCACAGCGTCGAGCAGACATGCATGTTCCAGGTCAGCGCGGTGGCGCCGCAATAGCGGCCGATTTCGGCGGCGGCCAGCGCGTAGGTCTGGTAGTCCGCGCCGAGTCCGCCATGCTTTTTCGGGATGGCGATGCCCAGCAGGCCGGCGCGGTGCAGGTCCTGGTAATTTTCGGTCGGGAATTTCGCGTCGCGGTCATAGACTGCGGCGCGACCCGCGAACACCGCCTGGCCGAGCTGGCGCGCGCGCGCGATGATCTCCGCCTGTTCGTCGTTGAGGCGGAACGCGCTGGCATCGAAGATCGGTGCGTCCAGAACCACCCCGTCGATCGCCGCCGCGGTCTTGTTTACTTGCATCGTCATGCCGTCACTCGGGTTGCCGCCACATGAGCCCTCAGGAAAGAATCCAGTGCGGCATTGAACTCACCGGGCCGTTCCAGATTGGCGAGGTGGCCGACGCCTTCGAGTTCAACATAGTGTGCCCCGGGAATATAGGTCGCCATCTTTGCCATCATCGGCGCCGGCGCATTGTTGTCCTTCGAGCCCGACAGCACCAGCGTCGGTACGGCGATGTTCTTCAGTGCATTGCGTTGATCGAAACCCAGCAGCGCCAGCATGGTGGCGCGATAGGTCGCTTCGGGTACGGCGGCCATGCAGTCGCGAGCCAGCGCCATGCCGCCGGGGTCGGGATCGTCACCGACCAGTTCCCTGACCAGGGTCGGCGCCAGCGAAACCATGGTCTCACCGCGATCGAGCGGGCCGAGCCGGGCGTCGATAAAGGATTTCTGCCAGTCGCCGTCCGGCTTGCCGAATGCGGGGCTGGTCTGCGCCAGAACCGCTGCGCCGGCGATATCCGGGCTGTTCGCCAGCAATTGCTGGACGATCATGCCGCCGATCGAATGCCCGACCAGAATGGGTCTTGTCGCGCCGACCTGCCGCAGGAAATCCTGCAAGGCGTCGGCGAGGGCTGCAATGCTCACCGCTGCCAGCGGCGCCGAGCCGCCATAGCCCGGCATGTCCCAGGCGATGGCGCGATATCGAGCGCTGAAGGCCTCGATCTGGCCGCGCCACGCCCGCGCCGCGCCGCCGATTCCATGCAGGAACACCAGCGGAGTGCGGGCGGGATCGCCCGCGGCTTCATAGCCGAAGCGTCCGTCCCTGGTTTCGAGGGCTGCAGAATCAGGCACGCCGGACCTCCGATAAAGTCGGACCTGCCGCTGCCAACAGGACCTTATGAGTACTGCCGACGCTACCTGCGGGGTCCGCGCTGTCAAGCTCGTCGCAACGGGGTTTCTTGCAAAAGCTTGAAGTTTAAAATATATCGGAAATGGTACGTCCATTCCGGGGAGGCCGCTGATGTCTGGATTGCCGCATTCCCCGCATGCGCTCGTCACGGGCGGCGGACGCGGCATCGGCCGCGAGATCGCTTTCGCACTGGCGCGCGCCGGCGCAACGGTCACCGTGCTCGGCCGTCAACGCGCGCCACTGGATGAAGCCGTCGCCGCCGGCGCCGCGCATTTCGTTGGGGTCGCCGACGTCGCGGACCAGGCTGCCATCAGCGCCGCGATTGCCGAAGCCGCCGCCCGCCAGCCGATCGATATCCTGATCGCCAATGCCGGCAGCGCGGAATCCGCGCCGTTCGGCAAATCCGACGCAGCGCTGTTTCGGCGCATGATCGATGTCAATTTCATGGGAGTGGTTCACACCATCCAGGCGGCGTTGCCGTCGATGAAGGACCGGCCCTACGGGCGGATCGTCGCCGTGGCGTCGACCGCCGGCCTCAAGGGTTATGCCTATGTCAGCGCCTACAGCGCGGCCAAGCACGCGGTAATCGGCCTCGTGCGTTCGCTGGCGCTGGAACTGGCGGCTACGCGGGTGACGGTCAATGCGGTGTGTCCCGGGTTCACCGATACCGACCTCGTTGCCGGCAGCATCGACAACATCATGAAAAAGACCGGCCGCAGCCGCGAACAGGCGATATCGGAACTTGCCAGGCACAATCCGCAGGGCCGCCTCGTGACCCCCGCCGAGGTCGCCGACACCGTGCTCTGGCTGTGCGGCGAGGGGGCAAGCGCCATTACCGGACAGGCCATCGCGGTTGCGGGCGGAGAGATTTGAAGCGCCAATCTTGATACCGTCATTGCGAGCGGAGCGAAGCAATCCAGCTTTCTTTCTGGACCACAAGAAAGTTGGATTGCTTCGTCGCAAGAGCTCCTCGCAATGACGACAACAGGCAGTAAGAAAACGTCAAGGGAGATCCCATGAATACCCCAGCCAATCCCGTCACGCTGCCGCTGTCGGACTATTCGCCGAAGCATTTCCTGCTCGCAGTGGTCGACGGCGTCGCCACGGTGACCCTGAACCGTCCCGAGCGAAAGAATCCGCTGACTTTCGAAAGCTACCGCGAACTGACGGATTTCTTCCGCGCCTGCGCGATGGATGACGACGTCAAGACCATCGTGGTGTCAGGGGCTGGCGGCAACTTTTCCTCCGGCGGCGATGTGTTCGAGATCATCGGCCCGCTGGTCAAGATGGACACAAAAGGTCTCACCGCCTTCACCCGGATGACCGGCGATCTCGTCAAGGCGATGCGGGCCTGCCCGCAGCCGGTCATCGCGGCGGTCGAGGGCATCTGCGCCGGTGCGGGTGCGATCGTCGCGATGGCGTCCGACCTGCGGCTGGCCGCCACCGGCGCCAAGGTCGCATTCCTGTTCAACAAGGTTGGGCTGGCCGGATGCGACATGGGCGCCTGCGCGATCCTGCCGCGCATCATCGGACAATCGCGCGCCTCGGAACTGCTCTATACCGGCCGTTTCATGACCGCGGAGGAGGGCGAGCGCTGGGGTTTCTTCAGCCGCATCGTCGCGCCGGAACACGTGTTGTCGCAGGCACAGCTGCTGGCCAGGCAGATCACGGAGGGACCGACCTTCGCCAATACCATGACCAAGCGCATGCTGGCGATGGAATGGGCGATGTCGGTGGAGGAAGCGATCGAGGCCGAGGCGGTGGCGCAGGCGTTGTGCATGACGACGGCGGATTTCGCCCGGGCCTTCGAGGCGTTTTCGAACAAGGTGAAGCCGGTGTTCCGGGGGAATTGAGGGGATTTTCTATCCCCATATTCCACCGTCATCCTGAGGTGCGCGCCTCTTGGCGCGCCTCGAAGGATGGGTCGTTTGCACTTGCTTCACATCCATCGAGGCTCGCAAGGGCTCGCACCTCAGGATGACGGGGTGCAGGTTGAGGGCCTTGCCGCGGAATTGCTTTAGGTTTAAAATAATCCGACAGTCCCGCTGCGCCGGAGGCTTTTATGAAAATCGCGATCATCGGTGGCGGACCGGCCGGCCTCTATTCGGCGATCCTGCTCAAAAAGCAGCGGCCGGAGGCCGAGATCACGGTCTATGAGCGCAACCGCGCCGACGACACCTTCGGCTTCGGCGTGGTGTTCTCCGATGCGACGCTCGACAATTTCGAAAAATACGACGCCCCGAGCTACCAGCGCATCACCGAGCAATTCGCCTATTGGGACGACATCGCCGTGCACTTTCGCGGCACGGTGCACCGGGTCGGGGGTAACGGCTTCTGCGGCTGCTCGCGCCGCACGCTGCTTCTGATCCTGCAGGAGCGGGCGCGCGAGCTCGGCGTCGTTCTGCTGTTCGAGGCCGACGTCGCGGACGAGGCCCGCTTTGCCGATGCCGATCTGGTGGTGGTGGCCGACGGCATCAACAGCCGTTTTCGCGAAAAGTATATCGGGCATTTTCAGCCCGAGGTGGACCTGCGCTCCAACAAGTTCGCCTGGATGGGTTCGACCCGCCCGCTCGATGCCTTCACCTTCATCTTTCAGGAGACCGAATGGGGTCCGTTCATCGCCCACGCCTACCAGTATGAAGTGGGACGCTCGACCTGGATTTTCGAGACCGATCCCGCGACGTTCAAGCGCGCCGGGCTCGAGGGTCTGGGCGAACAGCAATCCGCCGACCGGATGGCGGAAATCTTCGGCTGGTTCCTCGAAGGGCATCCGCTGCTGATCAACCGCTCGATGTGGCGCAATTTCCCGATGATCCGCAGCAAGCGCTGGGTTAAGGACAACATGGTGCTGCTCGGCGACGCCAAGGCGACCGCGCATTTCTCGATCGGCTCCGGCACCAAGCTGGCGATGGAGGACGCCATCGCATTGGCGGACGCCATGCATCGTGCGCCGACGGTCGAAGCCGCACTGCAGAGTTACGAAACGGGCCGCCGCGAGGAAGTCGAGAAGACCCAGCATGCCGCCGACGTGTCGCTGGTCTGGTTCGAACACGTCGACCGCTTCTGGGATTTCGATCCGGTGCAATTCGCCTTCGGCGTCATGACGCGCGCCAAGGCGATCACCTACGACAATCTGACGCTACGCGCGCCGGATTTTGTCGCCGAGGTCGACAAGGCGTTCGCAAGACAGGTTCGCGCCAAGGGCTTCGATGTCGAAGTCGACAAGCCGGTAGCGCCGATGTTCCAGCCGCTGCGGCTGCGCGAGATGGAGGTCGCCAACCGCGCGGTCGTGTCGCCGATGTGCATGTATTCGGCGAAAGAGGGCGTGCCCGGGGATTTCCATCTCGTGCATTACGGCTCGCGCGCGATCGGCGGCGCCGGGCTGGTCTTCACCGAAATGACCTGCGTTTCCCGCGATGCCCGCATCACGCCCGGCTGCGCGGGCTTGTGGAACGACGAGCAGGAGGCCGCGTGGCGGCGGATCGTCGATTTCGTCCATGCCAATTCGGCAGCGAAGATCGCGCTCCAGCTCGGCCATGCCGGCCGCAAGGGCGCCACCAAACTGATGTGGGATGGCATGGACCGTCCGCTGGAGCAGGGTGGCTGGGACATCGTGTCGGCGTCGCCGCTGCCGTATTTTCCCGATAGTCAGGTGCCGCGCGAGATGGACCGCGCGGCGATGGATGCGGTCAAGGCTGATTTCGTCCAGGCTGCCGAGCGCGGCGAGCGCTGTGGTTTCGACATGCTGGAACTGCACAGCGCCCACGGCTATCTGCTGGCGAGTTTCATCTCGCCGCTGACCAACCAGCGCAGCGACGCCTATGGCGGCTCGCTGGAAAATCGCCTGCGCTTTCCGCTCGAGGTGTTCGAGGCGTTGCGGGCGGCGTGGCCGGCGTACAAGCCGATGTCGGTGCGCATTTCGGCCACGGACTGGGCGGCAGGCGGCGTCACCGGCGACGACGCCGTCGAGATCGCGCGGGCTTTCGCGCAAGCCGGCGTCGATCTGATCGACGTTTCCACCGGACAGACCGTGCGCGACGCCGAGCCGATCTATGGCCGCATGTTCCAGACGCCATTTTCCGAGCAGGTCCGCAACGAGGCCCGCGTCGCCACCATGTGCGTCGGCAACATCACGACGCCGGATCAGGTCAATACCATTCTGGCCGCCGGCCGCGCCGATCTGGTGGCACTCGGGCGTCCGCACCTGACTGATCCGTCGTTCACGATGAAGGCGGCGGCCTGGTACGGCGCGGAGATTGCCTGTCCGCCGCAATACCAGCCCGGCAGGGAACAGATTTTCCGCAACAGCGTGCGCGACAGGCAGGATTTCGAAGATCTGAAAATTAAGGCTAAACCGAGGACCCGGGCAGAGCTGAAGGCGGAGGCGACAAAGCCGCTTGCGGCCGAGTGACCCTGCATGCGAGCTTAAGGCCTTCGTAGCGTTTCGGGTTCAGTGGAGTAGGCGATGAAGGCGATTATCGTCGGCGGCGGTATTGGCGGCCTCACCACCGCGCTGATGTTGCGGGCGCGCGGCATCGGTTGCGAGCTGTTCGAACAATCTGACTCAATCCGGGAACTCGGCGTCGGCATCAACACCCTGCCGCATGCGATCCGCGAACTCGCGGGACTCGGTCTGCTGCAGGCGCTCGATGACGTCGCGATCCGCACCCACGAGCTTTATTATCTCAATCGCCACGGTCAGGAAGTCTGGCGCGAAGCCCGCGGCATCGACGCCGGCCATGAGGTCCCGCAATTCTCGATTCATCGTGGGCGGCTGCAGAGCGTCATCCACCGCGCCGTCGAGGAGCGGCTCGGCCATGACGCCATTCACACCGGCTGCAGGCTCGGAGCTTTCACGCAGGACGAGGGCGGCGTGTCAGCGTATTTCTTCGATCGCACTGGCGCACACACCAGGACCGTGCGCGGCGATATTCTCGTTGGCGCCGACGGCATTCATTCGCGGGTGCGCGAGACGCTGTTTCCGGATGAGGGTCCGCCGTGCTGGAACGGGCTGATGCTGTGGCGCGGCGCACGGGACTGGCCGGCGTTTCTGGACGGCAGGTCGATGATCGTCGCCGGTGGCCTGAACGCCAAGGTCGTAGTCTATCCGATCGCGGAGGGATCGAGCCCGGCGAACCGCCTGACCAATTGGGCGGTGCTGGTGAAGGTCGGCGAGGGCAATGTGGCGCCGCCGCGGCGCGAGGACTGGTCGCGGCCCGGCAAGCGCGAGGAATTGATGCCGCATGTCGCGCGGTTCTCGGTGCCGCATGTCGCCGTGCCGAACCTGATCGCGGCGACCCCCGAGTTCTACGAGTATCCGTGCTGCGATCGCGATCCGCTGCCGCATTGGTCGAGCGGCCGCGTCACGCTGCTCGGCGACGCCGCGCATCCGATGTATCCGGTGGGATCGAACGGCGCCTCGCAGGCCATTCTCGACGCGCGGTGCCTCGCCGACGCGCTGGCGCGCGCAGAGCATCCGCGCCAGGCGCTATTGGCCTACCAGCAGCAGCGCTTGCCGATGACGGCCGAGATCGTGCGCGCCAACCGCCGCGGCGGACCGGAAGGCGTGATCGATGCGGTCGAGCAACTGGCGCCCGACGGTTTTGACGACATCGACAAGGTGCTCAGTTACAGCCAGCGCGAGGCGATCGTGCGCGGCTATGCCAGCAAGGCGGGATTCGCCGCGGTGCCGGGACTGGCGGCGGTGCGGGCGTAGCTGTATCCGACTACACAGCCGTCATCCTGAGGAGCGCGCTCTTCGCGCCTCGAAGGATGGCCGCGTGCACCGTCGTAGTCATCCTTCGAGGCTCGCCGAAGAGGCTCGCACCTCAGGATGACGGCAAGAGTGGTGCGTGGTTCTTTTCAGGCGCCCGGCGGCGGGGGCAGGAAGTGGATGTTGTATTCCGCGGCCATCGCCACGACGTCTTCCGGCTTCTGCTCCTTCATGTTGTGGAGCCCCCAGAACAGGTCGTAGAGTTTCCGCGTCGGCGATACCCAGAAAAGCACCTTGGCGGTTTGATCCGACTTGTTGAAGATGCCGTGGGGAACGCCCATGCCGAGGCGTATCAGGTCGCCAGCGGTGGCCTGGGCCTCGGCGCCGCCCAGCATGAAGTCGAGCTTGCCTTCCAGCATGTACAGGTATTCGTCCTGGTCCGGATGGATATGCGGCGGCACGAAGGTGCCCGGCGGCAGGGTCGCGTGCCACGAGAAGCAATGCTCGGTACGGTTTTTCGGCACGTAGGTCTGGCCGAGGATATTCCAGGAAATTCCCTGTATGCCCTCGTTGGCCCGGGTGATGCCCGTGATCTCGCTTGTCATTGTTGGTTTCCTCCCAAGATCGTCTTGCTTTGGACCGCCTATTTACCGGATGCGCAATCCTTGGCGTAACGATCGCCATAATTCTCGAACACCTTCTCGGCGATTTCGGTCTGGAATTTTCCGTCCGGCCGTTTGGCCACCTTGGTCAGGTAGAAATTCTGAATCGGATAGCCGTTGGTGTTGAACTTGAAACTGCCGCGCAGCGAGGTGAAGTCGGCCTTCTTCAACGCCGCTGAGACCGCTTCCTTGTTGGAGAGGTCACCCTTCACCGCCTTGACGGCGCTGTCGATCAGCATGGCGGTGTCGTAGGCCTGCATGGCATAGGTGCCGGGCACGATGTTGTAGGCGGCCTCGTAGCCGGCGACGAATTTCCTGTTCTGCGGATTGTCGAGATTGGGTGCCCAGTTCGAACCGCCGAACATGCCGACCGCGGCATCCTGCTGCGCCGGCAGCGTCGACTCATCGACCGTGAACGCCGACAGCACGGGAATCTTGTCGGCGAGACCGGCTTGCCGGTACTGCCTCACCAATGTCACGCCCATGCCGCCCGGCATGAAGGTGAACACGGCGTCAGGCTTCAGCGACGCGATCTTGGAGAGCTCGACCTGGAAATCCAGGGTGTTGAGCGGCAGATAGGACTCCTCGACGATTTCTCCCTTGTAGTCCAGCTTGAACCCGGCGACCGAATCCTTGCCGGCCTGATAATTCGGCACCATGATGTAGACGCGCTTGTAGCCGCGATCCTGCGCGACCTTGCCCAGAACCTCGTGTACCTGGTCGTTCTGGTAGGACGTGGCGTAGAAGAACGGGCTGCAGTTCTTGCCGGCAAAGCTGGAGGGGCCGGCGTTCGGGCTGATCAGGAACGTTTTGGTGTCCGTCACCGGCTTGTGAATGGCCTGCAGGATGTTGGAGAAAATCGGCCCCACGACGAAGTCGACCTTGTCGCGTTCGAGCAGGCCCTTGACCTTGGTGACGGCGCCATCCGGTTTGAGTTCATCATCGACCGCTATCACCTCGACATCCCGGCCCGCCATTTTGCCGCCGAGATCCTTGACCGCGAGCGTGAAACCGTCGCGGACCTGTTGGCCGAGTGCCGCAGGCGGACCTGACAGCGTCACGATCACGCCGATCTTGATTTTTTCCTGTGCGATAGCTTGACCGGCCGCAACGCCCAACAGGATTGACAGTCCCGCCACCTTCAAACGCTGTTTCATGAATTCTCCTTGATCGGCGACGAATGTGCCGCCGAAATCCGCGCCGGGCCGGATCCGGTTTTTTCGGAACCGAGCCTATTCCGATGATGGCCATTGCCGCAAGCATGGTTGCGACAGGTTCAAGCCACGCCCGGCAAACCATGCAATCCCCGCGCCAATTGCTTGAAGCCTAAAGAAATGCAACAATTGTAGGGACGCGCCGCAACCGTTGCTTCCGTTGAACGTCGCGCGGCAGGCAGGAGAGAGACAAAAATCCCATCATGATCCTTGACTCCGAGACCAAGGCGGTCGAGCTCCCCGAAGATCACGGCGACGAACTCAGATTGTGGCTGCGGCTTTTGACCTGCACGACCCTGATCGAGGGCGAGGTGCGCGGCCGGCTGCGCGAGCGGTTCGATGTCACCCTGCCGCGCTTCGATCTGATGGCCCAGCTCGATAAGGTGCCCGATGGCATGACGCTGTCCGATGTCTCGAAGCGGATGATGGTCTCGAACGGCAACGTCACCGGGCTGGTGGAGCGACTGGTCGAATCCGGCCATCTGGATCGACGCACCTCGGACACCGACCGGCGCGTCCAGGTGATCCGATTGACCAAGGCGGGCCGTGCCGAGTTTCGCCGGATGGCGGCGGAGCACCAGATCTGGATCGCCGACATCTTTTCGGATCTTTCGCCGAAGGACGTCCGCGACCTGATGCGGCTATTGGCCAAGACCAAGGGCTCGGCGCAGAAGTCCGCGCAAAAACGGGCGCTCCAGGCTTGAGCGCGCCTGATGACTATGAGGCCGAATACAACAACCGGGCGCGTGTCCCGGAGAGCTCCGCTTTGATCGCAGGCTGGGCGAGGGACGCCGCGGCCTTTCGCGCGGGGCGCGTTCCGCGCGTGGTCCGTTACGGGGCCGGTACGCGCAACGTGATCGATTATTTCCCCGGCGACCATGACGGGCCGCTTGTCGTCTTCATCCATGGCGGCTATTGGCAGGCGCTGGACAACTCGTTTTTCAGCCATCTCGCCCGCGGCTTGAATGCCCATGGCATCGGCGTCGCCATTCCGAGCTACGACCTTTGTCCCGACGTCAGCGTTGACGGCATCATCGCGGAGATGCGGGAGGCCTGCCGCGAGTTGGCGCGGCTCGGACGGCGCCTCGTCGTGAGTGGTCATTCCGCCGGCGGCCACCTCGCGGCCTGCATGCTGGCGACCGACTGGCCGGCGATCGATGCATCGCTGCCGAGAGACCTCGTGGCGTCGGTCTATTCCATTTCGGGTCTGTTCGATCTCGGACCGCTGGTGGAGACGTCGATCAACCGCGCCCTGGGTCTCGATGCCGCCACCGCCAGGGCCGCCAGTCCATTGTTCTGGAATGCCCCCGCGGGCAGGAGCATGGATGCGGTGGTGGGCGAGAACGAAAGTGCCGAGTACCTTCGGCAAAGCCGAACCATCGTCGAGGCCTGGCGCGCCGCCGGCGTCACCACACGGTTCGGCGTGGTCGCCGGCGCCAATCATTTTACCGCCATCGCGCCGCTCGCCGATCCCGGCTCGCCGATGGTGACACGCCTGAAGCAACTGGCGGGGCGGTAGATTTCGAAAGATACGGCATGCCCCGATCCGGGCTCTTGCGCCAAATTACTTTAAGTATAAAATGTTTTGGAATGGTCCGCTGCCGGACGGCCTGGATATTGGTCTCAACCCTTTCATCCCGAAGTCAGGGAGGATGGAGCGATGGAAATGTCAGGTGGAATTCCCAGTCTCGGTCGATCGCTTGGCCCATCGGGCCACGTTGACGATTTCGCGCGACGCAACCTCCCGCCCTCGGAGCAATGGCCGGAACTGGTCCTCGACCGACCGGAGTTTCAGTATCCCGACTATCTCAACGCCGCGGTCGAACTGACCGACCGCATGGTCGAGCAGGGGTTCGGCGATCATGTCGCGCTGATCGGCAACGGCCGCCAGCGCACCTACAAGGAACTGACGGACTGGTCGAACCGCCTGGCGCATGCCCTGGTGGAGAATTACGGCGTCAAGCCCGGCAACCGCGTCCTGATCCGTTCCGGCAACAATCCGGCGCTGGTCGCGGCATGGCTCGCGGCCACCAAGGCGGGCGCGGTCGTCGTCAATACGATGCCGATGCTGCGCGCCGGCGAACTGACGAAGATCGTCGACAAGGCGGAGATCGGCCTCGCGCTGACCGACAGCCGCATTGCCGACGAACTGGTGGCCTGCGCCAAGACCAGCCGGTTTCTCAAGCAGGTGGTGAATTTCGACGGAACGTCGAACCATGACGCCGAGCTAGACCGGGTGGCGCTGAGCAAGCCGGTCCGGTTCGATGCGGTCAGGACCGGCCGCGACGACGTGGCGCTGCTGGGATTCACCTCGGGCACCACGGGCGAGCCGAAGGCGACGATGCATTTCCATCGCGATCTCCTGATCGTCGCGGATGGGTATGCCCGGGAAGTGCTCAAGGTCACGCCGGATGATGTCTTCGTGGGATCGCCGCCGCTGGCCTTTACGTTCGGCCTGGGCGGGCTCGCGATCTTTCCCTTACGGTTCGGCGCCACCGCGACGCTGCTGGAGAATGCGGCGCCCGCCGAGATCGTCAAGATCATCGAGACCTACAAGGCCACGATCTGCTTCACCTCGCCGACCGCGTATCGGGCGATGATGGCGGCGATGGACAAGGGCGCCGATCTGTCGTCGCTGCGCATTGCGGTTTCGGCCGGCGAGACCTTGCCGGCGCCGGTGTTCGACAGCTGGACCAAAAGGACCGGCAAGACCATTCTCGATGGCATCGGCAGCACGGAGCTGCTGCACATCTTCATCACCAACCGGACCGGCGATGCCGTCGCCGGCAGCACGGGGCGGCCGGTTTCCGGTTACGAAGCCAAAATCGTCGACGCAGACATGAAGGAATTGCCGCCGGGCACATCCGGCAAGCTCGCCGTTCGCGGTCCCACCGGATGCCGCTATCTCGCGGATTCCAGGCAATCGAACTATGTCCGCGATGGCTGGAATCTGACCGGCGACACCTTCATCCGCGACGAGGAGGGCCGCTTCTCCTTCGTCGCCCGGTCCGATGACATGATCGTTTCCTCCGGCTACAACATCGCCGGCCCCGAGGTCGAGGCCGCGTTGCTCGGCCATGCGGCCGTGGCCGAATGCGGCGTCGTCGGCGCACCCGACGAAGCGCGCGGCATGATCGTCAAGGCCTATGTGGTGCTCGCTCCCGGCATCGACGGCGATGCCGCGCTGGCGGCTGAATTGCAGGATCACGTCAAGCGCGAGATCGCGCCCTACAAGTATCCGCGGGCGGTCGAGTTCGTTGCGCAATTGCCGAAGACCGGAACCGGCAAGCTGCAGCGTTTCGCCCTGCGGCAGATGGCGGGATCGGCCGCGCCGGCGTCCAGCATGGCCGCCGAGTAATATTCGATGGAGAACTATCTGTGAGCACGCCAAAAGCGCCTACCCTTGCAGTGCTGCCGATTGCCAAGGGCGAGACGTCGGCCGCGGGTCCGCGGATTTTGCAGCCGAGCGGCTGGCCCGCCCCGAAGGGATACGCCAACGGCATGGCGGCCGATGGCCGCCTCGTGGTGACCGGCGGCGTGATCGGCTGGGACAACCAGGGTCATCTGCCGGCCGATTTTGTCGCGCAGGTTCGGCAGACCCTGAGCAACATCTCGGCCATTCTTGGCGAGGGCGGCGCGCGGCCCGAGCACCTCGTTCGCCTGACCTGGTACGTCGTCGATATCGAGGAGTATCTGGCGAACCTGAAGCCGCTGGGCCAGGCCTACCGCGAGGTCTTCGGCGCGCACTACCCAGCCATGGCGCTGGTCCAGGTCGTACGTCTTGTGGAAAAGGCGGCGAGAGTTGAAATCGAGGCCACCGCAGTCGTGCCCCGTTGAACGAATCTTCGCATGACGGCCGCGGTTTTGTTACTTTAAGGCTCTAGGACTGCTGATTCGGCGAGTTTGAACCTCGCGGCCGAAGCAGCAGGCAAAGCGGGCAGGGGCATCTGGCGCAGCAACAAAACTGTGCAGATCGCGAAATACGCGGTTTTTACGCTAGATTCACAATACTGTCTGCGATGCGAATCAACTTACAGGAGCCCAAATGGCAGTACAGATGACAAAGTCGCAGCTGATCGAGAAGATCGCTGCCGAGAACGAAATCGCGAAGAAGGACGTCAAGGGCGTGCTCGAGACGTTGGCGACCGTCGGTTACAAAGAACTCAAGAAATCCGGTGTGTTCCTCGTTCCCGGATTCGCCAAGTTCGTGGTGATCAAGAAGCCCGCCACCAAGGCGCGCAAGGGCACCAACCCCTTCACCGGCGAGGCCATGACCTTCAAGGCCAAGCCGGCCCGGAAAATCGTCAGGGCGCGCCCGGTCAAGGCGGCAAAAGACGCGGTGTAAGCTTCAAAAGGTCCCACCCGGGACCTTTTGCATCTCGGGCTTTTGGAATCCCGCCGGCAGCATTCAGGCTGCCGGGCGGATGGGTTCGGACGGGTGTCGGTCAGGGGGCTGCTCACCGCTTCGCTCGCCCCGGCCTAGGCGAGCGCGAGTTCCTGATATTGTGTCGCGGTCACCTCGTCGCATCTGGCGCGGTAGGCGGGCGCGCTGCCGCTGTAGCGTGCGACGATACGGGTCTGCTTGCCTTCGACGTTGCTGTTGATTCCGGTCATCCAGGAATTGACCTCGTTGGAGAGCAGCCCTGCTCCCAGCGCCTTGACGTGGTCGGTCCAGGACGCGACGCCCGATGGCCTGGCTTCGACACGCGTCAGGCCGGTTTGCTTCGCATGGCGCAACAGCCCGGTCACCCAGTCGACATTGTACTCGATGCTGCGCGGGATGTTGCCGAGCGCCGTGTGCGGTCCCATCAGCATCAGCATGTTGGGAAAACCGTCGACCATGACGCCGAGAAAGGTCTCCGGTCCGCTTTTCCACCTGTCCTTCAACCGCGTGCCGTTGGTCCCGCGAAGATCGATCTTGTCGAAACTGCCGGTGATGGCGTCGAAGCCGGTGGCGTAGATGATGATGTCGAACCCGTATTCCTTGCCGCTGGTCTTGATGCCCTCCGGCGTGATCCGCTCGATCGGCGTTTCCGTGATGTCGACCAGATCGACATTGTCCCGGTTGTAGACCTCGTAATAGAAGGTCTCCAGCGGCAGCCGCCTCGTGCCGAAGCCGTGATTCCGGGGGATCAGCTTTTCCGCGATCTTCGGGTCCTTTACCCGCTGACGGATCTTGCGCGCCACAAAATCGCTGATGAGAGCGTTGGCCTTCCGGTCGATCAGTATGTCGCGGAAATTTGCCTGCCAGATCCCAAACCCGCGCTCGGCATAGAGCTTCTCGAAGAAGGCCTCGCGCTCCTGGTCGGATACCTCGAAGGTCCCGCGCGGATCCGGCGTATGGATGAAACAGGCGAAGGTCTCCTGGCAGCGCCTGAACATCTCGGGATAGCCGGCCTTGATCCTGGCCTGCGTCTCGGCGTCGATCTTGCCGTTGTGCAGGGGCGCGCACCAGTTCGGCGTGCGCTGGAACACGGTGAGATGACCGACGCTGCCGGCGATGGTCTGGATGGTCTGCACGCCGGTGGCGCCGGTGCCGATCACCGCTACCCGCTTGCCGGTGAAGTCGACCGGCTCGTGCGGCCATCGCGCGGTATGGAACGACTGGCCCTTGAACGAGCCCACCCCCTCGATCCGCGGCAGGGTGGGAGCGGAGAGCGGACCGATGGCGGTGATCAGAAAGCGCGCGCGGAATTGGCTGCCGTCCTGCAGCGTGATGGTCCAGCTGCGCGTGTCCTCGGCCCAGACGGCCGCGGCGACCTGGCTGCGGAACTGAATGTCGCGGCGCAGGTCGAACTTGTCGGCGACATGATTGAGATAGCGCAGCGTTTCCGGCTGGCCGGCGAAATGCTCCGACCAGTTCCATTCCTCCAGCAATTCCTGCGAGAACGAATAGCCGTAGGAGTAGCTTTCGGAATCGAAACGCGCGCCCGGATAGCGGTTCCAGTACCAGGTGCCGCCGACGCCGGTGCCGGTCTCGAACACCCGCACCCGCATGCCCTGTTCGCGTAACCGGTACAGCTGGTACATGCCCGACATCCCCGCGCCGATGATGATGGCATCGTAGTCGAGGTTCAGCGCCATCTATCCGCGCCTCACGCTTGCGCCGCCGTCCACCGGCAGTGTCACGCCTGTGACAAAACTGGCTTCGTCCGAGGCCAGAAACAGGGCCGCGTTGGCGACATCCCAGCCGGTGCCCATCTTGCCGCGCAGCGGCACGATACGGTCGCGCATGGTGCGCACTTCTTCGCGTGAAATACCACGCGCCTTGACATTGCCTTCGATCGCCATCGGCGTATCCATCAGCCCCGGCATAATCACATTGCAGCGTACGCCATGCTTGGCGTTGGTCATGGCGATGGATTGGGTGAGCTTGTTCACCCCCGCCTTGGAAATTTCATAGGCCGTAATGCCGCCGCTCGAGACCGCAGCGGCGGATGAAATATTGACGATGGATCCCGATTTCTGCTCGCGCATCACCGGGATCACATGTTTGCAGGTCAGCCACATCGCCTTGAGATTGACCAGCATAATCTGGTCATACGCGTCCTCGGTCAGCCGGTGCGGCTGCGCATCGCCAGAGCCGATGCCGACATTATTATGCAGAAT
>JAUXWH010000253.1 GCA_030681365.1 Bradyrhizobium sp.
GGCCCGATCGTATCCCGATCGGCGAGGTGCGAGGGGCGGAAGCACTGGATCTCCTAAAAGCCTGGGGCACCGGACATCCCGGCGGCGTCGGTACCCTGCACGCAGGCTCTGCCATCGGAGCGCTCCGTCGCCTCGAGCAGCTCATCCAGGAAGCCGTCGTCACGGTCCCTCGCGCGCTGATTGCCGAAACCATCGAGGTCATCGCTGTTCTCACGGGCCGGGGCGCTGCCCGCAGGCTCACCGACCTTGCCGCCGTAAAAGGTCTCGGTCCGGCCGGCGACTACGTCCTCATCCCCGCGGGAGAACAATAATGTTGCACTTTCGGCGCCCCCTCGCCGCTCTCTCGACCTTTGTCCTCTTCGCGCTTCTCACCGCACCTGCCTATGCGGCAGGCTCGAACATGCCGTGGGAGCAGCCGCTCAATCAGATACTGGAGTCCATTCAAGGGCCCGTCGCAAAGGTCATATCGGTCATTGTCATCATCCTCACCGGCCTGGCGCTGGCCTTCGGCGAGACCTCCGGCGGCTTCCGCCGCCTGATCCAGATCGTCTTCGGCCTCTCGATCGCCTTTGCCGCTTCGAGTTTCTTCCTGTCGTTCTTCTCGTTCGGCGGTGGAGCGCTTGTCTGATGGAGCAGCGTGACGCCATTCCCGGTTTCTACGCACCGGTCCATCGCGCGCTGACGGAGCCGCTTCTTCTGGGCGGCGCGCCCCGGGCGGTCGTGATCGTCAATGGCACGCTCGCCGCCGCCGTCGGCCTCGGCCTCCGCTTGTGGCTTGTCGGCGCGGCGATCTGGCTGATCGGCCATTTGGCGGCGGTTTGGGCCACCAAGCGCGATCCTGCCTTCGTCGACGTGGTGCGGCGACATCTTCGCTACCCGCAGCATCTGGCCGCGTGAGGCGAACCTCATGATGAATCTCGCCGAATATCGCCGTCGCCCCCAGAACCTTGCCGATTTCCTGCCGTGGGCGGCGTTGGTCGAGCAGGGCGTCATCCTCAACAAGGACGGCTCGCTGCAACGGACCGCGCGCTTCCGGGGCCCCGATCTCGACTCCGCGACGGCCGCCGAACTCGTGGCCATCACTTCCAGGCTCAACAATGCCCTGCGGCGGCTGGGCTCGGGCTGGGCAATCTTCGTCGAAGCCCAGCGTCTGCC
>JAUXWH010000266.1 GCA_030681365.1 Bradyrhizobium sp.
GATCCCGACCTGTCTCTATTACCTTTCGCTGCTGATCATGGTCGAACTGGACGCCAAGAAATACGGCGCCAAGGACGTCGACTTCACCCCGGAACTGTCGCTCGGCGCGATGACGCGGCGTTACGGCTTTCACTTCATCTCGCTGCTCGCGGTCGTGGTGTTCATGGTGGTCGGCTACTCGCCGGCGCTGTCGGTGTTCTACGCCACCGCCGTGACCTTCGCGCTGAGCTTCCTGCGCCGGGAGACGGCGCTGGTGCCCGGCAAACTGGTGAAGGCGCTGACCGACGGTTCGGTCGGCGCGCTGAACGCCGCCACCACCTGCGCCTGCGCCGGCATCGTCGTCGGCGTCGTGACCCTGACCGGCCTCGGCCTGAAATTTTCCTCGATCGTGATCGCCTATGCCGGCGGCAGCCTGCTGCTGACCGCGCTCTATACCGCGCTGATCGTGTGGATCATCGGTCTCGCGGTGCCGGTGACCGCGTCCTACATCATCTGCGCGGTGATCGCGGCACCGGCGCTGATCAAGCTCGGCATTCCCGATTACGCCGCCCATATGTTCATCTTCTATTACGCCGTGCTGTCGGAAGTATCGCCGCCGACCGCGCTCTCGCCGTTCGCGGCCGCCGCCATCACCGGCGGCGATCCCTACAGGACCACGCTGCAATCGTGGAAATATACGCTGCCGGCGTTCCTGGTGCCGTTCGTGTTCGTGCTCGATCCGCAGGGCGTCGGCCTGCTGCTCACCATCCCGAAGGGCGGTTCGTGGGTCGATATCATCGAGATCACAATCAAGACAACGCTCGGACTGGTGGCGCTCGCCGCGGTTGCGCAGAACTGGGCGCTGCGACAAAATAAGCCGATCGAGGGCGTCCTGCTTCTGCTATCGGGACTGCTGCTGGTATTCCCCAGCCTGATCGAGGCGATAGTCGAATCGATCATCGGACGCGAGATCAGCTACACTTACGTGCCGGGCCTGATCATCGGCCTCGGCGTGCTGCTGTGGCAGGCCAGAACACCAACACCGAAACAACCGGCCGTAACAACTTAATCAGGGAGTAGACTTAATGATGACGAAGACCAGGAAGACCGCGGCGATACTGGCGATCACCCTTTCGGCGGGGCTCGCGCTCGCGGGAATGGTCCACGCCCAGCAGAAGACCATGGCGATCGGCACCGGCGGCACCGGCGGTGTCTATTATCCGCTCGGCGGCGCGGTGGCCAACGTGCTGTCGAAGAACCTTCCGAACGTGCAGGCCACCGCGGAAGTCACCGGCGGGTCGGTCGACAATCTCAAGCTGATCGCGTCGGGTCAGAGCGAGATGGCGTTCACCATGGCCGATGCCGCGCTCGATGCGCTGCAAGGCAAGGATAAATTCAAGAGCGGCAAGGTGCCGCTGCAGGCGCTGCTGGTGGTCTATCCGAACCGCATGCATGTCGTCACCGTCGAAGGCACCGGCATCGAGAAAATGTCCGATCTCAAGGGCAAGCGCGTTTCCACGGGATCGCCGGGCAGCGCCACCGAAGTGATGGCGTTCCGCGTCATCGAGGCCGCCGGCCTCGACAAGGACAACGACATGAAGCGCGAACGGCTCGGCGTCGCCGAATCCGTCAATGCGGTGAAGGATCGCAAGATCGACGCCTTCTTCTGGGTCGGCGGCATCCCCACCGCCGCCGTGACCGACCTCGCGGCCACGCCGGGCATGAAGATGAAGCTGATCGATCACAGCGAAACGGCCGAGAAGATGAACGCCAAATACGGCAAGCTCTATACCGCCAGCACGATCAAGGCCGGCTCGTATCCCGGGCTGGAAAAGGACAACGCCATTGCCGAAGTCTGGAACCTGATCGTCACCGGCGACAAGATGAGCAATGACGACGCCTACGCGATCGTCAAGACGCTGGTGGAGAAGAAGGCGGACATCGTCGCCGTGCACAAGGAGGCGTTGAGCTTCTCGCTCGACAACCAGGTGCAGGAGCGTTCGCCGATCCCGTTCCATCCCGGCGCGCTGAAGTATTTCAAGGAAAAGGGCATCGGCGGATAGACTTCTTTCGCCGGCACACGTCCAATCCAAACCGCCAGGCGGCGCAATCTCTGCGCCGCCTGGCTTTTTTGTGCATTCCCTCAAGAGCCCTGCGCGTCACGCCGCCCTGATGACACGCTGCGGCGGGTGTGGAGAAAGCGGCGCGGGAGCCGAAGGGTCCCGATCCGGGGCCGGCGCAATTCATTCCAGCGGCCGATACTTGCTTTTGGACTCGCTGGAGGCGTATACTCAATCTTAACGTGTAATTGTCTGGAAGGAGGCAAAACCTCGTGTCGTCCGGCGCACGCAAGCGGTACGTGAGTTTGCGGCCATGAGCGGCGCGCGGAAGACCCGCAAATCGGTTCCTATCTCCGAGGCTGTTACGGTAAACACGCGTGAAGTGAACGTCGCCGTCGAAGGCCTCGATCCCGGCGCGATCGCGGGTTCGTTCGCAGTCCACATCGTCAAGGACAATCGGCGTATCGCGTCGCGCTTCTTCTTCCAGGCCTCGGACGGCGCGGATGCCGCTAAGCCGGGCGCGCTTCGCCAACCTGTCCGCTTCGACTTCCTTCTGCCCATCGATGTCGTGGCAGACGGCAAACTGACCGTCGAGATCGAACCCGCTGGATCGCCCGAACCTGCGCAGCGCCCCGAGCTGGAACGGATGGGGCACCCCACGCTAAGCGTCTACCTCATGCTTGAGTCCGATTGATCCCCAAATCGATTGTCCCCAAAGGAGGCTATGATGTCTGTCACACCGACCTACCCTGTAGCGCATCCGACCTGGTACGACACGATCCGGCTGATGTTCACCAAGACGGACATCGCTCACATGGGCAGCCAGGAACTGGACTTGACCAGTTACGATCAGGTCCAGGCGGCCTCCGGCAACATCTACGGCCAGGTTGCGGCCCACAACATGCCCCCCGGCAATCCATGGACGCCGGACATGGTGCAGACCTTTCTCAACTGGTTGAGCGACGGCTGTCCGAAAGGCACCCCGACGTCCGATCAGGTTTACGCGATGGCGGCCCTGTCGGCGAAAAGGACCGCGGCCGCGCGGATCAGGAAGGACGTGAACAGCCTGAGCGCCACCGAGCGCGATACGCTGAAAAAGGCGTTCGAGGGAATCCTCGCCAAGGACGTTTCCGACCCGAACAGCTATTTTGCGCAGGCAGGCATCCATTGGCTGCCGGAACGATACTGCCAGCACCACGTCCCCTCCTACAATCCGTGGCACAGAGCCTACCTGCTCGGCTTCGAGAACGCGCTGCGCTCGGTTCCCGGATGCGAGAACGTCACTCTCCCGTACTGGGACATCACCACGCCGTTTCCGGATCTGCTCAAGTCTCCTCCGTACGACAGCTACACGCTCCCGCAGGATGTCGGCGGCGGTTTTGGCAAGGGCTACGTCACCGAGCGCTTTTCCTACCCTGATATCGCGGCCAATCTGCTGCAATACGACGTGACCGCCGACGTCAATCGGGCGCTGACCAAGACGGATTGGGAGGACTTTCACGGCTACTGGTCCGGCGCCCCATACAACACGATCATCGCGGCCCATGATTCCGGCCACGGTTCGATCGGTCCCACGATGGCCAATCAGGCGGTTGCTTCCTTCGATCCGGTGTTCTGGTTCTTTCACTCCAATTGGGACCGGTTGTGGTGGGAGTGGCAAAAGAAGGTGCAGGGCACGGACCTGAATGGATTGCTCTCGACCATCAACAAGACCACGGATCTGCTCAGCTATCAGATCTTCACCCTCGCGCCATTGCAGGCGCTGACGCCCTTCACGGCGGGGCCGCTCGGGCTGAACACAGTGAAGACGATCGATTCAATCGCTCTCGGTGTCGACTACGCGCCGCCTGCCGCGCCACCGAAGCCGGTCGCTTTCGCGCTCAAGACCAGCCGCGCGGTGTCGGTCGACCGCAAGGTCTCCCTCGACGCGCAACACGCCATGGTGTCGGTCACCGGCATCAACCGCATCAAGATACCCGGCAGTTTCGCGGTCCACCTCATGAAGGATGGAAAGACAATTGCCTCCCGCTTCATGTTTCAGCCCGACGACGTGGACCAGTGTGAAACATGCGTCAAGAACGCAATGGCACATTTCGACTTCGACCTGCCTCTCGCCGAGGTGACCGGAGGCAAGCTGAGTGTCGAGGTTGAGCCTGTGAACAAGACATTCGTCGGAGCCCGCTTCCCCTCCAGGCTGATGGGGAGTCCGATGATCGACGTTCACATCCCGTTGCAGACCGATTGATACGCGATCGGCGAACGTGCCGGCCAGCTGCGGGGGGAAGCGCGCTGCCCGCGCATCCCCGTGAGGGAGCGCGGGACACCGATCAGCCGGTCACTCGAACTTCATGTCGAGGCACTTCGAGATGTCGGAGCCGAGGCCGGAGGAGATGATGATGCAGCCGCGGACTTTCCGCGCCGCGTTGTCGCTGGCCCACACCGCGTAGCCGCCGGGGCCGAAGAACGAATTGGTGTTTGGCCCCTCGGTCTCGCTGGCGTCGAACGAATAGTTTGAATCGGTGTCGAAGATGCGGGGCTTCGTGGCGCAACCGCCGTCGCTCTGCACGTTGATCACTTCCTTGTTGTCTCGCGTCAGCGCCAGGCTGACCTGGCAGCGGTAATATTCCGAGGTCTTGATGTTGAAGATATAGGCGTAGGATTTGCAGGTCGCGGTATTGAGCTTGCCCGGGGCGAGGCCGCGGCTGCAGGAAATGCGCTGGCTGTTGCTGAGCTTGAAATCATCGGCCTGCGCCACGGGGACCAGTGTCACCAGCGAGAGCGCGGCGCCCAGACAGATCTTCATCACGTGGTTCATCCGAATCATCCCTGTGAGCCTCCTTGAGAAACACCGCTTCTAGACCTAAACCGGAACATAGTCGCGAAGTCGGAAGCGGGAAATCGCAAAGTCCCCCGGGCGAGTGCGATGCGGCGAACAGGCGCGTTGACGGGGGAATGGCGTTCGTGATTTGTTCAAGGAATTGGGATCGGCTTTTCGGACCGATCATGGGAGCATGCAGGATGACGAGAACTTCGACCAACACCGTTCTGGTGGCAGCCGCGCTTGTCGTGGCTGCGCTCGCCGCGCCGCCCACATCCGCATTTGCGCAGGCCCCGGCGCCCACGCCGTGGGAGTTGAGAACGGACATGGGCTACGGCTATGACAAGGACGGCAAGACCTTCGCCTACAAGATGGGCACCAACAATGCGGGCTTGCTGCTGAAGGGCGCCAAGAAAGTACCGAAGGGCACGCTGTTCTTCCTCGGCCAGAACGGTCAGCTTTATATGCGAAGGGGGCCCTATCTCGAAGGCGACGGCACCTTCATGTTCGGCCCGAGCTGAGTTGTTCTCTTCCCTTCTCCCCTTGTGGGAGAAGGTGGCAGCCGAAGGCTGCCGGATGAGGGGTTTCTATCCGCGGAGACAGACCCCCTCACCCGTCTCGAATGCGCTAAGCGCATTCGATCCACCCTCTCCCACAAGGGGAGAGGGAAGGAAGCGGACAACCCAACCTAAAACGCCCCCGCCAGTTCCCTGGCGCCCGGCAGCTTGCTGTTGGCGTCCATCCTGTCGTCGGTGATCGCCAGCAGCTTCGCCACCGTGTTGTGGCGGATCGCCACCGGGTTGCGCTCGTAGCCGCCGCGCTGGAAGAAATTCGCGGTCGGAACCTGTTCGCGCATCGCCTGCGGCATCGTCACCATGTCGAGCCCGGTAGAATCGCCGGTCAGGTTCATCATCTCGAGTTCGGCGGCGCTGAGCGGCCGGGTATGGCCCTTGGCGCGCGCGAACAACACCGAGGTCAGCAGCTTGCGGGTCTGCAGCAGCGGGCCGACGTCGATGTCGAGCACCATGGCATGGACGCCCCAGCCCTGCGGCGTCCTGGCGAGTTTCTCGTGCTCCGACCATCGCACCGGCACCGAACGCGTGAACGCCACCATCCGCTTCAATACCGCCAGTTTGTGATCCATCGCCTTGCGTGCCGGCCCTGATAGCCCGTCGGCCTTTTCCGCCAACGCCTTGACGATGTCATGCCCTTTCTCGGCGAGCAGCGAGACGGTGTTGGTGGTGAGCAACTGGTTGTAACCGATCGCCGTCGAGATCGCGCGCGAGCCGGGGCGAGAGGGGTTCAATCCGGATTGCATGTCGTGACTGCCGTTGCCGCCGGTCTCGAACGAATAGACCCGCACGATCTGCTCGCGCGTCAGCCCGGAAGCCAATGCGACGCGGCCATAGGCGCGCTTGAATTCGACCTCGCTGGCGGGGCGTTGCGGCCTGAACTGGAAATGCACGGCGGCGGCTTTCAGGAAGTCGGCGACGACAGGAAGCGGCTTGCGCTCGCGTGGCTCGTCGTCGGGCTCCGGGTCCACCGGCCGCTTCGGCCCGGTGTAGAGCGGCGGCTGCGTCAGCACATAATCATCCAGCGTGATGGCCTGGCGCTCGCGCCGCTTGGCGTTGCGGCCGCGCCGTTTTTCGGCAATCGCGTCCCAATAGGGTTCGGCTTGCTGTTCGAACGCGGCGCGCGCGGCTTCATATTCCCGAAGCTTGCGGCGATACTCCGCGATCGCCTGCGGGGAAGCCGCCTGCGCCATTGCCCGGGCGGTGGCCGGCGGCAGCACGGCAGCATCCATTGCCGCCGCTTGCGGCGCCATCAGCAGCAGCGCGAGCGCGGGGAACCCAAGCCAGGAACGAAGACCAGCACGAAGGCAAAAACGAATCGCTGAGATGCGCATTCGACCTGTTTAGCAAGAAGGCCGTCGAAGTCAGCCCCGAAACGGCGCGGCCGCTTGCCTCACTCCTGCCCGGCGCCGCCGGCCGTCACTTCCAGGCGAATACCGGCTGTTCCAGTTCGGCGACGCGGGTGTCGCGGCCGGCGAGCACTTCGCGGAACTGGTAGATCAGCGCCGCGGTCGGCGCATGGATGAATTGCCCGGCATGACGGAAGCGGATCACGTGCCTGGTGCTCTCGGGAATCGTGGTGAAGGAGAAGGCGTCGGCATCCTCGATGGTGTCGAGCCCGATGCGATGCACCGAGGCGACCTCGTCGGGATTGGGCGACAGCGCGGCGCCGGTGCCCGCCCACAGCACGACAGGCGTGATCAGGTAGCCGGAGCGGGTGGGATAATCGTCGAGCAGGCCCAACACGTCGGCTGCGCCGAGTTCGAGGCCCAATTCCTCGTGCAGCTCGCGCAGCGCGGCCTCTGCCGGCGTCTCGCCCTCGTCGCAGCGTCCGCCCGGCAGCGCCCATTGGTTGCTGTGGGCGCGCAGGCCCGAGGCACGCAGGGTCAACAGAAGCGCGGTGCCGCCGGCCGCCTCGGCCTCGGTGAGCGCGACGGCGACGGCGGCCCGCTTCAGCGCGGGCACCGGTTCGCTCAAAGGCAGCCGCGCGAACGCCGCGCAGCGCGCCGCGATATTCCGCCGTGTGGCATGGTCGAAGGGCCTGGTCATCCCGCTTGACTACAACACGTCCGCGTTTGATGAAATGCCTCAAAACATCGATGCCCCGAAGGGACCGGACAGGACGACATGACGGACAAGGCAGCCGCAAAACTCAAATCGGACGGCTGGACCGTGGTCGAGACCTCAGGCTTTCTGCATTTGATCGGGCCGCTGTGGCAGCGCCTGGCCGACGGCGAGCACGAATACGCGCTGGTCGCGCAGGACAAGCACCACAACCGCCGCGGCCTGGTGCAGGGCGGCGTGCTGATGACCTTCGCGGACCGCACCTGCGGCATGACCGCCCGCTACGTCTCGGGCAAGCCGACGCTGGCGACGGTGCAGTTCGACACCCATTTCGTCGAGGCCGGCAAGATCGGCGAGACCCTGGTCTCGAAGCCGCACGTGGTGCGCACCACCCGCAGCCTGATCTTCATCACGACCGAGGTGACCGTCGACAAACGCTGTATCGCCATGGCCAGCGGCGTGTTCAAGATATTGAAGAACGAGACTTGAGGACGCCATCATCCATCCGTCATTCCGGGGCGATGCGATAGCATCGAACCCGGAATCTCGAGATTCCGGGTCTGGTGCTAACGCACCATCCCGGAATGACGGCACCTACTGAGGACCGCACCCCATGCAATACCGTCCCCTGGGCCGCAGCGGCCTGAAGATTTCGCCGATCTGCCTGGGCACCATGATGTTCGGCGGCCCGACCGACGAGGCCACGTCAGGCCGGATCGTCGCCAAGGCGCGCGAGGCCGGGGTCAATTTCATCGACACCGCCGACGCCTATTCGAAGGGCGGCTCCGAGCAGGTCGTCGGGCGCGCCATTTCCAACAGCCGGCATGACTGGGTGCTGGCGACAAAGCTCGCCAATTCCATGGGCGACGATCCCAATCGCGGCGGGCTGTCGCGGCGATGGGTGCTGCAGGCGGCGGAAGAAAGCCTGAAGCGGCTCGGCACCGACTACATCGACATCTACTACCTGCACAAGGAAGACCATTCGACGCCGCTGGCCGAGACCGTGCGCGCGATGGGCGAACTGATCCGACAGGGCAAGGTGCGCTATTTCGGCGTCTCGAACTACCGGGCCTGGCGGGTGGCCGAAATCTGCAACATCTGCGACGACCTCGGCATCGCCCGTCCGGTGGCGAGCCAGCCCTATTACAACGCCATGAACCGGATGCCCGAGGTCGAGCATTTCCCGGCCTGCCATTACTACGGCCTCGGCATCGTGCCCTACAGCCCGCTGGCGCGCGGCGTGCTGACCGGCAAATACGCACCCGATGCCGCGCCCGACAAGGACAGCCGCGCCGGGCGCAACGACACGCGCATGATGCAGACCGAATGGCGGCCGGAATCGCTGAAACTGGCGCAGCAGATTAGAGAGTATGCCGAGGCCCGCGGTATCACCGCCGGGCAGTTCGCGGTGTCCTGGGTGCTGAACTCTTCCTTCGTGTCCGGCGTGATCGCCGGCCCCCGCACCGAGGCGCAGTGGGACGACTATCTGCGCGCGCTGGACTACCGCTTCACCGCCGAGGACGAAGCGCTGATCGACCGGCTGGTGGCGAGCGGCCACCCCTCGACGCCGGGCTTCAACGACCCGGCCTATCCGATCGAGGGACGGCGGGCACGGACGGCGGGGTGAGGCAACGCTGCAGAAGAACTGCACCAAGAATCCTACAATTACCCCTTGCCTGCCCGCGAAGGTTGCGGGACCAATAGCCTGCTTTATCGCAGGAGCGAACTCATGTATCTCAGGGCAATCTGCGCCATTGCGCTCCTGATACTGTCGGCCACATCGGTCACGGCGCGTGGGCCCTATGGCTCCGTCAGGATCGGCGGCTGGAGCGGCGGCGCATTCACCAACGACCAGACCGGCGCGTTCACCGGATGCATCGCATCGGCGCCTTACAGGAGCGGCATCACCGTCTTTGTGATGGTGAGCGCCAACGTCAGCTGGAATCTCGGTTTTTCACATAGCAGTTGGTCTCTCAGGCCGGGCACGGCGTTCCCCATCGTCCTCACCTTCGATGGACGTGCACCTTTCAACGTCAACGGCCGGGTCCTTTCCGCTCAATCGGTCAGTGTCGACATGCCTGACACGTCCGATCTGATCAGGCAATTCCGGGCGTCGAAGACAATGAGCGCCTTCGCCGAAGGCAATCTGTTCCAGTTCAATCTCGACAAGACCGGCATCTTGCTGCCGGCGCTGGTCAACTGCGTCGTGACCGTGAATCGCGACGGCATTGCCGGCGCCAAAGACTTCGTCCTGCCGCAGCGACCGCCCGCCGTGGCGGCTCACTCCGCGCCTCCACCGCAGACCGGCAGCAGCCTGACGCCCGGCTCGGGACCGTCCACGCCCGAGCTTCAGCTCGAGGCCATGGAGTTTGCGTCCAACTTCATCCTGAAGGCCTCGCTCAATAACCCTCGCGTGCTCAGTCGCGCGGAAACGCCGCCCACGCTGGTCAACAACGGCGCAGCCTGGCGATCGGACGATGCGATCGGCTTTGTCAGAATCATTCCGGCGCAGGGCGGCCTGAAGGGACTGGACGTGGCGTCTGCGATCGTCGGCAACGATGCCAAGGACTGCAAAGGCAAGTTCGCCTCGGCCCGCAACAGCGAACTGGTCGACAGCGAGGTCGTGTTCAGGGGCATGTCCTCGTGCGAGGATTCCGAGCGTGCCAGGATTTCGCAGTATTTTATACTGCCCCGCAAGAAGGGCGGCTTTGTCCTGTTCTCAGTGGTTTCGAATTTGCGGGCGGAAGAAGCCAGAAACCCGCTGCGGGAGGACAAGAACAAGGATTTCAGGAAGGCTGCGCTGGTCGCCGTCGGTCCGTAACAGCAGGGCCCGCCTCGCTCGAGCGCACAATGTTGCCCCCGGCCCCCGGGGCGCGGGGGCGGACGCGCGACCGGGATCGACGGGCGCGCCGCCGGCTGAGAAGAAAACCATGGCTATTCGGGCTTAATAGGCGCACGGTCGTTCGGGTTCGCCTCTACCGGATGCAGGGCTGTGTTCCGAGGCTGCGAACAGCTGATTTGCAACAATAACCGGCGAAATGGGCGCGAAAGCGAACCAATTGACGTGGGTCGCGCGAGCCGCGCGCCTGCCGGCAAGAAACCCGCGCCCGGCGATCGTGCCGACCGCTCACGCAAGGAAGCCACATGCAGATTCTTTCCGCACGTCACGTCAAACCCGAAGAGTCGGCGCGTCTCGGCGTGGTGTCGGGCTGGTACTCGACCAAGGTGAGCGGGACCTTCGTCACCGGCCCCCACACCACCCAGGAAGATTGCCTTTCGAAAATCCTCGAACTCAATCCGCCGCCGGCCAAGAAGAAGTTCCCGATCCCCGGCTGACGAAACGTTCACTTCAGGAGTTTTTGCCAGGAGCTTTCGATATGCTGACCGCAGGCCAGTTTCAGGACTACGATTTCAACCGGATGGTCGTGCGCTTCACCATGAAGAACGACGAGGCCAGCGTGGCCTGCGCCATCTCGACCGACGCGATGGATGCGCTGGAAGGCTCCTCCCGGACGCCGCCGGAAAAGCGCGAGCAGCAGTTTCTGCGGCTGCTCGACCGGATCGAAACGCGTGCAGCACAAAAATTCAGCGCCGTCGAACTGGAGGGTAACCCTCCCGGCGTGATCCTGCGCGCGATCGATTTCCGCTGACCGCTCTCCTCGAGCGACCTTCCACGCGGCGGAGCCGCGTGCGAAGCAGCTTTCGATGTTCTCCCCGAGTCGATCTTCTCGCGGCAATTGGGCGCAGTACGGCGCGGGAATAATTCGGTCACGCCGATTCAACCCGCGCGCAACTTCGCGCCACCGATTTCCTACGCCTAAAGTCTAACAATCCCGCGCGCTTTCGATACAGCGGCGGAAGCGGCGCCTGTTTGCGAGCCATCTCGCGACCGCGAAGCAACGACGGTGTATCCGGAGTCCGGGATCTCCCCCGGCCGCGACGCGCACTTCTTCCTTGCAAAAATCTCTCGCAAGCCTTTGACTTGCCGCCAAGACCAACAACCCGCGCCAACAGCGGGCGATGCTTCAACCGGGAGGACATCATGAGCAAGGGTAACGACACAAAGACCACTCGACGCCGTTTCCTGACGGCGGCGGCGGCCGGCGGTGCGGCGATTGCGATGCCGCAGGTCAGCCGGGCGCAGACGGCGACCCTGAAGATGCAGGGTTCGTGGGGCAAGGCCGACGTCTTCAACGAAATGGCCGAAGATTACGTGAAACGCGTCAACGAGATGGCCGGCGGCCGCCTGCGCATCGACTATCTGGTCGGCGGCGCGGTCGTGCATCCCTTCCAGGTGTTCGACGGCGTGCATGGCGGTCAGATCGACGCCGCCCACACCGTGACCGTGTACTGGTACGGCAAGCACAAGGCCGCATCGCTGTTCGGCACGGGGCCGGTGTTCGGCTTCAACGCCAATGAGGGTCTTGGCTGGATCCACAACGGCGGCGGACGGGAGCTGTTCGAAGAGCTTCAGAACCAGATCATGAAGGTCAATATCAAGAGCTTCTTCGCCATGCCGATGCCGACCCAGCCGCTCGGCTGGTTCAAGAAGCCCATCACCGGCCCGGCCGACCTCAAGGGCCTGAAGTATCGCACCGTGGGCCTTGCCGCCGACCTGTTCCAGGCGATGGGGGCATCCGTGGCGCAGCTTCCCGGCGGCGAGATCGTGCCGGCCATGGAGCGCGGCGTGATCGATGGATTCGAGTTCAACAATCCGACCTCGGACCGGCGCTTCGGCGCGCAGGACGTCGCCAAGAACTACATGATGGGCAGCCATCACCAGGCGACGGAATATTTCGAGATCATGTTCAACAAGACCAAGTTCAACGCGCTGCCCGCCGAGCACAAGGCCATCCTGCAATATGCCGCGGAAGCCGTGTCATCGGCCAACGAATGGAAGGCCATGGACTACTACTCCAAGGACCTGCAGGAACTGATCAGCAAGGACAAGGTCAACGTCGTGCGGACTCCGAAGGGAGTGTTCGATGCCCAGATCAAGGCATGGGACGGCCTGATCGCCCAGCTCGGTTCGGATCCGTTCATGAAGAAGGTGATGGACTCGCAGAAGGAATGGGTGCGCCGCGTGGTCTATTACAACATGAACAATGCGACGGACTACCGCGGCGCCTTCGACCATCACTTCCCGGGCGTGCTCAAGATCTGACGGCTTCGCCAGGCATCGCTGACGCTGTATGAAGGAAGGCCGGCGCGGATGAAGCGCCGGCCGGTTGCGAACGAGGCGGGGGACATCCGGATGTGCAACTCTCTGCGAGTTCAGCTCGCATGACGAAATTTCTCTTCTTCATCGATGAACTCAGCACCTGGGTCGGCAAGTCCTTCGCTTGGCTGATTCTCGTCCTTACGCTGGGTGTCAGCTACGAGGTGTTCGTGCGCTACGTGCTGCGGGCGCCCACCACCTGGGCTTTCGACATCAGCTACATCAGCTATGGCGCGATGTTCCTGATGGCCGGCGCCTATACCCTCTCGCGCAACGGCCATGTGCGCGCCGACGTGGTCTACCGCCTCTGGTCGCCCCGCACCCAGGCGAAGATGGACCTCGTCCTCTATATCCTGTTCTTCCTGCCGGCGATCGCGGCGCTGATGTATTCAGGCTTCAATTACGCCCAGATGTCGGTGCGCTTCCGCGAAGTCAGCATCTTCAGTCCTGCCGGCGTGCCGGTGTTTCCGCTGAAAGTGCTGATCCCGATCACCGGATTCCTGCTGTTCCTGCAGGGAGTTGCCGAGATCATCCGCTGCGTGCTGTGCATCCGCACCGGCCAATGGCCGCAACGCCTGCACGACGTGGAGGAGACCGAGAGCCTCATCGTCCGAGAGCGTCAGCACGCGGCTGAGCAGGAGAAAGGAGCAGGCGCATGACCGATCCGGTAATCGGCATGCTGATGCTGGTCCTTTTCATCTTCATCATCATGCTTGGCTTCCCGATCGCCTTCACGCTGATGGCGATGGGCGTCTCGTTCGGCTACTACGCCTACTACACCGCCGGTCAGGACTTTTTCGAAAATCGCGTCTTCACGCTGCTGGTGCAGAAGACATTCGAGGTCACGACCAGCGACGTGCTGGTCGCGGTGCCGCTGTTTCTGTTCATGGGCTATCTGATCGAGCGCGCGAACATCCTCGACCGGCTGTTCTACGCGCTGCAGCTATCGATGAAGAACGTGCCCGGCGCGCTCGCGGTGGCCACTCTGCTGACCTGCGCGATGTTCGCGACCGCCACCGGCATCGTCGGCGCCGTCGTCACGCTGATGGGCCTGCTGGCCCTGCCGGCCATGCTGCGGGCCGGTTACGACACCAAGCTGTCGGCCGGCGTCGTCTGCGCCGGCGGCTGCCTCGGCATCCTGATTCCGCCCAGCATTCTGCTGATCGTCTATGCGGCCACTGCCGGCGTTTCGGCGGTCAAGCTCTATGCGGCCGCATTCTTTCCGGGGTTCATGCTGGCCGCGTTCTACGTCGTGTATGTGATCGCGCGGGCGATGATCAATCCCGCGCTGGCGCCGAAGCTGCCGCCCGAGCAGACCAACGTGCCGATCCGCACGGTGATCTGGGCGCTCGCCACCTCGTTCCTGCCGCTGGCGCTGCTGATCGTTTCCGTGCTCGGCGCGATCCTGCTCGGCCTGGCGACGCCTTCCGAGGCGGCCGCGGTCGGCGCCCTCATGTCCATCGTCCTGGCCGCAGCCTATGGCTCGCTCAATTACGAGATGATGCGTGAATCCGTGTACCTGACCGTGCGCGCCACCGCGATGGTCTGCTACCTGTTCATCGGGTCGTGGACGTTTTCCGCGGTTTTTGCCGTGCTCGGCGGACAGACGGTGATCGAGCAGCTGTTCGCCTCTATGAACCTGTCGACGATCGGGTTCCTGGTGTTGACCCAGGTGATCATCTTCCTGCTCGGCTGGCCGCTGGAATGGACCGAGATCATCATCATTTTCGTGCCGATCTTCCTGCCGCTGCTTCCCATCTACGGCGTCGATCCCATCTTCTTCGGCATCCTGGTTGCATTGAACACGCAAACGGCGTTCAATACGCCGCCGGTCGCGATGGCCGCCTTCTACCTGAAGGGAGTGGCGCCGCCGGAGGTGAAGCTCACGGACATCTTCTCGGGCGCGCTTCCCTTTGTCGGGCTGGTCTTCCTCACCATGCTGCTGGTCTACATCTTCCCGGGACTTGCGATGTGGTTGCCCGACTACCTCTATGGAAACCGCTGAAAGGGTGCGCATGAGCCTCAATGCGCTCGGCCTCGCGGAGGCCGCGGCCGGAATCCGCGACGGACGGCTCAGTTCGGCGGAGCTCGTCGGCGACTGCCTCGCGCGTATCGATGCGGTCGATCGCGATGTCGAGGCGTGGACGTTCCTCGATCGCGACCACGCGATGCGGCAGGCCGAGGCCGCCGACGATCGCCGCAAGCAGGGTAAGCCCACGGGCCCGCTGCATGGTGTGCCCGTCGGCATCAAGGATATTTTCGACACCGGAGACCTGCCGACGGAATTCGGATCGAAGCTGTGGGCCGGCCGCACACCGCGCCGCGACGCGGCGGCGGTGGCCCGGTTGCGGGCGGCGGGCGCCGTGATCCTCGGCAAGACGGTGACGACCGAGTACGCCTACTTCAATCCGGGCAAGACCCGCAATCCGCACGACCGGGATCACACGCCGGGCGGATCGTCCTCAGGCTCCGCCGCAGCCGTCGCGGCACTGATGGTGCCGGGCGCCATCGGCTCGCAGACCAACGGTTCGGTGATCCGCCCCGCCGCCTTCTGCGGCGTGGTCGGCTTCAAGCCGACCCACGGCCTCATTCCGCGCAGCGGCGCGCTGCTGCTGTCGCGGGCGCTCGATCATGTGGGCGTGTTCGCGCGCTCGGTCGGCGATGCGGCGCTGCTCGCGCAGGTCCTTGCGGGCTTCGACGAGGAGGATCCGGATACGCGCCCCCTCGCCTGTCCGCCCTTTGTTGAAACGGCCGCCAGCGAACCACCCTTGCCGCCACGCTTCGCATTCGTCCGCACGCCGGCCTGGAAGCATGCCGAGAAGGCGACCGCCGAGGCCTTTGCCGAACTGGTGGAATCGCTGGGCGATCGCGTTTCCGAGGTCGAGATCGGCCAGAGCTTCGACCGCGCCATCGACATGCACCGTACCATCATGGAAGCGGAGATGGCGCACAACCTGCAGCGCGATTTCGAGCAGGGCGGAGCGTCCATGAGCGATGTGCTGCGCGCATTGATCGAGCGCGGGCGCGGAGTTCTCGCGATCGACTACATGCGCGCGCTGGCCGGCAGCGCGCCTCTCAACGCGGCGCTCGACGGCGTGTTCGACGAGTACGACGCGATCCTCACTCCGGCGGCGCCCGGCCCGGCGCCGCGCGGCCTCGACAGCACCGGAAGCCCGGCGTTCTGCTCGCTGTGGACCTATCTCGGCACGCCGGCGGTGACGCTGCCGCTGCTGCAAGCGGAAAGCGGCCTGCCCATCGGCGTGCAGCTGATCGGTCGCCGCGGCAACGATGCGCGGCTGTTGCGGACGGCCAACTGGCTGGTCAGGACCATCGGAAAGCGCGGCCGCCGCGGCGCCGTAACTTCAAGAACCGGTGCGCGTCGCGCCAAAACGGGGAGCAGCAGATGACGAATCTCATCACCGGACTGATCGGAATTGCCGGCGTCTGCG
The DNA here is from genome assembly GCA_030681365.1 of Bradyrhizobium sp. Classification (GTDB taxonomy): domain Bacteria; phylum Pseudomonadota; class Alphaproteobacteria; order Rhizobiales; family Xanthobacteraceae; genus Bradyrhizobium. Next base: position 16,161 of record JAUXWH010000266.1, read on the forward strand.
TGTTTCTCGGCATCCTGCTCTGGTGGATCAAGGCGGTGCCGCTGATCATCATCGGCGTGCTGGTGATGGCGCTGTTGATCTGGGATTTCCTCAAATCCCTGCGCGCGGACGACACCCGGACGGGATGATGCTAACCGCCTGTCACGGCTGAGGCGGGGCGGAACTGCCTACGCGATCAGGCAGTATCCGGAATCACAACTGGGATCTGATATCACAGCCCATCCTTCGAAACGAAACCCACCTCCATTCAGGCGCGACAACAAAGCGCCCGGGAACCCGGCAACTTCGCGGCGTCTTTCGCATTACCCTTCAGGGCGGCTTGGGGCGAGCCTTTGGAGTATCGACCGAATGACACTGGAACCTCGACCACTTGTTTCGCACAACAGCCTGATCCTCGTCGGCGACGGTCAAAAGGCGCTGTTCCTGCGCAACCGCGGCAACGCGCAACGCCTCGATCTCGTCGTCGAGCGAATTCTCGAGCAGGACAATCCGGCTACGCGCGAGCAGGGCGCGGATCGTCCCGGGCGATCCATCGCCAGTCACGGTGTTGCCCGAAGTGCGATGGACGAAGTCGATTGGCATGACCTAGCAAAGGAACGGTTCGCCCTCGAGCTTGCGGAAGCGCTGTATCGCCACGCCCACGCCAATCATTTCAACAAGCTCGTCGTGATCGCGCCGCCGAGAATATTGGGCAATCTGCGCAAGGCCTTTCATGCGGAGGTCGCCGACCGCGTCACCGCCGAAATCCCCAAGGAGCTGACGTCACATCCGATCTCCGAGATCGAGAAACTGCTCGCGGCCTAGAATCCGTCGCCCAACGCACGTCGCACAACACAAAAGGAACAGGCCCCGTGATGCTTCGCGCACCCGGGGCCCATCCTGTTTGCAATGGCTGCATCGGAATCGTTGCAGCCGTAACCGCGTTCATCAATGTCTTGAGGTCGCCAATTCCACGATGGCGCCGGTGGGCTGCGGCTCGTGCGGCGCCAGCTTGGTGAGATTGTCGCCGCTCCAGTTCGCGAGATTGACGACCCGGGCGGCCTGAACTTCGCCTCGCGGAGACGCGTCGGCCGGCTCCAGGATATTCAGTCCGTTGCTGTCGAGCAGGAACGTGTGCTCCCCGAATAATTCGTTCAGTTCCGGAACCGCGGGATGGTTGTCGGGAAGGGCCTGGACTTCGAACTGGCTCATGGTTCGCTCGACCTGTGCGGAAGTCAGTTTCATCGCTCCGTCCTTTCGATTGAGGTTGTGCTGCAACGCAGGTCGCCACTCGCTGCGTGTTCTCGTTCCATCAAAGATGATCAAACGCTGGTCAATCTGCGCACCACCGGGCGTACCGTGGTGATCGTGCGAGCTACGCAGCGACGGCGCTACGTCGATCGGGCCTTGGATTCGATTGCGGCAGATGGCCCCGCAGATGATTCAGATATTGATCCGGCTTTTTGGCAGCAGTGTGTTGAGGCGACACTCGTGTCGGTATGTCGCAGCGTCAGGGCTGCCAGAAAAGCGGCGCGGGGAACAGGCAGGCGCGCTGGCGAATCAAACGAGGAGTCCATTCTCCACTCGCGCATCGACTGAATGCAGTGAGCATCACGCGAAGATGATGGTTTCGCCATACCCCGGTGTGTCCCGGTCGCCGGAATTAACCAATTCTTAGAGCTAATCATGCCGATCATGCGCCCTTGCGAACACCCAGGAGAAG
>JAUXWH010000270.1 GCA_030681365.1 Bradyrhizobium sp.
CGACCATGATCAGCCGGCATTGATCCGGCCGCAGCCGATAGACCAGGCTGAGGATCATGGTGTTGATGGCGACGGATTTGCCGGAGCCGGTGGTGCCGGCGATCAGCATATGCGGCGTCCGTGCCAGGTCGATGATGATGGATTCGCCGCCGATATTCTTGCCGAGGCAGAGCGGCAGCTTGGCGACCGATTCGTCCTTGGCCGTCAGCAATTCGCGCAGATAGACCTTTTCGCGATGCGCGTTCGGCAGTTCGATGCCGATGGCGTTGCGGCCGGGGACGACGGCAACGCGCGCTGACAGCGCGCTCATCGAGCGCGCGATGTCGTCGGCGAGCCCGATGACGCGCGACGATTTGATGCCGGGCGCGGGCTCGAGTTCGTACAGCGTCACGACAGGGCCGGGATGCGCCTTGACGATTTCGCCGCGAACGCCGAAATCGCCGAGCACGCTTTCCAGCGCGCGCGAATTGGCTTCGAGCTCCGCCTTGCTCAGCGGCTGCCGGTCCGAGGCTTTCGGCGCCGTCAGCACCGACACCGCGGGCAGTTCGAACTTGTCGGAGGCCTTGCGCTGTGGCGTACGCGGCGCGGCCTTCTTGCGCGGCGCGCGGGCGGCGGGAACTTCCTCTTCGTCTTCCTCCTCGTCGAGGAACTCCTCATCGGCCTGCGGCGCCAGCGACGGCGCGGCGCGCCCGCCGAGATTCGGCTCCTGGCGTTCGAACGAGGCCGTGCGCGATTGCGGCGCGCTTGCCACCAGCGAGCGATAGGCCAGCGAAAACAGCCACGCCAGCCGCGCCTTGGCGCTCATGACGGCATGAAACGCCCATCCCAGCGAGACCGAGCCGCGATCGCTCTCTTCTTCCACGAACGGCGCATCATCGTCCTCGATCGCCGTCAGTTCCGCCTCCTGCGGACGGGAGCCCATGCCGCTCGCGAACAGGAAAGTCGCAACCACGCCTGCGAACAGGATGAGGCCGAGAACCAGACGATAGAGGATGCCGGGCGGCCCGAACACGACGGCGGGCGCGCGCACCAGCGCGTCGCCGACCACGCCGCCAAGTCCGGTCGGCAGCGGCCATGCCCCGCCATGGGCCCAGCAACTGGCAAAGCCCGCCGACAGTACCGCGCAGAGAATCCAGCAGGCGATCCGCAGCGCTTCGCGGTCGAAGGTGCGGTGGGTCAGCATGCGCCAGCCCCATACCGCGACGGGGAGGATCAGCATGATGGCGCCGAGGCCGATGATCTGCATCAGGAGATCGGCGCCGATCGCGCCGGGATAGCCGAGAATGTTGCGGATCGGGCGCGAGGTGGCGTGGCTGAGGCTGGGATCCTGCACCGACCAGGTCATCAGCGCAGCCGCGGCCACGCCGGACAGCGAGATCAGCGCAAGTCCGGCCAGTTCGCGCAGGCGCCGCGCCAGCGCCTCGCGGATGGACGCCGGCAGGTGGCCGACCAGGGGAAGGACGCGTTCGATCGCTGGCATGCTCATGGGGCCTTCGCGACTATTTCAAAATTTCGACCAGCCGGTGCAACGCCTCGGCTGTTGTTTCACTGTCCGCAACCAGCGCCAGCCTGATATAGCCGGCGCCGGGATTGCCGCCATCGGCCTGCGGGCGCGCCAGATAACTCCCGGGGATCACACGCACGCCGGCGTCCCGGTAGAGCTTGATCGTCGCGGCCTCGTCGCCGCCGCGCTCCGACACGTCGAGCCAGACGCAGAAGCCGCCGGCGGGCCTGACATAGCCATAGCGGCTGCCGAGGATCTGGTCGGCGAGATCGAATTTGATCCGGTAGAGCCTGCGATTCTCTTCGACATGCGCCTCGTCGGCATAGGCTGCGACCGCAACGTGCTGCAGCGGCACCGGCACCTGGGGCGCCGCCACATTGCGCAACTCGTGGAACATGCCGAGAAATTTCGCGTCGCCGGCGGCAAAGCCCACCCGCATGCCCGGCAGGTTGGAGCGCTTCGACAGCGACTGGAACGCCACCACATTGGTGAAATCCGGCCCGGCGCATTGCAGCATGCTGCCTGGCGCTTCCCTGGTGTAGATTTCCGAGTAGCATTCGTCGCTCAGAATCATGAAACCGAAGCGGTCGGCGAGCTGCTTTAGGCGGCCGAGATATTGTCTCGACGCCACCGCGCCTTGCGGATTCGCCGGCGAGGCGATGTAGATCGCCACGGTTCGCGCCAGCGTGGCGTCGTCGAGCGCGTCGAGATCCGGCAGGAACCCGTTGGCGAGTGTGGTTGGAAGGTAAATCTCTTCGCAGCCCGCGGCGCGGGCGCCGGCGGCATAGGCCGGATAAAACGGATTCGGGATCAGGATCGCCGGTCTGCCCTTGCGCTCGCCGACATAACGCGCCGCGGTGAGCGCGGCAAAAAACAGCCCCTCGCGGCTGCCGTTCAGCACCAGCAGCTCGGTTTCGGGATCGATCGGCCGCGGCAGGTCGAACCGGGTGGCTAGCCAGTTGGCGGCCGCCCGGCGGAACGGCTCGATGCCCTTGGCGATGGGGTAACGGCCGAAATCGGCGATGTGGCTGGCCAGCACCGGGCCGACAAAGCCCGGCACCGGATGCTGCGGCTCGCCTAATGACAGCGCAATCAACGGCTTACCCGGCTGATACGGCGCCAGTAGCTCGGCCGTCCGCAAGAACGGCGAGCGCTCGCTTTGCGGGCTGCCGGCGGCCTGCGGCGCACGTGATGAAGCGGTGGTTGCCATAGGGTAAGCGCCAGCACTCTTGGGGGGCCGGTCGGATGTCGAGACCGGCCAAAAACGGATCAAACCACCATAGATACGGCGAGGTTAAGACGCGATTAACCATCGGCGCCAGCGAGGATTTTGCCGATCGTCACGCTGCTGGCGAGGTACGATATTCCGCAGGCCGGCGCGGCGGTCGCTCGCCCCTGGGATCAGGCCCGGCGCGTGACGACGGACGATTTTTTGTGCTGCGATTCCAAAGACATCCTTTCTGTACATGGGGTTGTTTTCGAGAGATTTTGTGGTGAGGCCCTGCGTGCCCCTCAATCCTGCCCCCGAAAACCCATCAGCCGCTTGATCATCCGGATGTTGGCGTAGTCGACCATCTTGCCGTCGACCGTCACCGCGCCCTGCCCGTTTCGTTCGGCCTCCTCCAGTGCCGCAATGGCGCGCTCGGCGTAGGCCAGTTCCTCGTCCGAAGGGATGAAGGCGTCTCGCGTCGGTTCGATCTGACTGGGATGGATGACCTGCTTGCCGTCAAAACCCATCGCGGCGGCCTTGGCCGCGGTCGATGCGGTGGCGATCGGGTCGCGGAAAGCGCCGCAGGGGCCATCGATCGCACGCAGCCCGAAGGCACGGGCGGCGACCAAGAGGCGCATCATCGGATAGGCGAACAGATCGAGCGGCACCGAGGGATGGCCGTCCGCCGCGTTGCCGACATGCCGGTAGCCCGAGGGCGAGGCGCCGATCTCCGCGCTGCGGGCACCAATGGAAGCTGCGAAGTCGCCGACGCCATGGTGCAGCGCGGTCACCAGCGGGCCCGCCGCCGCAAGGGCTTCGACGTTGATCAAGCCGCGCGCCGTCTCGATCAGCAGTTCCATCGCGACCGGCGCCTCGCGCGCGCCGGCGGCTTTGGTGATCCATTGGCCTATCCGGGCGACGTCGGCGACCGCCTCCGCCTTGGGAATGATGAAGGCATCGAGCCGGGGGATGCCGCCGAGCCGCGCGATTTCCGCCTGAATCGACGGACTGTCGATCGCATTGAGCCTGACCGCGACGGTCTTCCGGCCCCAATCATGCGTGGTCAATGCGTCCGCCGCCGCCTCCAGCGCCGCCGCCTTTTCCGCCGGCGGCACCGCGTCCTCCAGATCCATGAACACGGCATCGGCGGCGGATGCCGCAGCGCCTTGCACCATCTTGCCGCGGTGGGCGGGAACGGCGAGGTAGGCTCGGGTCAGTCGCGGCGCGGTCATGTCCTGACTTTCTCGATCAGGCCGAGTTCGGCGAGGATCGCGTCGGTATGCTCGCCGACCGCGGGAATGTCGCCCATCACGGGATCGACGCCTGGAATGGTGATCGCAGGCAGAAAGCTCATCAGCGGTCCGTTCGGCGAACCTACCTTGTGGACCCGGTCACGGGCGTGAAGCTGAGGATGCTGCAGGAAGCTTTCGACGGTGTTCATGTTGGCGTTGGCGATGGCGGCTTCGTCGAGCCGCTGGATCACCTGTTCGGCGGAAAATTTCGCGAAGTGTTGCTCGATCAGCGCCTCCAGCGCGTCGCGGTTCTGCATGCGCTGCGGATTGTCGCAAAAGCGCGGATCGCTTGCCAACGCCGCGTCCTCCAGTACCTGCGCGCAGAGCGCGGTCCATTCACGCGCGTTCTGGATGCCGAAGAACACCACCCGCCCGTCGCCGCACCGGAACGGGCCGTAGGGCGCGATGGTGGCGTGCCGTGTGCCGGTGCGGACCAGCGGCTTGCCGGCGCCTTCGGTGTAATAGGCGGGATAGCTCATCCATTCGGTCATGGAGTCGAACAGCGAGACCTCGAACGCCATGCCCTTGCCGGTGCGCTCGCGGTTGAACAGCGCCATCAGCACGCCGTTGACGATGTACATGCCGGTCGCGGTGTCGACGACGGCGATGCCGCATTTCGCCGGCTGCTCCTGCGTGCCGTTGATCGACAGGAATCCCGCCTCGCATTGCACCAGCAGGTCGTAGGCCTTCTTCCCGCTGTAGGGACCGCCGCTGCCGTAGCCGGAAATGTCGCAGGCGATCAGCCGGGGAAAGCGCGCCACCAGCGTCGCGGCATCGAGGCCGAGGCGCCTGGCCGCGCCGGGCGCGAGATTCTGCAGAAACACATCCGCCTGCGGCAGCAGCGCGTCGAGCACGGCTTTGCCCTCGTCGCTTTTGACGTCGAGCGCGAGGCTCTCCTTCGACCGGTTGGTCCAGGCGAACTGGCTCGACATCCCGTTCATGACGTAATCGTAGTCGCGGCAGAAATCGCCCTTCCCCGGCCGTTCGATCTTGATGACGCGCGCGCCCCAGTCGGCCAGATGCCGGCTGGCGAGCGGCGCCGCGATGGCCTGTTCGAGCGACACGACGGTAATGCCGGACAGCGGCAGCTGTGACGATTCCCGGTTCATGGCTGGTCTCCGGCGCGCAAGCCACGCAATGGCCGACGGCATGTCTCCTAGTGCTTGGCGGCGTTCGTGGCAGCGCTTTTCGCCGCGGCGTTGTTGAGCACGATCAGGCCGTCCACGGCGACGCCAACCTTGGTGTTGACCAGGAAAGGATTGACGTCGATCGAGGCGATGCGGTTGCCGGCGTCCGCCATCAGGTTGGAGAGGCCGACGATGGCCTTGACCACCGACGCCTCGTGCAGCGCGGGCTTGCCGCGATACCCCTTCAGTTTGACACCGGCCTTGGTCCGGTTGATCAGCTCCCTGGCTTCGGCCGCGTCCAGCGGCGCGCCGGCAAGGGCTACGTCCTTCATCAGCTCGATATCGACACCGCCGGTGCCGAACAGCACCACCGGTCCCATCTCGGCGTCGAGGGATGCGCCGACCACCAGCTCAAGGTCGGCCTTGACCTGCTGCGCGATCAGGATGCCCTCGAGCTTCGGCTTGCCCTTGAGTTTCCTGACCCGGTTGGTGATGTCGTTGAAGGCCTTCTTCACCTCCGCGGCGTTGTTGATATTCAGCACCACGCCGCCGATGTCGGACTTGTGCAGGATGTCCGCGCTGACCACTTTGGCCACCACGGGAAAGCCGATCTTCTTGGCGATCTTGACCGCCTCGGCCGCGGTCTGTGCGATCTCTTCCTTGGAGACCGGGATACCGTAGGCCTTCAGCAGCTTTTTCGATGCGACTTCGTCGAGCGCCGCCGCGTCATTGGCGCTCTTCAGTGTCCTCTCCAGCGTCGCGCGCGCCGAGGTGCTCGAACTCGAGACGATTTCCGGCACCACCTTGCGCAAGCCGGCATAGTCGATCAGCGACTTGATGGCGCCGACCGCGCGGTCGAGACCCTGCATCACCGCGATGTTCGGCAACGATTTGCGCAATCCCTTGGTGAACTCGGTGAATCCGATCGACATCGTGCTGATGTAGACCACCGGCTTGGAGGCGGCGCCGGCCATTTCGTTGACGATGCGCAGATTGCGTTCGCGCAGTTCGTGGGGCGCCTTGGGCAATTCGGCGTCGATGATGACGATGTCGGTGTCGGGGTCGTCGATCATGACCTGGATCGAGGCCATGTAGACCGAGGGATCGACCACCGCGGCAAAGCCGGCGTCGAGCGGATTGCCGACGATGCTGCCGGGGCCGAGCATCTTTGCCAGTTTGGCCGTAGCGTTGGGGCTGAGCGGCGCAAAATTCAGCCCGGCCGAATAGAACGCGTCGATCAGCAGCCCGCGCTTGCCGCCTGACAGCGACACGGCGGCAAGCCGGTTGTTCTTCGGCGGCTCGGCATGCACGAAGCATTCGGTGGTTTCGATCAGCTCATCGAGGCCGCGGACGCGAATCACGCCCTCCCGGGTCGAGATGGCGTCGAATGTCTCGATCGAGCCGGCCAGCGCGCCGGTATGGGCCATCGCGGCGGCGCGCCCGCCCTCCGACGCCCCGAGCTTGAGCGCGATCACCGGCTTGCCCGCGGCGCGCGCGGCCTTGCAGGCTTCGCGAAACACTTTTGTATTTCGTACGCCCTCGAGATAGACCACGATCACGCGAACCGAGGGATCGGCGGCGAAATAGCTCATCAGGTCGGGCGTTTCGAGACCGGTCTCGTTGCCGGTCGTCACCATGTAGCCGACGCCGACGCCGCGATCCTCCAGCGCCTGGCGGATCGCCATCACGATCGCGCCGGACTGGCCGGCGATCGCGACCGGGCCTGCCTCCATCGTGACGATGCGGTCGTCGATGTTGGTGAACAGGTTTTCGCCGGCGCTGAGATTGCCGAGGCAGTTCGGGCCGGTGACGGCGAGGCCGGTTTCCCTGACCGCCTGCTTCAGTTCGACTGCCAGCCTCTGGCTTTCATCGTCCTGCAATTCGCTGAAGCCCGAGGTGACGATGGTGGCGGAACGGGCGCCTGCTGCTGCGGCGTCACGAATCACCTGCACTGCGAAACGGGCCGGCACCAGCACCAGCACGTGGTCAGGCTTGTCCGGCAGGCTGGCGAAATCCTTGTAGCAGGGCACGCCCCAGATGGTCTCGCGCTTCGAATTCACCGGGTAGAGGCCGCCGGCGAACTGATACTTGATCAGGTTGTTCCAGATCCGCTCGGCATAATTGCCGGGTTTGTCGGTGGCGCCGACCAGCACGATGTTGCGCGGGTGCAGCATCGCATGGATGCTTTTCACGATCTCGCTGGCGTCGGGGGCGGGTGACCATTTGCCGGCCGAACCGGATGCGTTGCTGACGTGGGCTTCCATAGGTGATTCGACCCTTTGTTCATTGTTGTTTTGCGGCAGCAGGCGATCGACGGTGAAGAAGTCGCCCGGCCCTGCGCGGCAGCTCGCCCAGCTGGTTCACCGGACCGGAAACAAACAGATCATTTCCCTCCGCGTCAACACGCTCGGACACAACAGTCTTGCGGTTTGGTTCGGATATTCCGTGGAACGGTCATCCGCGGCAAAAAGAAAGGGGCCCCAGCTTGCGCTGGAGCCCCTCGACGGTCGGGGCATTGCCGGGTATGTGCCCAAACCGCAGTTCTGGGCGCGACCTCGTGAGATCGCGCCCCCGGGAGAGCTTACATGTTGTAGGCGCGCTCGGTGTGCTCGGTGATGTCGAGACCCTCGCGTTCCACCTCGACGGTGGCGCGCAGGCCGACGATCACATCGACGACCTTGAAGAGGATCGCCGAACCGATGCCCGACCAGACCAGTGTCGTGGCGACGCCCCAGATCTGCGCCGTCATCTGGGCGACCAGAACGTAGTCGCCGACCTTGCCGGCTACGTAATCGTAGACGCCGGTGCCGCCGAGCGCCGGATTGACCAGGATGCCGGTGGCCAGCGCGCCGACGATGCCGCCGACGCCGTGGATGCCGAACACGTCGAGCGAGTCGTCATAGCCGAGCGAGTTCTTGATCACGGTGCAGAAGAACAGGCAGACGACGCCCGCCACCAGACCGAGCACGATCGCTCCCATCGGACCGGAGAAGCCGGCCGCGGGCGTGACCGCGACGAGACCTGCGATGGCGCCCGACAGCGCGCCGAGCAGCGAGGGATGGCCCTTGATGATCCATTCCGCGAACATCCACGCCAATGCCGCCGCCGCAGTTGCGATGAAGGTGTTGGTCATGGCGAGCGCAGCGCCGCCGGAGGCTTCGAGGTTGGATCCGGCGTTGAAGCCGAACCAGCCGACCCAGAGCAGCGAGGCGCCGATCATGGTCATGGTCAGCGAGTGCGGAGCCATCAGGTCCTTGCCGTAACCGGTCCGTTTGCCGATCAGGATGGCGCCCACCAGACCGGCGATGCCGGCGTTGATGTGCACCACGGTGCCGCCCGCGAAGTCGAGCGCGCCCTTCTTGAAGATATAACCGGCGTCGGCGTTGATCTCGTCGAGCTTGGCCTGCGCTGCAGTCTTTGCCGCCTCGTCACCCGCCGCGGCAAGTGCCTTGACCGCATCCGTGATCACGTCCGGTCCGGGCCAGTACCAGACCATGTGCGCCATCGGGAAGTAGATCAGCGTCACCCAGAGCGGGACGAACAGCGCCACCGCCGCAAACTTCATGCGTTCGGCGAACGCGCCGACGATGAGAGCGGGGGTAATCGCCGCGAAGGTCATCTGGAAGCAGAAATAGACCAGTTCCGAAACGTTGGCGTCGACGCTGAACGTCGCGGCCTTGGTATCGATGGTCACGCCCGCCAGGAAGGCCTTCGAGAAGCCGCCGATGAAGTCGGAACCGCCGGTGAAGGCGAGGCTGTAGCCGTAGAGCGCGTACAGGATGATGACGATGCAGACGGTGTAGAAGATCTGCGCCAGCACCGAGAGCATGTTCTTGGACCGGACCAGGCCGCCGTAGAACAGCGCAAGGCCCGGAATGGTCATCAACAGCACCAGCACCGTCGACGTCATCAACCAGGCATTGTCGCCCTTGTTGACGGTTGGCTCCGCGTAGGCAGCGGTCGCGGCGAGCAGGCCGACCGCGAGGGCCGCCAATCCCGCGCTATAGGGACGTTTGAACGTCATTTGTTTTACTCCTGAGTGGGAAAGGTTGAGCGCGAAATCAGAGGGCCGCGGCATCGGCCTCGCCGGTGCGAATGCGGACCGCATGGTCGAGGTTGATGACGAAGATCTTGCCGTCACCGATCTGTCCGGTCTTTGCAGCCGTCGTGATGGCGTCGATGGTCTTGTCGACCTGGTCCGAGGCGATGGCGACCTCGATCTTGATCTTGGGCAGGAAGCTGACGGCGTATTCGGCGCCGCGATAGATTTCCGTATGGCCTTTTTGCCGGCCATATCCCTTGACTTCCGTCACCGTTAGACCGTGAACGCCGATGGCGGTCAGGGCGTCCCGGACTTCTTCGAGTTTGAATGGCTTGATGATCGCCATAACAATTTTCATGGGTCCTATCCCCGCTTGGGCCCGGTCCAGACTCGACCGGGCGTTCTCGACTGAGGTTCACCACGCGGAGAAG
>JAUXWH010000151.1 GCA_030681365.1 Bradyrhizobium sp.
GAGCCCGATCACCGACCAGCCGGGGATCGGAATCGTCATGCCGAGCGCGACAAAAAACAGCGTGATGAAGAAATCGCGCAGCGTCGTGTCCTTGGCGGTGACATCCAGCGCATAGGGGAATGTCGACCGCGACACCCCGGCCACCAGCGATCCCATTTCGCGCGACAGATGCAGCCGCTCGGCGATTTCGCCGATCAGGAAGCACCACGCCAGCGCGCCGAGCAGGATCAGTTCGGGGCGGCGCGCGATCTGGTGAAACAGTTTGGGCAGGACGTAGCGGCTCAGCACCAAAGCGGTCGCCACCAGCACGCCGACCCGGCCGACCGAGAGCAGGATCACGCTGACCTGGAGATCGGCGAGACTCGGCTGCACCGCCAGGAACAGGATGGCGAAGATGTCCTGCAGCACCAGCACGCCGAGCGTGATGCGGCCGGGCAGCGTGTCGAGCTCGCGCTTCTCGTACAAGACCTTGACGATGATGACGGTCGAGGCGAGCGCGCAGGCAATGGTGAGATAGAGCGCATCGAAGCCGCCGAGGCCGATGCCCATGAAAAACAGGATGCCGAGCAGGCAGGCGCCGACCAGCTGGCCGCCGGCGGCAAACAGGATCACCCGGCCGGCCCGCACGATCTTCTTCAGGTCGATTTCCAGCCCGATCATGAACAGCATGAAGATCAGGCCGAGTTCGGAAATGACGCTGATCGAGTCCTGCGAATGGACCCAACCCATGCCGAATGGACCGATGATGAACCCGGCGATAAGGTAGGCCAGGATCAGCGGCTGGCGGAAGAAATGGGCCAGAAGCCCGATTCCCCACGCGAACAGGATGCAAAAAGTGATATCGCGAATGAGCTCGTGCATGAATCCGGCCTTCTCCTCGCCGCAACCTAAAGGCCGGCGCGTCAACGTCAAACGAACAATGTGCCACATCCGGACCGGCCGGTTCTTTCTCGATTCTGGAAAGCCTGTCGAGCACCTCCCGGCTCCGCGGCGCAGGTCCGGCTGGCCGGGATCGAGCCAGGTTTTGCCGGTTTCCTGACCGCCATGCCTGCGGAAGGCCTCGGCATGTCAGGGCCTTTACGGACCAGCCCCGACCTGTGTAGGTGAGGGGCAAGAACCGGCCCTCCGGCAAGCCGGAACATCCGGCCAATACCCAAGAAAATCAAACGGGGATGACGTCCATGACCTCAGCGCAATTCGACTTCGCACCCTTGCTTCCGGCGGGACTGCCGGCACCGGCCGCGAGGTGGACCGGGCTTGCGAAATACTCATTCGTCGGCGGCAATAACGATCCGGACCAGGTCCCGGTCGATGCGCTGGCCGATGCCGTCGATGCCGTGCTGCGGCGCGAGGGCCGGACGCTCGCCACCTACGGGCTCGCCAGCGGCCCGCAGGGTTATCGCCCGCTGCGCGAATTCCTGACCACCAAGCTCAAGCGCGATGCCGGCATCGACTGCACCGCCGACGACATCCTGATCGTCTCCGGCTCGCTGCAGGCGCTCGATCTCGTCAACGCGACGCTGCTGGCGCGCGGCGACACCATCATCACGGAGCAGGACACCTATCAGGGCGCGCTGAACCGGCTGACCCGGCTCGGCGTCAATATGGTTGGCATCCCGCTCGACGAGAACGGGATGCGGATGGATGCGCTGGCGGAAGCCCTGGCGGGCCTCAAGGCCAAGGGCATCACGCCGAAATACATCTACACCGTCCCCACCGTGCAGAATCCGACCGGCACCATCTTGCCGGAGGCGCGGCGCGCCGAGCTTCTAAGACTCTCGCAGCAATATGGCGTGCCGGTCTTTGAGGACGATTGCTATGCCGACCTGATCTGGGACGGCAAGCGCCCACCCGCGATCTACGCCATGGACAAGACCGCCAGCGTCATCCACATCGGCTCGTTCTCGAAATCGATCGCGCCGGCTCTGCGGGTCGGCTACATCGTGGCACCCTGGGCCATGCTGTCACGGATGCTGGCGCTGAAGACCGACGCCGGCTCCGGCGCGCTGGAGCAGATGGTGCTGGCGGAATACTGCGCGCCGCATTTCGCCACCCATGTGCCGAAGCTCAACCGCGCCCTGCGCGCCAAGCTCGAGACGCTGATGGAGGCGCTCAACGAACAATTCGGCACCTCGGCGGAATTCGAGGACCCCAAGGGCGGCATCTTCCTGTGGGTGAAACTGCCCGACAATGTCGACACAATGAAACTCTACCAGGCCGCCCTAGCGGCCGGAGTCGCCATCAATCCGGGGCCGGAATGGTCCACGAACAAAGCCTATGCCGGCAGCCGGCTGCGGCTGTGTTTCGCCAGCCCTTCGCATGAACAGATTCGCGAGGGCGTCGCACTGCTGGCGGAGGTATGTCGCAAGGAGTTCGGCGTGCCGGCGAGAAGCGCGAATGTCGAGAAGCAGGTTCGCGCGTGAGGTGAGTCGGCGCTGGTCACGCAGCCTCGTCCGATCAAGCGTTGCCGATCGCCCCTATACTTCAAATTTGCGCGATCAGCACGCTTCCAGGTTCGTTGGCCGCGCCGGAGAAGCCGCGGGCCTTGCTCCGTCCAACCCGTGACCTTGTCTAACCGGCACAACCGGGGGCAGAATGATCGACAGTGCAATGAGCACCGCAGCAACTTCAGCCAGGGGGGCGAAGGATGCAGAGTTACATTTGCGAACAAAACATCGCTCATTTTCAGAAGTTGCTGGACGAAGCGAGCGACCCTGCCCTGCAACGAACGCTGCAGGCGTTGCTGCTGTCTGCGAGGCGCGAACTGGCCATCGTGGAATCGGAGCTTTCTGGCGCCGACGGATCGCCGCTCGAGGCACGGCGGCGCCGGCACGGCGATGCCGAAGCGATCCGGCGGCAGTTCCAGCCTGAATTCGAATCCTCGCCGCATCCCTACATGCTGCTTGATCCGGCGCCAGGCCTGCGGATCGTCGACATCAACGATGCCTACGCGCAGGCCACCATGATCAACCGCAGAGACGTGGTCGGCCGCTCGCTGTTCGAGATCTTCCCGGACAATCCCGATGATCCGCTCGCCGACGGCGTCAGCAATCTGTTCGCCTCGTTGCGGATGGTGGCAAAGAGCAGGCAGGCGCACGCCATGACGGTGCAGCGCTACGATATCCGGGACCGATACGGCCAATTCGTCGAGCGCCATTGGCAGCCGGTCAACTCGCCGATCCATGACGCCGACGGGGTGCTGATCTATCTGCTGCATCACGTCGAGGACGTAACGGCCGACGTGCTGTTGGCGCAGGGAGCGGCGAAAACGTCATCGCACGCGAATTCCGCTCATCGATCGACGTGAAACTCGACGTTGACCTGGCCGCTGCCGCTGGACGGAAAATACTCACACAGCTGCTCGGCGGCGCCGTCGTATCCGTCCCAGCCGAGGGCAGCGAACAGCATAATGGTGTCGGCCATGCCGCCCTCGCCGTTGCACTTGACGGCGTAGTCCGGGAGCATGTCGGTGAATTCGCGATAGCGGCGCTGCTGCCACAGCTCGAGCACGCGCAGGTCGACCTGACGGTTGAATTCGCTCGCCACCGACGTCCAGGCCTCCGGCCCGAGCTTCCTGTTGGGCCACAGCCGGTGCGACAGCGATCCGCTGGCGAGCACGGCCACCCGCTCGTCGGACGCCTCGATGGCGCGCCGCGTCGCCTCGCCGAGAATGCGGCTTTCCTCCAGCGAGGTGAACAGCGGCGTCGCGACCGAGACCACTTTGGCCCAGCCGTCGGGGTTCATATAGTGCATCGGCACGATGGTGCCGTATTCCAGCCCGAGGCTCGCGACCTTGTGCGCGATCACGCCAAGCCCGGCCTCCCCGGCCTCCTTCGCGATCGCTTCGGCGAGTGCCGTGTCTCCCGGCACGTCGTACTCCAAGTCCTGGATCATCTGCGGGGCTTCGTGGCTGGTGAACGCGCCGCGATGCCGCGGATTGGCGTTGATATGGTAGCCGAAATTGGAGAGCCAGTGCGTATCGAACACCACGAAGGTCGAGACGCTGCGCTCCCGGGCGCGGCGGCCAAGCTCGCGCAACGCCCGCACCGCGCCTTCGCGCGCCGACTTGAGCGGACTGCCCTCGGCCTCCGACAGCATCAGCGACGGGACGTGGCTGACCTTGGCGGCAAGAACGAGCTGTCCTATCGGTGTCTTCTCCTGTTGGCGGTGGGCTCGCTCGCTAGATCACGCGGATCGCATGGGCGATCCGCAGCAGCAGCACGATCGACACGTTGCCCTTGCCCGCTTCGATCTGGGCCAGGTAGCGTTCGGAAATGCGGGAACGGCGGGCAAGCTCCCGACGCGACATGTTGCGGAGCATGCGCGTGTCGCGGACGCGACCGCCGAGCTGGGCGAGAAATTCGCTTTCCGAATAGCCGAACGCTTCGCCCGACGCCGCCGCCTCAGCGGTAAAGTCGGCGGGTGTATCCGCCCCCATCGGGGTTGCGCCGTTTGCCACGATTTCAAGCCCTCGCGGCCAACATGGTCGTCAGCCGCCACGGCCCCTGCATTGATGCAGATCAAATCTGGCCGCCGTCCGGCGCCACTCGCACGGGGAAGCGGCCGGCTCTTCCGCGCCTCACCGCACCGCGAACGGCGCCTGATAGGGCCTGCCGAACGGCACGCCGTTGATGACGGTCTGCACCGGCTTGAGCAGGGCCTTGCCGTCGCGCTTGTTGTTGCGGGTATCGACGAACGTGGCCGGCCCTTCCACCAGTTCCATGACCGCGACATCGGCGGGCGCACCGATCTGCAGGGTGCCGAGCTTGGGCACGCTGTTGATGATTTTCGCCGGCGTCGAGGTCGCCATCGCCACCACCTGCTCCAGCGAAAAGCCGAGTGCCATGAACTTGCTCATCACGTTCGGAAGGTACGGCATGCCAGGCGAATTGGCGGAATAGACGTGGATGTCGGAGGAGATGACGTCGGGCGGGGCACCGCCGGGAATCGCCACTTCGGCGACGGTGAAATCGAAACTGCCGCCGCCATGGCCGACATCGAACATCACGCCGCGCTGCTTGGCGGCGAGCGCCGCCGGCAGCAGCTTGCCGTCCTGCACGATGTTGGTGAAGGCGCCGCTGAGGTTCGGCGCGCCGGAATAGGCGTGGGTCAGCACGTCGCCCGGCCGCAGCAGTTCGAGGATCTGCGACATCAATTCCGAGGTCTCGACGCCACCGATATGCACCATCATTTTGGCCGGCCAGCCGCACATCTCGCAGGCCCGGATCGCCCGCTTCAGCGGCTCCAGGCCGTGCCTGGCGATCACGTTTTCCGACATCCGCACCTTGACGCCGAGCAGGAAATCCGGATTTTCCGCCAGCGCCATGGCGCAGGCTTCCATCTGGGCGTGGTCGATGTTGTAGAGTTCGGCGACCGGGAAACCCGACAGCCCGTGATTGGCGATGTGGACGAACGCATGGATCCGCGTCCGCGACTGCGCCACGATGTAGCGGCGCAACGCCGCGAGGTTGTTGACGCCGGCGTCGCCGGCCGAAACCATCGTGGTCGTACACTGAAACTGCGCCAGCTCGTCGGCGGGTATCCCCATCGCCGAGCCATAGGGGTAAATGTGGCTGTGCAGGTCGATCAGGCCCGGCGTGACCAGCTTGCCCGATGCGTCCAGCGTCTTCGACGCGCGCGCGGCCGGAATTTCCGCCTCGATCGCCTCGATCATGCCCCAGCGAATGCCGATGTCGCGTTTTCCCCGCAGCGACTGGCTGGGATCGAGCACGTCGCCGCCTTGATCACGAGGTCGAACTTGTCGTTCGGACCCATCGCGGCATAGGCCGATGTAGTGAAGCGCTGACATAGTGTGGCGGCAGCGGCTCCCGTCAGCGCAGGAAATTCCGGCGTGACAATGCGGACATGGCGACGCTCTCCCTGATCTTGTTTTTATCGTCGAATGATGCGCCGGAGCGAGGCGTCACGCAAGCCACGACGGCATGGGCATTCGCCCACGCCGGGCAGCGCCGCCGATCTCCTCGTCGCTGCGACCATCAATGGCCTATCGCCCCCGACCAGAAAGCCGTTGACCCATTCGCCGGTGCAGTCGCGAGAGCATCAGCTTGCGTCGCAGAGGATGCGCGCAACGCGCGTTAACCCTTTGCTGAATGGCTGTTCAGAATTCTCTTCGGGCTCCCGGGGAACGTTCCTCCGCATATGCGGTTACATCCCCGCTCAACCGGAGAACAGCATGAAGAAGTTTGCATTAATGATCGCGGCGCTCGCCACGATCTTCATCGCGGCACCGTCGTCGAACGCCGATGCCCAGACCGTCGTGATCAAGCGCGAAGGTCATCATCACGGCGCTCGCCACAGGCACGGCGCCCGCGCCCAGATCTACCACCCCCGTCGCGGCTATCACCGCGGCCGAGGCCATGGCAACAAGGTCATCGTGATCAAGAAGAAGCGCTATCATCGCTATTGAGGCGAGACGGCAATGGCCCCGCGAGGGGCCATTTTTCGTTTTTATCGTTGCTGATGACTCAATCCCACGCCGGCGCGAAGCCGGGATTGACGCAACGTCTGTCTTTCGGCAGCGCCGCGATGGCCTTCATGTCCTCATCATCGAGCCCGATATTCTGCGCGTCGAGATTGGCCTGTTGGCTTTCCGCGCGCGACGCTTTCGGGATCGCGGCGACGCCGTCCTGGTCGAGCAGCCATTTCAGCGCCACCTGGGCGGCGCTCGCGCCATGCTTGCGGCCGATCGCCATCAGCGTCGGGTCCGACACCACGGTGCCCTTCGCCAGCGGGCAATAGGCCACCAGCGGGATCGATTTGGCAGCGAGATATTGGCGCAGCGGCGTCTGGTCGAGCATCACATGATATTCGACCTGATTGCAGGCGATCGGCGCCTTGATCTCCTCGACCACAGTCTTGAGCAGTGCGAGATTGAAATTGGCGACGCCGATGGCGCGGGTGAAGCCCTCCTGCTTCAGCATGCTCAAGGTGTCGAACATCGCCGGCAGGTTCATGACCTTCGACGGCCAGTGCACGAGATAGAGATCGACGTGATCGAGCCGCAACTTCTTCAGGCTGGCGTCGAAAGCATGCCGAATGGCATCCGGCGCCAGATTTTCATACCAGACCTTGGTGGTGACGTGCAGGTCTTTCCGCGCCACACCGGAGGCGGCGATGGCATCGCCAATGGCTTCTTCGTTGCCGTACATCTCCGCGGTGTCGATGTGCCGGTAGCCGAGCCCGAGCGCGCCTTCGACCGCCACGCGGCAGGCATCGCCTTGCAGGCGAAAGGTGCCGAGCCCAAGCCGCGGCAGGCTGATGCCTTGGGTCTGCAGATATTCCATGGATGGCTCCTGACCCACGCCCTGATCGCGGCCATGCCGGATCGCTTCCCGTTTCGTCACTTCCAGTTGCAGATGCCACCGGACTTGCACGGCCAGGTCTGAACCCGGGTATCGAATGCCTGCGCGTCGAGCGGATTGCCGCGCGGCCGCGCCAGCTTCGTGCGAGCAGCGCCGCGCGGTTTTTCCGCGCGCTGGTGCGCTACTTTGGCTTTGCGAGGGGTGGCGCCTGCGGCACGCGCAGACGGCGCCGGGCTGGCACGGTCGGCCCGCGCCTCGATACGGACCGGCGCGAATTGCGTGGCTGGCCCGAGCGGTTTTGGCGAAAGCACCGCCTTGGACAGGTCGAGGCTGAGGAACTCGCCCGGACGGTATTCGTCCGCGGCCGAGATACCGCTCCAGACCACCAGCGTGGCGCCGAGAATGGCGACGAAAATCTTGTTCAGGCCCATGCGAGCCTCCTGAAATATCCGAAAAGCAACCTACCCGCATACTTAGGAAGCGAAGCGGGCAAGTCCAGCCGTTATTGGCCGGCAAGGTTACCGGACTGGTTCCATCGGCAAGGAACAATTCGCGTGCTACCGGACCGAAAACTGGATCGGCACATTGTAACTCATCGAGGCCTGCTTGATATCCGGCGGGAATGCCGGAAACGGCTGGGCGCGGCGGACCATCGCCAGCGTCTCCGCATCGAGCGCCGCGTGGCCCGACGACCCCGCGAGCCGGCTCGACAGCACCTGGCCGTTGCGGCCGATACTGAAGCTCAGGCGCGAGGTGCCCTGCTGGCCGGCCGCCTTTGCGGCCGGCGGATACTGCTTGAAGCGCCGCAGATGCGCCGCGACCCTCTGGTTATAGGAAGCAACCGCCGCCGCGCTGGCGCCCGCGCTGATGGCGGAGGCCGCTGGCGCCCGCCGTTCGGCCCGGGGGGGCGCGGTGGTGCGCGGCGCCGGCGGGGCGTTCGTCGGCTTCCTGGCATCCTTGCGGACCGGCTTCGGTTTTTCCGGCACCGGTACCGGTTTCGGAGGATCCGGGACGATCTTGGCGGGCTCGGGCTTCGGCGGCGTCGGATCCGGCTTCGGTTCGGGCGGCGCCACGACCTCCGGCGCCAGTTGCGGCGGGGTTGCTTCGAGTTGCTCCTGCACCGTCTCCGGCTTCGCCTGCTCGGCCGGCGGCGAGGCATCGGCCTCCTGCATCACGGGCCCCGGCGCGATATCCATCGGCGTCGGCTGGGGCGACGCCGTCGCCGGCGCCATCTCCACCCTGATGATCGGCATCGTCACGCCCGGCGGCGGCCGCTGCGTGTACCATGCCATGCCGAGCGCGATCAGCGCGGCGTGCGCGGCAACGATCGCGGTTGCGGACGTGCCCCAGCGCAGCGCGCCGGTCGCGTCGGAGGTGTCGTGCAGAACGAAGGCATTCATGGCAGTCGATTCTTGGCAATCAGCTTCGGCCGTCGAGGCCGACCAGCGCGATCTTGAGATAGCCGGCGTTGCGCAACAGGTTCATCACCTCCATCAGGTCGCCATAGCTGACGGCCTTGTCGGCGCGCAGGAAAATCCGTTCGTCTTTCTTGTTGTTGGTGGCGGTGTCGAGCGTGCCGGTCAGGGCATCGCGGGCGATGATGTCCTCGCCGACGGCAACCGTGAGGTCCGGCTTGACGGTGACGAACACCGGCTTGTCCGGACGCGGCGCCGGCTCCACGGCGCTGGCCGGCAGGTCGACGCCGAGGTCGACGGTGGCGAGCGGCGCTGCCACCATGAAGATGATCAGGAGCACCAGCATGACGTCGATGAACGGCGTGACGTTGATCTCGTGGACCGCGGTCAGATCGTCGTCGCCGCGCCGCCGGCCGCCGAATCCGCCCGATTGGTCACCAAGTCGCGCGCCCATGATCTACTCCGCGGCCCGCGACAGGCGAAAGCCGCGGCGGTCGCCTTCCCTCGATATCAGCAGCATCACCTGCGTCGAGGCGTCGCCGAGCAGCGCGCGATAGGCGCCGATCGTCCGCCCGAGGTAATTGTAGATCACGACCGCCGGGATCGCCGCGACGAGGCCCAGCGCCGTCGCCAGCAGCGCTTCGGCGATGCCCGGTGCGACCACCGCGAGGTTGGTGGTGTTCGCCTCGGAGATGCCGATGAAGGCATTCATGATGCCCCATACGGTGCCGAACAGCCCGACGAAGGGTGCCGTGGCGCCGATGGTGGCGAGCACGCCGGTGCCGCGCGCGATCCGGCGCGACATCGCGGCCTCGACCCGATCCAGCCGCAGCGCGATGCGTTCCTTGAAGCCGTCGTCGATCACACCGTCCGACAGGCTGGCCTCACGCGCCGCGGACTGGATGATCTGCGCGACGGCGTCGCGACCGTCGCGGCTGTCATGCTCGGCATCGGCCAGCAGGCGCTCGCTCTCGAGCTGGGCCAGCCTGCGCTTCGCAAGGGAGGTCGCGCGGCTGATCTCGATGGTCTTCGCCAGCCATACCGTCCAGGTGATCTGCGACGCCACGGCCAACCCGACCATGACCGCCTGCACCACGATGTCCGCCCCCACGAACATGCCCCACGGCGACAGGTTGCGCGGCAGCTGCACGATATCGGTGGCGGCGAGACCAGGGCCGGGCAGCGAAGCCGCGCCGAACGCCATCATGACGATGGCCCTGCGGATTCTGCCGATGGTGGTGTCGATCGTGGTTGGCTGCATGGGGCTGCTCCGCGGATGAGGCTGCGGCCTGGTCGGACCGTCAGGCAATGGCGGGCGCGGCGATCTGCCCGGCCAGCGCCCGGAAGCGTGCGAGCTGGTCCTGCTTCAACGCCCGGGTCTCGTCGCGGCCGACGAACACCTTGAACATCACGCCGCCCTCGACATTGAGGAACGCGATGAACGCCGAGGATTTGCCCATGAACGGCCGCTCGACGAAGGCGACCCCGCCGCAACGCTCGTGCCGCAGATGGCCGTGCAGGCCCTTCGGCTGCATCAGGTTGAAATAGCCGCGGCCGATTTCGCCGGCCGGGATCGCGCCGGTGAATTCGAAGATCGCGTCGTCGGTATGCACGATCAGCGTCACCTCGCCCCACTGCGCGACATCCTGCATGACGGCGACGAATGCGTCGCCGCCGCCGATCCGCACCATCTCCGCAGGCAGCGCCTCGATCACGGCGCGGGGCGCGATTTTCCGCTCCCGCGCCACGTCCTCGATGACCGCACCCGGATTTTGCGCCATATGCGCTTTGAGATCGGCGAGATCCGTACTCAGCATGGTCAACTCCTCGTGCTGGCTTTAAATCAACGCGCGGCTTCAGGCCGCAGCACTCGACTTCAGGCCGCTGCGCTCGACTTGCGCTCGGTCTGGATCACCTCAAATCCCTCGAACTTGGGATGGCCGAGATAGAGGCTTTCGCCGGTCTTATTATCGGCGCGGGCATGGGCACGGCGGAACTCTTCCGACCGGGTCCAGGCCTCGAACGCCGCCCTGTCGACCCAGGTGGTGTGCGACGAATACAGCGTGTGATCGTCGGCCACCGGCCCCTTCAGAAGATGGAACTCGACGAAGCCGGCCATACTGCCGAGATAGGACTCCCGGGTTGCCCAGACGGTTTCGAAAGCCTTCTCCGAGCCGATCTTCACCTGAAACCGGTTCATTGCGATAAACATCTGGAATTCTCCTGCTGCGGGGCATCATCGCCCGATGAAGAAACGAATAGGTTGGTTCGGCGAAAACTCAAAACGCACCGAGGCCGCGCTGGGGCATCAGCGCGGCACCGGAGCGGTCAGTTGTGAAACTTCAGTCTGTCCGATTTATGCTCCGCCAAAATGAACTTTCAGTCCGGCCTTGTAGACCGTGCCGGGACCGGGGCTCGAGAACAGCACGTCGTTCTGCGTGGTGCCGTCGGTCGAGGAGCCCGGGATCGCATAGGGCCGGTAGTACTGGTTCAACAGATTGTCGACCGACGCCGTGAAGACGATGTCCCTGCTCGCCTGCCAGGTCAGGTAAAGATTGACCAATTCGTAGGCAGTCGATGGCAGATAGCCGGCCGGCAGATCGTTGTTGGCGCCGAACGACGACCACTGGGCCGATAGCACCAGCGTGCGGTCGAGCAGCCTGACACCGCCCGTGGTGGTGACCTTGCGCGGCGTGATGTTGGCCAATCCGATATTGGTCTGCGTGTTCTTGCCGCGGATCAGGTGGCCGGAGACGCCGACGAACCAGGTGCCCGCATCGTACATCGTCTCAGCCTCAAAGCCTTCGATCCTGGCATTGGTGATGTTCTGGTACTGGTAGTTCCTGGAGTACGAACCGAACGGCGGCACCGGTTCCGGCGTCGAGGCGACCAGATCGATATAATCGTCGACATCGTTGCGGAACACGTTGAATTTGCCGCGGAAGCTGTCGCCGGTCGTGAAGACATCGTTGTACTTCAGGTTGAGGCCCGCTTCCTTGTTCCTGCCGACCTCGGGACGCAGGTTCGGATTGGGCAGGAAGCAGAACAGCCCGCTGGTACCGTCCGCGCAGTTGAAGAAGGTCGGTCCCCCACCGGTTGCGTGCGCGCCAGCGATCAGCGTCTCCGTGATCGAGGGAGCACGGTAACCTTCGGCATAGCTGACATAAGGTGTGAAGCCTGCCACCGGCGTCACGCCGACGGTGATCTTCGGCGAGAAGCGATCGCCGCCCGTCGATACGCTTGCCGAATCCAGATCGTAACGGTCGTAGCGAATCGCGCTGATCACCTCGAGCCAGGTCGAATAGTTGTTCTTCAATTGCATGAAGCCGCCGGAAACGGTCCGCAAGCCACCCGGCGTGGTGATATTCGAATTGCCGCGGCTGTCGCTGGTCTTGACGTTATCCTGAAACGCATCGACGCCGTAAGTCAGGGCATTGCGCCAATCGCCGACATTGAAGCGCGTGGTATTGTTGACGTCGATCCCGACGGTATCGAGCACATAGCCGCGCTTGTCGCCGACGCAACCCGAGATATTGTTGCCGGCACTGCCCGCACCGCACAGGGCCGCGCCGGCCGTGCTGTAATGATAGGTCTTGGTCTGATCGTTCTCGGTGCGGTTGCCATACAGCGTGGCGTTCCAGTCGAACCACATGTCGTCCGGCTTGGAATATTTCCAGGTCAGCGTCCCGGTATAGTTCCTGGTATCGGACGCATAGACCGAGGAGCCCTGGTACAGCGCGCGCTGTGCCGCCGTCGCCACCGGGCCGCGGTTGAACTGCCCGACGTCGTACTGGTAATCCTGAAACACCGTGCCGAACTTGATCTCATGGCCTTCGGCGGGGCGCACCGTCAGCTTCATCAGGCCGCCGGCGATTTGGTTGCCGGTGTTGCCGATTTCGGTGCCGTCGCCATCCTTGTAGTTGGATTGTTTGCGATAGACCACGCCACCGAAGATATCGACGCTCGGATCGGCGCGAACGCCGCCGAACACCGAGCCCAGCCAGCGATCCTTGTTGGTGCCGTAGGAGCCGGTCATATCCACGCCCCAGCGCTCGCCGGGCCGCACCACGTCCTCGATATCCTTGGTGCGGAACGAGACCACGCCGCCGATTGCGCCGGAACCGTAGATGTTGGCGGTCGGACCGCGCACGATATCGACGCTGCCGACCAGTTCCGGATCGAGGAAGAACGAGCCGTTCGCATTGTGTCCGGAGCGCTGATAGTTCTGCCGCGCGCCGTCAACCACCACGGCGACGCGGCCGAAATCCTGCAAGCCGCGAATGTTGATCGCGGTCGCCGGATCATCGCCGCGGTCCTGGAACGACACGCCTGGCACGTTGTAGAAAATGTCGGCCAGCCGCTTCGGCTGCAGCCCCTGAATCTGTTCGAGCGTCACGACGCTGACCGGAGCCAGCGCGTCGATGGCGCGCTCTTCGGTCTTCGAGGCCGCTACCGTGATGGTATCGAGCGATTGTACGGGCATTCCGCCGATCTGGGCATACGCAGTCAGAACCGGCGCGGGCGCGGCTTGCGCAACCTGCGGCTTCGGCTGACGCCTGGATTGCTTTTGCGACTGTTTTTGCCGGTCCGGGGAACGACCGGCGCCATCCGCGGCCGCCGTTTGCCCAAAGCCGGCATTCGGCAAGCCCGCCGCCAATGAAAATATCGACGCGCCTAAAATCAAGGCGCGCGAACGCCTAGCCCCGTCAGCCATAACAACCCCAACCCTGTCTATATGTTCTGGGCTCGGCTGGCGGGCGCTGCATACAAACGCAGCTGCTTGCTGGCTACCAATTCAAAATGCAGGCACCCCGCCCGCATCTCGCCATCATTGGATACGAGCAGGAACCGGAAGGGTCAAGAACCGGCCGGTGCAGTTTATATCGATTGTAAATTGCAGCTGTTGGATTGCGGTTCGGTCGCCCTGTAAGACTGCAGTTCCGATCGGCTGGTTCAAAGGTGCAATCAACGAAATGTCCGCAGCTTCTCGAGACGATACGGAGCGCGGGGGCCAACGAGCCGTCACCACCTCTCCTGCAATCCGTTCCGTGACCGTAACCGGCAATCGGGTAGACAGCCGCGACGTGTTTTCGGGCGACCGCGAGATCATCATTGCGCATGGTGAGGACACTTACCGTCTGCGGCTGACGTCTCAGAACAAACTGATCCTGACCAAGTGAACCCATCGATGAGATTTTGCTGCAAGCATGTACTTCCGGTGATCCGGTCCGCGGTCGCGATCTGCGCTCTCGCGAGCGGCGGCGCCGCACTCGCCGCGGGTGTTACCGTGCACGACGCGCGTGACCGCGACGTCAAAATCGAAAATCCGGCGCGTATCGTATCGATCGGCGGCGCCATCACCGAAATTCTCTACGCCCTCGGCTTCGAAGACCGCCTCGCCGGCGTCGACGCGACCAGCCTGTTTCCGACAACCGCGCTGCGCGACAAGCCCAATGTCGGTTACATGCGCCAGCTTTCGGCGGAGGGGGTGCTTGGACTGAACCCCTCGCTGGTGCTGGCGATCCAGGGATCCGGGCCGAAGGAGACCATGGACGTACTGGAGGCGGCGAAAGTGCCGCTGGTGCTGGTGCCGGAGACCTATTCGGAGCAAGGGCTGCTCGACAAGATCAAGCTGGTCGGTCACGCCATGGATGCGGATGCGCGCGCGGCCTGCCTGACGGCCGCGGTCTCCGGCGATCTCAAGCAATTGCGCGACCTTCGCGCCAGGGTGACGGAGCCGGTGCGCGTGATGTTCGTGATGTCGCTGCTGAACGGCCGGGCGATGGTGGCGGGTCGCAAGACCGCCGCCGACGAGATCATCAAGCTGTCCGGCGGCGTCAATGCGATCGACAGCTATGACGGCTACAAGATGATCAACGACGAGGCGATCGTCTCAGCCAGGCCCGATGTCGTGCTCACCATCGAGCGAGCCAAGGACTCGCTCGAAGCGCAGGCGGTCTATGCCCATCCGGCCTTCGCGATGACCCCGGCCGTGGCTAACAAGGCCTTCATCTCGATGGAGGGTCTCTACCTGCTCGGCTTCGGGCCGCGCACCGCCGCGGCGGCGCGCGATCTGTCGGTCAAGCTCTATCCGGCGCTGGCGCCGCAAGCCGAAGCCTTCGCGCCCGCCGCACTCACGGCCAATTGCCGGCGATGACTACGCTTGCGGGAGCCGACCGGGCGACGGCGCGCGCCCGCCGGTCGCTGCGCCCCGGCGCCTCCCTTACTCTTGCTTGCCTGCTCGCCGCATTGGCGGGCGCCGCCCTCGTCGCGCTGACGGTGGGCGCCGCGGGTATTCCGCTCGCCCGGCTCCCCGCCGCCCTCGGCTTCTGGCCGGAGCATCCGGTCGGTCCGCTGACATCGCGCGACCAGCTGGTGCTGTGGTCGATCCGGATTCCGCGAATAGCCGCGGCCGCCATGGTCGGCGCGCTGCTCGCGGTGTCCGGCGCCATCATGCAGGGCCTGTTTCGCAATCCGCTGGCGGACCCGGCACTGGTCGGCGTGTCCTCCGGCGGCGCATTCTTTGCCGCCGCCGCGATCGTGTTCACCGACAGCAGGCTCGGGGAAAGCCTTCGCTTCATGCAGAACGAATTGCTGCCGTTGGCGGCGTTCGCGGGCTCGCTGGCGACCACCGTGATCCTCTATGCCATCGCCAGCCGCGCCGGCCGCACCTCGATCGCGATCTTCCTGCTCGCGGGACTGGCGATCGCCGCCATCGCCAACGCCGGCATCGGGCTACTGGTGTTCGTCGCCGACGATCGCCAGTTGCGCGACATCACGTTCTGGCTGCTGGGCTCGCTGAGCGGCGCGACCTGGACCAAGACCGCCACCATCGCGCCGGTGCTGGCGCTCGGTCTGACGGCGTGCCTGTGGATCGCACGCGGGCTCGACGTGCTGGTGCTCGGCGAGGCCGAGGCCTTTCACAGCGGCGTCGATGTCGAGCGGCTGAAGCGAATCTCGATCGTGCTGGTGTCGGCGATGACCGGCGTCGCGGTCTCGGTCTGCGGCGTGGTCGGATTCGTCGGCATCGTGGTGCCGCATCTGCTGCGGCTGGTGATCGGACCGGCGCACCGGCTGCTGCTGCCGGCCTCCGCCTTGCTCGGCGCCATCCTGCTGGTCGGCGCCGACACGCTGGCCCGCACCATCGTGACGCCCGCCGAAATGCCGATCGGCATTCTGACCGCGGCGATCGGCGCTCCCTTCTTTCTCTACATGCTGCTGCGCCAGCGCGGGCTGGTGGCGTTGTGACCGCCCTGCTCGAGGTCGGCGCGGTTTCGATCGATATCGGCGGCGCCACGCTGGTCGACAAGGTCGATTTGCGCGTCGAGGCCGGCGAGACCATCGCCATCGTCGGGCCGAACGGCGCCGGCAAGTCGACCCTGCTGCGGCTGATCTCCGGCGACCTTCGCGCCAGCAGCGGCGCGGTGCGGCTGAAGCAGCGCGATCTGCACAGTTACCCGTCGCATCAGCTTGCCCTGCATCGCGCCATGCTGTCGCAGCATGTCAGCGTCAGCTTTCCCTTCACCGTGGAAGAGATCGTCCACATGGGCGCCGGCGAACGCGGCAGCGCGTCGGCCCGGCCGCTGGTCGACGCCGCCCTGCACGAAGTCGGGCTGGAAGACTTCCGCCATCGCAAGCTGCCGACGCTGTCCGGCGGCGAACAGCAGCGCGCGCATTTCGCCCGCGTGCTGGTTCAGCTCGCCTGCGGCGAGGCCGCGCACGGACCCGGCCTGCTGTTGCTGGACGAGCCGACCTCGAGCCTGGACCTGCGGCACCAGATCGACCTGGTGGAAACCGCGCGGCGCCGCGCGGCTGACGGCACCGCCGTGGTCGCGATCCTGCATGATCTCAATCTGGCGGTACGCTTCGCCGACCGCATCGTCGTGCTGCACCGGGGCGCCAAGGTAGCCGACGACGTTCCGGCACAGACCGTGACCGATGACCTGATCCGAACGGTGTTCGAGATCGAGGTCAGGGTGCAGCGGCATTCCGACGGCACGCCCCTACTGCTGCCGCAGCTGATGACCGCCATCGCCTCCCGCGCGAGCTGAAATCCCTCAACGCCGCGTCGCCGCTTCCGTCCGGGCCGCCGCATCGGACCGGCCCCGTGTCGGCCGGCGCTGCGCGCGGTTGCCGGATCGTCGCCTAAACATCCCTTAAAGTAGATATTTGAAACATCACTTATTGACACTTTACCATCAGTAATTATGATGCAGCTGTGATGTTTGATGTCGGTCAACATCCCGGCAGCGAGGCAAGGGGATGATCACAGCGGCGCAATTGCGAGCTGCCAGGGTGCTTCTCGGCATCGATCAGCGCCGGCTCGCGGAGCTGTCCGGGCTTTCCGTTCCCACCATTCAACGTATGGAGGCCAGCACATCGATGGTCCGGGGCAATGTCGATTCGCTGGTGAAGCTGATCACGGCGCTCGAAGGCGCCGGCATCGTCCTGATCGACGAAGGCGCGGTCAGTAGCGACGGGGGACGCGGGGTCCGGCTGAAAATCAATTCCGGATCGTCACGAACCTATCTGGACCGTCAGATCGAGAGCAAGGCGTCGAGCGGAACGAGGGCGCGCAGATGATGTCGGCCGTCGCTCTGCAAATGGTCGGTGTTGCCGGATTGCTCGGCCTGTCCGTTCTGGCGATCGTTCTGAGCCGCTCGAAGTTCGGGACCGCGGTCATTTATAGCGCCACGATGGTCGTCTGCCTCGCCGCATTGGCGAACGCGCTGCGCTGGCTGCTCGGCGGCCCGGCTGACGCCGCCGGACTGATCCTGCCGGTCGGACTGCCGTGGCTCGGCGCGCATTTCCGCATGGACGCGCTGGCGGCGTTCTTCCTTGTCGTCGTCAATCTCGGCGGCGCGGCGGCCAGCCTGTACGGCCTCGGCTACGGCCGCCATGAACACACGCCGCACCGCGTGCTGCCGTTCTTCCCTGCCTTCCTGGCCGGCATGAATCTGGTGGTGCTGGCGGATGACGCGTTTTCTTATCTGCTGTGCTGGGAATTCATGTCGCTCGCGTCCTGGGCACTGGTGATGGCGCATCACCGCGAGGCCGGCAACGCCAAAGCGGGATACATCTATCTGGTGATGGCGAGCTTCGGCACGCTGGCGCTGCTGCTGGCGTTCGGCCTCCTGGCGGGACCGACGGGCGACTACGGCTTCGCCGCCATCCGCAACACGCCGCATACGCCCCATGTCGCGGCCCTGGTGCTGATCCTGATGCTGCTCGGCGCCGGCTCGAAAGCCGGCTTGGTGCCGCTGCACGTCTGGCTGCCGCTGGCGCATCCCGCAGCGCCCAGCCATGTGTCGGCGCTGATGAGCGGCGTCATGACCAAGGTCGCGATCTACGGTTTCATCCGCGTCGTGTTCGATCTGCTGGGCCAGCCGAGCTGGCCGATCAGCGCGGTCGTGCTCGGCATTGGCGGCATCACCGCCGTCATGGGCATCCTCTATGCCATGATGGAATCCGATCTGAAGCGCCTGCTCGCCTACAGCACCATCGAAAACGTCGGCATCATCTTCGTCAGCCTTGGGCTGGCGCTGGCGTTTCAGGCCAACGGCCAGAAGCTGCCGGCGGCGCTCGCCTTCACCGCGGCGCTGTTTCACGTGCTCAACCACTCGTTCTTCAAGAGCCTGCTGTTCTTCGGCGCCGGCGCCGTGCTGACCTCGACCGGCGAGCGCGACATGGACAAGCTCGGCGGCCTGATCCACCGCATGCCGCTCACCAGCTTCGTCATGCTGATCGGCTGCGTCGCGATCTCGGCGCTGCCGCCGTTCAACGGCTTCGTTTCGGAATGGCTGATGTTCCAGGCCGTGCTGCAGAGCCCGGAACTGCCGCAATGGGCGCTGAAGATCATGGTGCCCGCGGTCGGCGCGATGCTGGCGCTGGCGGCGGCGCTGGCCGCGGCGTGCTTCGTCAAGGTGTTCGGCGTTACCTTCCTCGGCCGGCCGCGCAGCCCAGCGGCGGAAACCGCCGTGGAGGTCGACCGCATTTCGCTGGCGGCGATGTTCATCCTCGCAGCCCTTTGCCTGCTGGCCGGAATCCTGCCGGGACCGGTGATGGACGCGCTATCACCTGTTGCCGTCGAGATCCTCGGCAGCCGCCTGCCGGTTCAGGCCCATATGCCATGGTTGTCGATCGTGCCGATGAGCGAAAGCCGCGGCTCCTATAACGGGCTGCTGGTGATGGTGTTCATCGCAATCTGCGCTTCATCAGCCGTCTATTTCATTCACCGCTTCGCCTCGCATGCGCTGCGCCGCGGCCCCGCCTGGGGCTGCGGCTTTGCCGATTCCGTCCCGGCGGCGCAGTATTCCGGCGGCAGCTTCGCGCAGCCGATCCGCCGGGTATTCGGCACGCTGCTGTTTCACGCGCGCGACCATGTCGACATGCCGGCCCCCGGCGATACCAGGCCGGCGCGGCTTCGGATCGAACTGCATGATCTCGTCTGGGAGAAGCTGTATCAGCCGATCAGCGGCGCGGTCGGATTCTCCGCCGACCGGCTCAACCGCCTCCAGTTCCTGACCATCCGGCGCTACCTCAGCCTGGTGTTCGCCACCCTCGTCACCCTGCTCCTGGTGCTCGCGATATGGTCGTGATCTCGGACATCATCGTACAGGGACTGCAGATGCTGCTGGTGCTGCTGATGGCGCCGCTGCTGACCGGCTTCGTGCGCAAGATCAAGGCCCGGCTGCTGCGGCGCCAGGGCGCTTCGATGTTTCAGCCCTACCGCGACCTGTTGCGGCTGCTCCGCAAGGAGGTGGTGCTGGCCGACAATGCCTCGTGGCTGTTCCGCGTCACGCCCTATCTGACCTTCGCGGCGATCTGGGTGGCCGCGGCGCTGGTGCCGACTTTTGCCACCGGCCTGCTGTTCAACTGGACCGCCGACCTGATCGCGATTGTGGCCCTGCTGGGAAGCGCGCGCTTCTTTCTGGCGCTGGCGGGGATGGACGTCGGCACCAGTTTCGGCGGCATCGGCTCCAGCCGCGAAGTCATGATCGCGGCGCTGGCGGAGCCGGCGATGTTGCTGATCGTGTTTTGCATGGCGCTGGTCGCCGGCTCGACGCAGTTGTCGACCGTCGCCAACTTCATGGCCTCGTCCTACGTCGGATTGCGGGTGTCGCTGGGCATGGCGATCATCGCGCTGATCATGGTGGCGCTGGCCGAGAATGCGCGCATCCCGGTCGACAATCCGGCCACGCATCTCGAACTCACCATGGTTCATGAGGCGATGGTGCTGGAATATTCCGGACGCCATCTGGCGATGATCGAATTCGGCGCGTTCCTCAAGCTGCT
Source organism: Bradyrhizobium sp. (assembly GCA_030681365.1). Taxonomy (GTDB): domain Bacteria; phylum Pseudomonadota; class Alphaproteobacteria; order Rhizobiales; family Xanthobacteraceae; genus Bradyrhizobium. Next base: position 20,033 of record JAUXWH010000151.1, read on the forward strand.
GCTCTATGTCTCGCTGATCGCCTGCGTGTTTCTCCCCTGGAACATCGCGCTGTTCGGCACCGGTCCGCTGGCCTACGCGGTCGGCGCCGGCGCCTACATCGTCAAGCTCGCGGTGGCCGGCTTCCTGCTGGCGCTGTTCGAGACCGCCACGGCGAAAATGCGGGTGTTTCGCGTTCCGCAGTTTCTGGGTGCGGCCCTGATGCTGGGCCTGCTCGGGACGCTCCTGCTGTTCGTGTCAAGGAGCTTCTGATGCAGATGCACAGCCTCGCCTTCGACGTCTCGCATACGCTGGCCGGCGGCCTCGTGCTGATCAGCTTCATGATGCTGTACCAGGACCGGCTCTATTCGCTGCTCAACGTGTTCGCCCTGCATGCCCTGGTGCTCGCGCTGTCCGTGGCCTGGCAGGCCTACATCCAGGACGCGCCGCATCTCTACGTCACCGCCGTGATCGCGCTGGTATTCAAGGCGCTCGTGATTCCGGTGGGGCTGCACCGCATCGTCAAACAGCTCGGCATTCATCGCGACATCGAGTCGGCTGTGGGGATCGGCATGACCATGCTGGCCGGAATGGGCCTGGTCGCGCTCTCGATGGTGCTGATGCTGCGGGTGACCGCCGACGCCGACCCGCTGGCGCGCGAGGATCTCGCCTTCGCGCTGTCGGTGGTGCTGCTCGGATTGCTCGTCATGGTGACGCGCCGCAACGCCGTCAGCCAGGTGGTGGGGTTCATGTCGCTCGAGAACGGGCTGGTGCTGGCGGCGACCGGCGCCAAGGGCATGCCGCTGGTGGTCGAGATCAGCGTGGCGTTCTCGATCCTGATCGCCTTCATCGTCATCGGCATCTTCCTGTTCCGGATCCGCGAACGATTCGATTCCGTCGACGTCTCCGCCCTCGACGACTTCAGGGGCGAGCGGCGATGAACCTCGGTTCCTTCGATCCCGTCACGGCCGTCCTGCTGATCCCGATCGGCGCGGCGGCATTGCTGGCCGTGCTGCCCGGCTACCGGCTGACCGCGCGGCTCAACGTGGTCGCCAGTCTCGCGACATTTCTCGCCGCCCTTTCACTGTTCGCGATCGACCGCCCGCCGCCCGGTCCCTACGTGCTGGTCGACGATCTCAACATCGTCTTCATCCTGCTCAACACCTTCGTCGGTTTCACCACCAGCATCTTCTCGGCCAGCTACATCGCCCACGAACTCGAGACCGGCCGGCTGACCCCGGCTTACCTGCGTTTCTACCACGCGATGTACCAGACCATGATGTTCGGCATGAACCTCGCTTTTGTGTCGAACAACATCGGGTTGATGTGGGTCGCGGTGGAAATCGCCACCCTCACCACGGTGCTGATGGTCGGCATCTACCGCACCCATGCAGCACTTGAAGCGGCGTGGAAATATTTCATCCTCGGCAGCGTCGGCATCGCGCTCGCTTTGTTCGGCACCATCCTGGTCTACATGGCGGCGCGTCCGGTGGTCGGCGAAGGCCAGGACGGCATGGTCTGGACGCTGCTGATCGAGCATGCCGCGCAATTCGACCCCGCCCTGCTCAACGTCGCCTTCGTCTTCCTGTTTCTCGGCTACGGCACCAAGGTTGGCTTGGCGCCGCTGCATGCCTGGCTGCCCGACGCCCATGCCGAGGGTCCGACGCCGATCTCGGCCGTGCTGTCCGGCCTGCTCCTGAACGTCGCGCTTTATGCGCTGCTGCGCTTCAAGATCCTGCTCGCCGCCAATCCGGCCGCGATCGCGCCCGGCCCGCTGATGGTGACGATGGGGCTGGTCTCGGTGGTGTTCGCGGCGTTCATGCTGTACCGCCGGCGCGACATCAAGCGGCTGTTCGCCTATTCCTCGATCGAGCACATGGGCATCATCGTCTTTGCCTTCGGCATGGGCGGCCCGCTCGCCAATTTTGCAGGCTTGCTGCACATGGTGATGCACAGCCTGACCAAGTCGGCGATCTTCTTCGCCGTCGGCCATATCTCGCAGATCAAGGGCACGCAGCGGATCAACCGGATCAGGGGCCTGACGGTGACGCATCCGGCGCTCGGCTGGGGCCTGGTGGTCGGCGTCGCCGCGATCGCCGGGTTGCCGCCGCTCGGCATCTTCATGAGCGAGTTTCTGGTCGTGACCTCGACCTTCGCGCGGCAGCCGCTGCTGGCGATCGTGCTGGTGTTCGGGATCCTGCTGGCGTTCGGCGCCCTGCTGCTGCGGCTGACCAGCGTCGCGTTCGGCCGGCCGCGCGGCAGCACGGCACCGGCCGAGGCTTCCTACGTTCCGATGTTCGCGCATCTCGCGCTGGTGCTGGGCGCGGGCATCTATCTTCCCGCGCCGCTCGTGGTCTGGTTTCAGAATGTCGCCCGCCTGCTTGGATAAATGTGAGGACTGACCGGATATGCCGTCGCTGATCGATCTCATGCTGGAGGGCCGCGCGGTGGAGCAACATCGCCCGTGGCCGCGCGCGGTGGTCGATGCTGCGGTGTGGAATTTCGCCGCCAGGGAGCTGGCGCACGGCCGCTGGAGCCTGCTCGGCCTGTGGGGCGAGCCGACAGCGGTGCATATGGCGATCATCGACGGCCAGACCGCCGAGATCGCCGTCGTCAGCCTGGATTGCCCCGACCGCATCTATCCCTCGGTCGGCCTGCACCACCCGCCCGCGCTCCGGCTGGAACGCAGTATTCGCGACCTCTACGGCCTGTCGGCGGAAGGCCTGCCCGACACCCGGCCCTGGCTCGATCACGACCAATGGGGCGTTCGCTTTCCGCTCGGAGGCCGCATCGACGCGCCGCCGGGGGCCGCACCCTATCGCTTCCTGACGGCGGAAGGCCATGGCATGCACCAGATCGCGGTCGGTCCGGTGCATGCCGGCATCATCGAGCCCGGCCATTTCCGTTTTACCGCCAGCGGCGAGACCGTGGTCCGGCTGGAACAGCGGCTGGGATACACCCACAAGGGTATCGAGGGGCTGATGACCGGCGCCAGTCTCGAGCGCGCCGCAAAGCTTGCCGGACGCGTCTCCGGCGACAGCACCGTCGCCTATGCCTATGCGTTTTCACGCGCGGCCGAGGCGGCGTTGCAGCTCGTTGTGCCCGATCGCGCGGTTTGGCTGCGCGCCTTGCTGGCCGAGCTCGAGCGGCTCGCCAACCATCTCGGCGATATCGGCGCGATCTGCAACGACGCCTCCTTCAGCCTGATGCAGGCCCATTGCAGCGTGCTGCGCGAGAGCGTGCTGCGCGCATCGCACAGCGCGTTCGGGCATCGGCTGCTGCGGGACGTCATCGTGCCCGGCGGCGTCGCCCGCGACATCAGCGAGGAAGGCGCCGAAGCCATCCAGGCCGCGCTGGACAACATCCGGCTGCGCTTCCCTGCCCTGATCGAATTATACGACAACACCGCGTCGCTGCAGGATCGCACCGTCGACACCGGCGTGCTCACATCGGCTTTGGCCCGGCAATATGCCGCCGGCGGCACCGTCGGCCGCGCTTCCGGCCGCTCGTTCGACGCCCGCCGCAGCCTTGCTTATCCGCCCTATGACAGCCTGCGCTTCGAGATCCCTGTTCTGACCGAGGGCGACGTCAACGCCCGGGTCTGGATTCGCGTGCGCGAGGTCGAGCAGTCGCTTGCGCTGATCGACCAGATACTGAGCCGGCTGCCACCGGGCCCGCTCGGCACCCATGCGGCGCACCGGCGCGAGCCGCGCGAAGGCATGGCCATCGTTGAGGGCTTTCGCGGCGACGTGCTGGTCTGGCTCCGCGTGCACGATGGCCTGATCGAGCGATGCCATCTGCGCGACCCCTCCTGGTTTCAATGGCCGCTGCTGGAAGCGGTGATCGAGAACAACATCGTCGCGGATTTTCCGCTCTGCAACAAATCGTTCAACTGTTCCTATTCGGGCCAGGATCTCTAGCGATGCGCAAACTGCTGTTCGAAAGCCTGTTTCGCCGGCCGTTCACCGAACTGCCGCCATTGCCTGACGATGTCGCGGTGGCCGAACTTGCAAGTTCGGTCGGCCGCGCGGCGCGGCGGCGGCTCGGCCGCAGCCTTTCGATCCGCGAGATCGACGCCGGCTCCTGCAATGGATGCGAACTGGAAATTCACGCGCTCAACAACGCCTATTACGACATCGAGCGCTTCGGCATCAAATTCGTGGCATCGCCGCGCCATGCCGATGTCCTGATGGTGACCGGACCCGTGACCAAGAACATGCGCGAGGCGCTGAAACGAACATATGATGCGACGCCCAATCCGAAATGGGTCGTCGCGGTCGGCGACTGCGGGCGCGATGGCGGCTGTTTCGCCGGCAGCTACGCGGTGGTCGGCGGCGTCGCCGAAGTGGTCCCGGTCGACCTGCACATCCCCGGCTGTCCGCCGACGCCGACGGCGTTGCTGCGCGGTCTTCTCGCGCTGCTTGAACGGGTGGACAGCAATGCCGTTACGCCTTGAAGAAGTGGCCGCGACGCTATCGCGTCCGCTCCAGCGCGCGCGGCGACGCCTTCGGTGGCCGGACCGGCTTCGACTTTGCAACATGCTCGCGGAGCCGGACGCCGCGGCCGCCGGTGGCGCTCGCAACGCCAGGACCGATCAGCTCGATGCCGGCGTTCTCGAGCGCGGAGACCAGTTTCATCAGCGAGTCGACATTGGCGCGGATCACGCCGTCGCTGGCTTCCATGCGCTGAATCGTCGGCACCGAAAGGCCCGCCAGATCGGCCGTCTGCCGCTGATCGATGTTCAGGAGCGCGCGCGCGGCCCTGAGTTGATGGGCGGTGATCATCGATGTCGCTCCGGTTTCGGATATACCTACAAGATGCAAATTACTACTTCAAGTATCAATTTGCAGGCATGATACATCACGCTGGCGGCGTCGCCCGCATGCGATCTTACGCTTGAACTCGATAGGGAATGGGCTGTGCGGCTGTTGGGACGATATCAGGGAAGAAGCGGCGAGATTGAGATCGTCGAATGCTCGTGGGATGGAACCCGGATCTATTTCGAGGAGGGCGTTCGGCAGAGCCAGGCGACGCCCGACGGCGAAAGCGTCTTCACCTATGTGAAGCTGATGGACGAGCTGTTGCACCGAGCGAGCAACATCCTGGTGCTCGGATGCGGCGGCGGCAACCTCGCCACCCGGCTGGCCCGGCTCGGCAAGAAGCTGACCATAGTCGACAACAACCCGATCAGCTTCGTGATCGCGCAGAAGTTCTTCGGGCTGCCCGACGATCTCCATTGCATGGTGTCCGATTTCCGCAAGTTCATCTATCAGGACGAAGCGCTTTACGACGGCATCGCCATCGACATCGGCGGCCCGGGTTTTCGCTTCAATGAAGAATTCGATGTCGAGACCTGCGAGGCGATCCGCGCGCGGCTGGCGCCGGGCGGCCGCATCGTGATGAACGTGACGGTACTGAACGATATCGACCCGTTGCCTGACCGCATCGCGGCGCGGCTCGCCGGTGATCATATGCGGGTCTGGATCGTCGACGAACAGGGCATCGAGGACCGCAACGCCATCATCGCCTGCCTGCCGGAACGGCAATTGAACCCGCGCGCGACGCTGAACGAAGCCATGCAACACAACCAGGAGCGATGGTCGATCCGGCGCGGCCGGCTGCGCAGCCGCGATCTGACGTTTGGATCACGCCACGGCTGACGGATCGGGGATAGCCGCCTCGCCTGTCACCGGCGCTACCAGGAACGTTTTGAGCGCGCTGACGATCTCGTCCGGCTTGTCATGCTGCACCCAGTGCCCGGCGCCCTCGATCTTCACCAGTTCGGCCTGCCTGAAATGCCCGAGCACCCCCGCGGTTTCGGGATCGGGCAGAAAACTCTCGCCGCCCGCCACCAGCAGCGTCGGGCAGGCGATGCGCGACCACAGCGCGATGTTGTCTTCCAGCGACAGCCGGTACGGCGCGCGGGCGCGCAGATACGGATCGAACTTCCAGCTGTAGCCGCCGTCGGCGTTCGCTTTCAGGGCATGGGTGGCGAGGTGCATCGCCTGCTCGCGGGTCAGCCGCGCATTGCGCCCCAGCATGCGATCGGCGCCATCGGCCACCGACGCATAGCTCTGGGTTTTCCGCTGCGCCGTCTTGTCGAGGTCACCGACCCAGTCCGCGATCCTGATATCGATCGGCTTCACCCGCCGCGCCGGAAAATTGGTCACGCCGTCGAGCACGACCAGCCGCGATACTTTTTCCGGAAATGCCCCGGCAAAGGTCAGGCTGACCATGCCGCCCATGGAATGGCCGACGATGGCGAGGTTTTCCAGACTTTCCGACTTCACCAGGCAGACGAGATCGTAGACGTGATCGGCAAGGCTGTAACTGCTACCCTTTGCCCACTCGGAATCGCCGTGACCGCGCAGGTCGGGCGCGATGACGTGAAAACTCGCCCGCAGGGCGCGCGCCATATGGTCCCAGCTGCGGGAATGATCGAGGCCGCCATGGACCAGCAGCAGCGGCGGGGCCGATGCGTTACCCCAATCGGTGTAGTGCAGTCGAAGCCCGTGGGATTGGTAGAAGCGCGCCTGCGGCGCGTCGGAAAATGGGTTCATGAAGCCTACTTAAAGGCTGGCTCCGCGCAGGTCCAGCATTCCGGAATGCGGAATTCGGCCAATGGCGCGCCTGAACCTCGCTACCGAAGCCCGAGCAACGCGCGGCGATAGCCGATAGTCCACGTGACCAATCACATCAGCGGATGCCCGCGCGCATGAAGGATTGCACGAACTGCCGCTGGAACAGCAGGAAGGCGAACAGCAGCGGCCCCATCGTCATGACGGTCGCAGCTGTTATGATCGACCAGTCCACACCGGTCTCCGGTGCGCCGAACACGGCCAGCCCCACGGTCAGCGGCCGTGCCTCCACCGAATTCGTGACGATCAGGGGCCACAGGAAATTGTTCCAGTGATAGCTGACCGAGACGAGACCGAACGCAACATAGGTGGGTCGCGCCAGCGGAACGTAGACCCGCCAGAGGATCTGCAGCGGCCCTGCCCCCTCGACCCGGGCCGCTTCGACCAGTTCCTGCGGAACGCTCTTGAAGGTCTGACGCAGCAGGAAGATGCCGAACGCGCTTGCGAGATACGGCAACGCGATCGCCGGAATGGTATCCAGCAATCCGAGCTTTCCGATCATGCGGTAATTCTCGACGATCAGCACGTCGGGCATGATCATCAACTGGAGCAGGACGAGCGCAAACGCGATGCCGCTGCCCCTGAACTTGAAGCGCGCGAAGGCGTAGGCCGCCAACGTCGACAGCGCGAGTTGCCCGATCAGGATCAGAACGACCAGAACGACCGTGTTGAGGTAATAGCGGCCGAACGGCGCCTGATTCCACGCTCGCGCGAAATTTTCGAGCGTCCAGGGCGCCGACAGGCTGAACGACGTTGCGTAGGCTGCCGGATGCAGCGCGCTCCAGAAGGCATAGGCCAGCGGCGCAAGCCAAAGCAGTGCCAGCAGCCACGCGGCGATCACTTCAAGAGGATGCGTCCGCCTGTTCATTGATAATGGATCCTGCGGTCGAGATAGCCGAACTTGACCAGCGCAACCCCGCTCAGCAGGACCAGGAGCACGACAGTCAGCGTTGCCGCATAGGCCGAATCCTGGAACACGAATGCAACTTCGTAGATGTAGTAGAGCAGCAACGTGCTTGCATTGTTGGGACCTCCCTTGGTCATGATGACGAGGTGATCCACCAGCTTGAACGAATTGATGACCGCGTTGATAGCGACGAACAGGGTGGTCGGCATCAGGAGCGGAAAGGTAATCCGCCGGAACGTGTACCAGCGGCCGGCCCCCTCAACCGCCGCCGCCTCCTCCAGGTCGGGCGAAAGCTGCTGAAGGGCGGCGAGATAGAAGATCATGAAGAAGCCGGCCTCCTTCCAGACCACCATGACGATCAGGCAGCCCATGACCGTGCCCGGATCGCCGAGCCAGTTCCAGCCCGCGAGGCCGAACAGCCCGCGCAACTGGTCGAGCAATCCGTAGTCCGGCGTGTAGAAGAACAGCCAGATGTTGGCGACCGCAATCATCGGCAGCACGGTGGGCATGAAGAATGCGAGACGCAGGAAGCCGCGTCCGCGCATGTTGCGATTGACCCACATCGCCATCAACAGCGCCAGCGCGATCGAGGTCGGAATGGTGCCGAGTGCGAACCAGAAATTGTTGACGAGCGCCCTCCAGAAAATCGGATCGGCGGCCATCGAATGGTAGCTGTCGAGGCCGACGAAGACCTCGGCGCCGGTTCGGCGCGTGATGAAGAAGGAATGCCGGATCGTGGCCAGTATCGGAAAATGCGTAAACGCAATCAGCAGCACGGCCGCCGGCAACAGCAGCAGCCAGGCATTCACGGCGTTCCACCACGCGTGCGACCTCGGCCGGCGCGCAACTGATGACATGAGCGGGGGATCGGACATCGGATGAGAGGCCGGATGGGGGGATAATCCCCACCCGGCCGTTTTCCTTACTTATAGGTGCGGAGTACGCGGTCGGCCTGCTGCTGAGCGGCCGCAAGCGCCTCCTGCGGCGTCTGCGTTCCGGTGATCGCCGCCTGCACGGCATCGCCCACGAACTTGTAGATGCGGCCGTTCTCGTGAACCGACAATTCCGGCACGGCATGCTCGAGCTGATCGCGGGCAACGGTCGCGGCAGGGAACCCCTTTGCATACGCTTCCATCGTCGGGGTCTTGTAGGCCGCCGGGGAAACCGCGACGTAACCGGTCTTCATGCTCCACTCGGCCGCACGCTCGGGAGCCGTCATCCACTCGATGAACTTCACGGCCGCTTTCTGCTGCTCGGGGGATGCGCTCTTGAAGATGTAGAAGCTGCCGCCACCGGTCGGTGAGCCGCGCCGTTCCCTGGCCGGCAGCATGGCAACGCCGAAGTTGAACTTGGCGGCGTCCTTGACCGCGGTCAGGTTGCCCGTCGTGTGCCACATCATCGCGGTCTTGCCTTCGAGGAAATCGGTGCGCAACGTCGCCCAGTCGATGCTGCCCATCGGCATGACGTTATGCTTGCGCGACAGGTCGACCCAGTAATCCAGCGCCGCCACCGTTTTTGGCGCGGTGAGATAGACCTCGTTGCCCGCGTCGTTCATCAACTTCTGGCCATTCTCGATGGCAAGCGCCTGCAGCATCCAGTAGGCGTAGCCGGTCGTCGGAATTTCGACGCCCCAGCGCACGGTGTTGCCGGACGCATCCTTCTTGACGAGCTTCTTCGACATGGCGACCATTTCGTCCCAGCTCGCGGGCGCCTTTTCCGGATCGAGGCCGGCTTCCTTGAAGGCGTCCTTGTTCCAGTACAACACGATCGTCGAGCGCTGGAACGGAATGCTCCAGGTCTTGCCGTCGATCTGTCCGTTGGCCATGAACGCCGGATAGAACTGCTTGAACCATGTCTTGTCGGCAACAAGATCATCCATCGGCACGATGGCTTTCTCGTCCATCAGCGTGAATACGTCGGTCGACAGCAGCACCGACAATTGCGGCGGTTGACCGCCCTTCATTGCCGTCATCGCCTTGGTCATCGTATCGGTGTAGTTGCCGGCATACACCGCGGTCACCTTGATGTCCGCATGCTCCTTCCCGAAGCGGGAGACCATGTCGTCGATGATCTTCGTCACCGGACCGCCTACCGCGACCGGATAGTACATGGTCAAGTCCACCGCAGCCGCCGGCCGCAGGCCCAGCAACAGCACCGCCAGTGCGGCCGCCCCCAGCGTCATTCGTCGAAAAGCTATCATGTCGTCCTCCTTTGTTATCTCTTGCCGCGCCGATACCCTTTACAGTTTCAGCCCGACGCAACTCGTCTTGTGTCATCGACAGCCGAATCCAGCCGCCGCCCGGATTTCTGATCGAACTGATGCTCGTGAGCTGCATCCCAGGCGAGCCTGACGTCGTCGCCCGGATGAGCCTTGCTGAAACCGTCCTGCCGCACCGAAACCGGCTGGCCTTCGACCTCGCACAGAATGATGCTGTCGGCACCGAGGTGTTCGACGGTCTTTACGCGGGCTGCATGACCGTCTTGCGACACGATGCGGACATGCTCCGGCCGGACACCGATAAGCCGGTCGTCCCGCGGGATCAGGTTCATCGGTGGCGTACCGATGAACCGCGCCGTGAATGCAGTGGCCGGCCGATTGTACAATTCCTCCGGCGTGCCGTTCTGCTCGACGCGCCCGTCGCGCATCAATACGACGCGATCGGCCATGGTCATGGCTTCGGTCTGATCGTGCGTCACGTAGACCATGGTGATCCCGAGACGCTGTTGCAGCGCCCGGATTTCGGTCCGCATCTCGTGGCGCAGCTTGGCGTCGAGATTCGAAAGCGGTTCATCCATCAGGCAGACGCGCGCCTCCGCAATAATGGCGCGCCCGAGCGCCACGCGCTGGCGCTGGCCGCCGGACAATTGCGACGGCTTGCGCTCGAGCAGTTGTCCGAGACCGACAATCTCCGCCACACGGCGAAGCCGCTCATCGCGCTCGACACGGGATACGCGACGCACGCGCAGACCGAAGACGATGTTCTCGGCCACGCTCAGATGCGGAAACAGAGCGTAGGACTGGAAGACCATCGAGATCTTGCGCTGAGCCGGCGTCAGATGGGTCACGTCCGTACCGCCGATGGTAATCGTGCCGCCATCGAGTTGTTCGAGACCCGCAATCAGGCGAAGCGTCGTGGATTTTCCGCAACCGGATGGACCGAGCAGTACGAGCAGCGAGCCTTCTTCCGCCGTGAGACTGACGTCGTCGACGGCCCGCATCGGACCCCAATTCTTGGAAACGTGATCCAGCGTAATCGCCGACATGATCTATCCGGCCCAGCATTGTTGTGACGTGCAATCTGCACTTTCGCAGTCGTATCGAAGCATCCCTGTCCGTTTCGTCTAGCGTTCATATGAACATGCTATGTGCACATGTGAAATGGAAGCTGCATCCATACTGTTCGAATGATACATTTTAGTGACAATGAGGTCCCATGCTGAGGATCGCCACAGAACGCCAGGGCCGTATTCTGGAGATCGTGCGCGAGGAAGGCTTCGCCTCGATCGAGCATCTCGCCAGGCAATTCGACGTCACACAGCAGACCGTCCGCCGTGTCGTGAACCAGCTGTGCGATCAAGGGCTGCTGCGACGGATTCACGGCGGCGTCGGCCTTCCCGTACAGTACCAGAATCTCGCCTATGGAAGCCGACAGGGATTGAACGCCGACGCCAAGCGACGCATCGCCCATGCCGTTTCCAATTTCATTCCCGACGGCGCATCGCTGATGATCGGTCTCGGCACGACCGCCGAATACGTCGCGCAGGCGCTGTCCAGCCGTCAGGATTTTCGGGTCATTACCAACAATTTGAACGTCGCAGCGGCGTTCGCGCAAAATCCCGACGTGGAGATCACGATCGCGGGCGGAACACTGCGCCCCCTTGACCGGGACATCATTGGCGACGCGGCCGTACGTTTTTTCTCCGGCTTCAGAGCCGATTTCGGAATCTTCGGCGTCGGTGGCATCGATCAGGATGGCGCCCTGCTCGATTTTCATTCGGACGAAGTTCAGGCGCGGCAAGCCATCGTCGCCAACTGCCGAGCCGCCCTGCTGGTCGCCGACGCCAGCAAATTCGGCCGCAACGCCACGGTCCGCGGCGGCCATTTTGGCGATTGTCATCGCTTTTTCACCGACAGGCCGTTGCCGCCGGGCTTTCGTCCGATCGCCGAACAGTACGCGGATCGGATCCACGCCACGAGTAACGGCCGCGTAGGCGCGGCGTGAACCGGACGGTCAGTCAAACTAGCCGCCATTCCCCGCGGGACGGCGCCCTCGCCCGCGCGGAGCTCGCGCAGGGCCCCTCGCGTCAGTTGATCGTGCCCTTCCGGATCAGGAAGCAGCCGAAGCTGCTGATGTCGCCGACCTGCACGACGCCGAAGCTGCGCTTGGCGCTGTCGTAGAAGGCAAACCGCTCGATCGCGCCGAACGCAATGGGCTGACCCGAACCGCGGTTGATCTCGCGCAGCACCGCGCCATGGACATCAGGCGTTTTATCAGGCTCGCGCGCATCGATCATGACGCGGATCGGGTCCGGCTCCGACACATCGAGCGGAAGCACTCCCAGAATCGCGGCCATCACCCGCGGCAGTTGCAGGCCAGGCAGCCGGATCAGCCGGCCGGTGACCGACGCGCGCGCAATGCGCTCGGCCGGATGGTTGGCATCGACTACCGCCAGATCGTCGCCGTGCCCCATCGACGCCATCAGCCAAAGCAGGTCGGGGGTCAGGATCGGGTCGATTCCCTTCAGCATGCGATGGCCTTTCCACGATGAGACAAGTACATGCCGGCGGCGTTGCCGCCGAACACCCGCGCTTGCGCTGATGCGTCGAGCCGGGCCATCAGTTGACCTGAGGTCGAGATCCAGCGGCCATAATCCGCGGCGAGATTGAGCACCGGCCAGTCGCTGCCCCAGATCAGCCGCCCGGCGCCGAAACAGGTCAGGAGGTGCTCGGCATAGGGCCTTAGTTCCTCGACTGTCCAGTTGGCCGGCGCCTCGGTGACGAGGCCGGAGAGTTTGCAGGCGACGCCGGGGAATTGCGCGACGGCGGCGATACCGCTGCGCCATGCCGCATCCGCGCCACCGCCGATGGCCGGCTTGGCCGCATGATCGATCACGACCCGTAATTGGGGGTGCCGTTCGAGCACGGCAATCAGCCGTCGCAGATGCCGGGGCTTGAGCAGCGCATCGAACACCAGTCGATGCGCGATCATGGCCTCGAACGCCGGCGCAAGCTCGGCGCGCGCGAGCCAGTCATCGTCGGCGATGTCCGGCACCATCGGCCGCAAGCCGACGAGGTGCGGATGCGCGGCAAGCCGTGCGATCGTGGCCGCGGCATCGGGCGCGGCAAACTCGGTCCAGCCCACCACGCCGGCCACAAACGGCGTCCGGTCCGCGAGATCGAGCAGGAAGGCGGTCTCGGCATGGGTCGGCGCGGCCTGCACCAGGATGCTGGCGGCAATCCCCTGCGCGGCGAGATGTGGCGCCAGATCGTCGGGGCCGAAGTCGCGATAGATCGCGCCGAGCGCGGGCGTCAGCCAGGCGTAGTCACCGCGGGCCAAGCGCCAGAAATGCTGATGCGCGTCGATCCGCGGCATCATGGCGCAACCGGTACCGGAACCTGGGACTCGAGCAATCCTTCCGCCTTGAGATCGGACCACAGCGCGGGCGGAATTGGGCACGACAGCGCGGCGATATTCCGGCGCACTTCCTGGTCCGAGATTGCCCCCAGCACGACGCTCGAGACCGCGGGATGGGCGAGCGGAAACTGCAGCGCCGCGTCGGCGAGCCTGGTGCCGTGGGCACGACACACCGCCTCGATCCGCTCGACGCGGGCCATGATCGCCGGCGGCGCTGCGGCATAATTGTAATGCGCCCCGGGCCGCGCGCCGGTGGCGAGAATGCCGGAATTGAACACGCCTCCGAGCAGCACGCCCAGCCCCTTGCGCTCGGCGGCAGGCAGGAACCCCTGCAGCGCCGGCTGCTCCAGCAACGAATAGCGTCCCGCCAGCAGCATGACATCGAAATCGCCGGCCGCCGCAAACCGCTCGCACATCGCGGCTTCGTTGACGCCGACGCCGATCGCCGAAATCGCTTTCGAGCTGCGCAGTTGCTCGAGCGCGCGATAGGCGCCGTCCATCGCCTCCCCGAAGCGCCGCTCGATCGCGGCGGCCCCATGGGTCCGGACATCGACGTCATGAATGAGAAGAATGTCGATGCGGTCGAGGCCGAGCCGCAGCAGTGACTGCTCGAACGAACGCATGGTGCCGTCATAGGAGTAATCGATGACGGCGGCGTGCGGCAGGCCGCCGAAATATCCCGAACGGTCGCCCCGCCCTTTCGATGGATCCATCCAGCGGCCCACCTTGGTGGACAGCACGAAGCGCTGGCGCGGATGAGCGCGCAGCGCGGTGCCGCAGCGGTGCTCGGCGAGGCCATGGCCGTAGAGCGGCGCCGCATCGAACAACGTGATGCCGGAATCGATGGCGGCGGCCACCGCACCGATGGCCGCGCTCTCATCGAGGCGCGCATAGAGGTCGCCGATCGGCGCCGCGCCAAACCCGATCGCGCTGACGTTCAGTCCGGTGCGGCCGAGCGGCCGTACCGGCAGGCCGATATGGACGGGGGTATCCGATGTTGCCGTCAAAGCGCCATCGCCCCTGGAGCAGCGCAGGAATTTCGCACCATCAGTCGCGGCTCCAGCACGGTGGTGGTTCCCGGCCCCAGACGGGTGCCGGCCATGCGCTGCGCCAGCAGGTCGAGCGCGGTCTCGCCCATGGCGCGCACCGGTTGGGCTACCATGGTGAGCCGCGGGGAGACGGCCTCCGCCCAGGGCAGGTCGTCGATGCCGATAATCGAGATATCATCGGGACAGTTGAGGCCGAGTTCGGCCGTGGCGCGCAGCATCCCGATGGTCATCAGATTGTTGGCCGTGAAGATCGCCGTCGGCTTTTGATCGCCGCGCATCAGCTGAAGGGCTGCTTCATAGGCGGACTGCTCGCGAAAGCCGGCGTCCTTCACCAGCGCGGAGTCGAACGCAAGGCCGGCCGCGAGCAGCGCTTCCCGGTAGCCCTGCAGACGATCGGCCGCGGTGCGGACCGCCTTCGGGCCATTGATCAGCGCGATGCGGCGGTGGCCGCAGCCGATCGCGTGGGAGGTCGCCTCATAGGCGGCGCGGTGGTTGTTGAGCACCACGGCGTCGTAGCCGAGCCCCTCCATCGCGCGGTCGACCAGCACGACCGGAATTTCGAGCGCGGCGAGCAACGCCGCGCGGTTCATCGATGCGGTTCCCGTCGGAGCCAGGATGAGGCCGTCGATGCGCTGCGAGCGCAGCGTCCGCAAATGGGCTTCCTCGCGTTCGGTGGTCTCGTTCGAATTGCACAGCAGGACCGAGAAGCCGCGCGCCGCGGCGGCCAGCTCGATAGCCTCGAACAGCTCAGAGAAAAACGGATTGGTGATGTCGCCGACGATCATGCCCAGCAGCCCGCTGGATCCCTTGCGCAGGCTGCGGGCGGCCGCATCGGGCGCGTAACCGAGCTTGTCGACCGCGTCCCGCACCCGCGCCAGCAGCACCGGGCCGACCTTCTCCGGATTGTTGAGGACGTTGGAGACGGTGGCCACCGACACGTTTGCGAGCCGGGCCACGTCGCGGATGGTCGCCATCGGCGCGCCTCCTTGAAACGATAAAATTATGAAGCCGCATATTTCGCCATTTATTCGAATTCGCAAGCTAAATATGCGCTTGATGCCATCGTAAATCCATGTTTCATTGAATTGAAACGTTATAATAATAATCGATGGAGGAGGAGGCGTTGGCTCATAGCGGCGGTGCGGGTGCAATAAGGGCGATCGGGCCATGACCGGCTACGCGCTTCGCCGTGTGTGCTCTCCACGGTGCCAGTCTTCATCTTCGTGGCGCTGTTCGTGTTTTTCCTGCTGCGCATCACCCCCGGCGATCCAGCCATCATGATTGCCGGCGATCAGGCGAGTTCGGCGCAGATCGAGACCATTCGCGAGCAGCTCGGGCTCAACCGGCCCCTGCTCGATCAGTTGCTCGCCTGGGCGGGCCAGTTGCTGCGCGGCGATCTCGGACGCTCGGTGTTTTCCGATATCCCGGTC
Source organism: Bradyrhizobium sp. (assembly GCA_030681365.1). GTDB lineage: Bacteria > Pseudomonadota > Alphaproteobacteria > Rhizobiales > Xanthobacteraceae > Bradyrhizobium. Next base: position 35,670 of record JAUXWH010000151.1, read on the forward strand.
ACCCGCCTGATCGGCCAGCGGCTGGAGCCGACGGCGATGCTGGCGCTGGTTGCGATCGTGCTTGCGATCGCCATCGCGCTGCCGCTCGGCACCCTGGCCGCGGTGCGCGCCGGCGGTGTTGCCGACCGCATCGTGATGGCATTCGCGGTGCTCGGCTTTTCGTCGCCGGTGTTCGTGATCGCGTTTCTGCTGGTCTATCTGTTCGCGCTCACGCTCGGCTGGTTTCCAACCCAGGGCTACGTGCCGCTGTCGCAAGGCGTCCTCGCCTGCCTGCACAGCCTGATCCTCCCCGGCGTCGCACTGGCGCTGCTGTACGCCTCGCTGCTGGCGCGGGTGACGCGCGCCAGCCTGCTCGAAGTGCTGTCGGAAGATTACATTCGCACCGCCAACGCCAAGGGGCTGACGCCGGCACGCATCACCATCCGCCATGCGCTGAGCAATGCCGCGGTCCCGATCGTCACGGTGATCGGCATCGGGATGGCGGCGCTGCTCGGCGGCGTGGTGGTGACCGAAACCGTGTTCAACATTCCGGGACTTGGACGGCTCGCCACCGACGCCATTCAGCGCCGCGACTACCCGGTCGTGCAGGGCCTGATCCTGGTGTTCTCATCGGTGTATGTCGTGATCAATCTCCTGGTCGATCTCAGCTACGTGCTGTTCGATCCGCGGGTCCGGTACTGATGTCGATGGCAGGCACCATGACCGACACGGCCACCGCCATGCGCCAACGCCCCGGCGCCATCAGCAGGACCGGATCGTTCCTGGCCAAGCATCCGGTGATCCTGATCGGCGGCGCGGTGCTGCTGACGTTCATCGTCATTGCATTGCTGGCGCCGCTGCTGCTGCCGGATCCGACGCGGATCAATCCCGTGCAGCGCCTGCGCACGCCGAGCCTGCAGCACCCGTTCGGCACCGACCAGTTCGGCCGCTCGACACTGTCGCGGACGCTGAACGGCACGCGGATCTCGCTGACCGTGGGCATTCTCGTCGCCGCCGCGACGACAGCGGCCGGCCTTCTGTTCGGCCTGTTTGCCGGGTTCCTGCGCCCGCTCGACAACATCATCATGCGGTTGATGGACGGCATCATGGCGATCCCCGGCATTCTGCTGGCGATCGCCTTGATGTCGTTGTTCGGCTCCAGCATCCAGAATGTGGTGGTGGCGATCAGCATCGCCGAAATCCCGCGCATGGCCCGCATCGTGCGCAGCTCGGTGCTGGTGATCCGCGAGCAGCCCTATGTGGAAGCCGCCGTCACCAACGGGACCAGGCTGTCCCGCCTGCTGTGGCGGCACGTGCTGCCCAATATCGCCGCCCCGGTCATCGTGCAGGCGACCTATGTATTCGCCTCCGCCATGATCGTGGAGTCGGTGCTGTCGTTCCTCGGCGCCGGCACCCCGCCGACGATTCCGAGCTGGGGCAACATGCTGGCGGAGGGCCGCCAGTATCTGCAACGCGCGCCCTGGACAATCGCATTCCCGGGCGCCTGTCTCGCCTTGCTGGTGCTCACCGTCAACGTGCTCGGCGACGCCCTGCGCGACGCGCTCGACCCGCGCCTGTCGCGGTCGGGACGCTAGGAGGTGGCGATGCAGCAGCCGGTGCTCTCGGTGGAACGTCTCAACGTCTCGGTCCAGACCGCCGACGGCTGGTGCCCGATCGTCAGCGATCTGTCGATCGAGGTGGCGGCAAGTGAAACGCTGTGCCTCGTCGGCGAATCCGGCTGCGGCAAGAGCCTGACGGCGCTTGCGATCATGCGGCTGCTGCCGCGCGGCGCGCGCATCGACAGCGGAAGGATCCTTCTCGGCGGCGCCGATCTTGCCGCGCTGGATGAGCCCGCGCTGCGCGACAGGCGGGGACGCGACCTCGCGATGATCTTCCAGGAGCCGATGACGTCGCTCAATCCGGTCATGACCATCGGCGAACAGATCACCGAAGGCGTCCAGCGCCATGAACGGGTGTCGTCCGCCGCAGCGCGCACGCGCGCGCTCGAACTGTTCAACAGAGTGAGGATTCCCGATCCGCAGCGCAGGCTTGCCGCCTATCCGCATCAATTGTCCGGCGGCATGCGCCAGCGCGTGATGATCGCCATGGCGCTGGCCTGCCGGCCCAAACTGTTGCTCGCCGACGAGCCGACGACGGCGCTCGACGTCACCATTCAGGCCCAGATCCTGGAAATGATGGCGGAGCTGCGCGCCGAAATCGGGACCGCGGTCGTCTTCATCACCCATGACCTCGGCGTCGTCGCCGAGATCGCCGATCGCGTCGCCGTGCTCTATGCCGGCAAGATCGTCGAGCAGACCGACGTGGTGTCGCTGTTCGACAATTCCTGCCATCCCTATACCCGCGGCCTGATGCGCTCGATCCCGCGGCTCTCCCGGCAGGCCGGCGGCGCGGTGGTCGACCGCCTGACCGAGATCAAGGGCATGGTGCCGGCGCCGACGGCGGTGCCGACCGGCTGCGCCTTCTCGCCGCGTTGCGCTTCCGCAACCGAGCAGTGCGCCGTGGAGCCGTTTGCCGAACCGCTGGCGCCGTCGCATCTGGTGGCCTGCTGGCATCCGGAGACGGCCGGCCTCGCGGCGATTCCGGGGGGCGCGCGATGACAACGGTGCTCGAGGTCGACCGGCTGACCAAGCATTTTACCTTTCGCCGGGGGTGGTTCGGCGGCGAAGGCGCGGTTCGCGCCGTCGATGGCGTCACGTTTGCGCTGGATCAGGGCGAGACGCTGGCGCTGGTCGGCGAATCCGGCTGCGGCAAGTCCACGGTGGCGCGGCTGGTGCTTCGGCTGACCGATCCGACGTCCGGCACCATCCGTCTGAGAGGCGAAGACGTCACGCGCATGGCGGGCGAAGAGCTGCGCCGGGCCCGCCGCAACGTGCAACTGGTGTTTCAGGATCCGTTCGCCTCGCTCAACCCGCGCATGACCGCGCGCCAGATCGTCGCCGAACCCCTGATCAATTACGGCGCGGTCGCCGAGCCCGCGTTCGGCCGCCGGATCGAAACGCTGTTCGACTGCGTCGGGCTGGCCCGGCATCAATGGGACCGCTTTCCGCACGAATTCTCCGGCGGCCAGCGCCAGCGCCTCGGCATCGCGCGGGCCCTGGCGCTCAATCCGGCGGTGCTGGTCGCGGACGAGCCGGTCGCGGCACTCGACGTGTCGATCCAGGCGCAGATCCTCAATTTGATGGCCGACCTCAAGCGCGACCTCGGGCTGGCTTACCTGTTCATCAGCCACGATTTGAGCGTCGTCGAATTCATCAGCACGACGGTTGCGGTGATGTATCTCGGCACCATCGTCGAAATCGCCTCCCGCGATGCGTTCTTTGGAAATCCGCGCCATCCCTATGCTCGCGCCCTGCTGGACTCCGTTCCGGTCACCCATCCGAGTCGGCGAGGCCGGCGCGCTCTGCTGCAGGGCGAGATTCCCAGCGCCAGCGCGCTGCCGTCCGGCTGCCGGTTTCGAACGCGGTGTCCGATGGCAACCGCGATCTGTGCCGAGCAGCCGCCGCCGCTCGAGGAGAAAGCAAGAGGTCATCGGGTGGCTTGCCACCATGTCGAGCGCAAGACATCCGCAGCAGCCGTTCAATGAACAGAAATCACAAGAGGGGAGAAACCACGATGAAAAGATCTCTGGGAATGATCGTCGCGGCGGCATTGGCCGTCGCGGCCGTGCCGGCATCGGCACAGACGACGCTGAAGGTGCGGCCGTTCGGCGATCTCAAGACCATCGATCCGATGACGACGTCGGACTACATGGTCCGCAATCACGGCTACATGATCTACGACACGCTGTTTGCGCAGGATGACAAGGGCGCCATCAAGCCGCAGATGGTGCAAAGCTTCACCACCACGCCGGATGGCCTGACCTGGACCTTCGTGCTTCGCGATAATCTGAAGTTTCATGACGGCGCAGCGGTCACCGCCGCCGACGTCGTCGCCTCGCTGAAGCGCTGGGGCCAGCTCGATGGCCTCGGCCAGCAATTGACGGCGCACACCGCCGCGCTGGAGGCGGTCGACGCCCGCACCGTCAAGCTCACGCTGAAGGATCGCTGGGGACTGGTGCTGGAAGCGTTGGGTAAGCCGAGCTCGATGGTGCCGTTCATCATGCCCGAGCGGATCGCGAAGACGCCGACCAACGAAGCCATCAAGGATCCGATCGGGTCCGGGCCGTTCATGATGAAGCGCGACGAGTGGTCGCCGGGCTCGAAGGTGGTCTACGTCAAGGCGCCGACTTACCTGCCGCGCCAGGAGCCGCCGAGCGGACTGGCCGGCGGCAAGGTGGCGAATGTCGACCGCGTCGAATGGACCATCATCCCGGACCAGCAAACCGCGCTTAACGCGCTACAGGCCGGCGAAATAGACATCTTCGAGGAGGTTCCGCCCGACATGATGCCGCTGCTGAAGGGCAATGCCAAGGTCGGCGTCACCAGATTCGCCGCGTTGCAGGCCGTGTTGCGGTTCAACCAGGCGATCCCGCCGTTCAACAATGCCAAACTGCGCCAGGCGATTCTGCATCTGGTAGACCAGGAGCAGATGGTACGCGCCTATGTCGACGACCCCGCGTTCTACACCAATTGCCCTTCCTTCTACATGTGCGATTCGCCCTACTTCACCGATGCCGGCTGGCCGAAGCCGGATGTCGCCAGGGCGAAGCAGCTGGTGAAGGAAAGCGGCTATGACGGCTCGCCGATCGCACTGCTCGATGCCACTGAATCCATCCTGCATTCCCAAACGCTCCTGGTGGCGCAGGCAATGCGCGATATCGGGCTGAAGGTCGACCATCAGGCGATGGACTGGCCGACGCTGTCGACGCGGCGCGCCAGCAAGAACCCAGTCGCGCAAGGCGGCTGGTCCGCCTTCATGTCGGGACCGGCGGCGCCTGACATGTACGAGCCGGTCGGCCATCTGGCGCTGCGTTCGAACTGCGAAAAGGCCTGGTTCGGCTGGCCCTGCGACGAAGCGATCGAGAAGCTGCGGGCGGATTTCACCATGATTCCGGATCTGGAGGGCCGCAAGGCCAATGCACGGGCGGTCCAACTGCGGGCCATCGAGACCGTGCCCTATGTTCCGGCCGGACAACTTTATCTGGTCCGGGGCTACCGCAAGGATCTCACGGGATTGCTCAGCGCCGGCGTCCCGGTCTACTGGAGCGTCGGCCGCGGCAAGTGAGCGCTCGCCTTGACCGAACAGGGTGGTTCGCTTGTCGGTCTGGGACGCGGCATCTTCTGCCGCAACCAGCCCGGCAAGCGTCACCTGAAGGTACCAGACGCGGCAGCAGGCATCGGCCTTTGCGGTTTCAAGCTATCGTCTCGGCCTGTTCACGCTATTTCGGTGGCTGAAGTGCCTTTGGCACGAATCCGAGAGCCGATGCGGCCGCCACCTCCGTGCCGAAAGTCCCTTCGACGCCCGGAAGCGGCTTCAGCCTAACCGGCCGCGATATAGCTCGGATAGATTTCGTCGAACCCGCCGATTCCTCGTATCTCGCCGCGATCCAGCCAGACAAGCCGATTGCAGAAACCCTTCATGACTGCGGCGTCGTGGGTTGCCAACACGATAATGCTGACTCTTTTCAGCAATTCGGTGAGTCGCAGCTGTGCTTTGGCAATGAAGTGAGCGTCGCCCGCAGATATCATCTCGTCCATCACGAGAATTTCCGAGTTCACCGCCGTCGAAATCGAGAAAGCGAGACGCAGGTACATCCCGGACGAATAGGTGTGAACGGGCATTCTGAGGTACTCGCCCAGTTCCGAGAACTCCTCGATCTCCGGCGATAATTTCCTTGCCTCTGCAAATGTATGCCCCAGGAACACTAGACGAAACACGATGTTTTCAAGTCCGGTCGCTTCCGGATCCATCCCAAGTGAAATATCGGTCAAGGCTACGATGCGTCCCACGCGCCTTACCGTTCCGCTGGTTGGCGGATAGGAACCCGCGAGGACGCGGAGCAGCGTCGTCTTGCCGGCTCCGTTGTTCCCGACCAATCCGATGCGGTCGCCCCCGGAAAGCGTCAGGTTTATCTTCGACAGGGCTCGTACCGATACGCCCTTCGCCTGCGTGGCCAGCCTGCCCCCGATAGCCGACCATAGCCGAAGCTGGAGGGAATGCGCATCCGGCGTGCGAACCGGAAACTCGACGGATACATCCTGCAAACTGATGCTGGGCATCATCATATCCAATAGACGATACGGCGGCTGCCTCGACCCAGGAAGGGCAGGCTCGCACAAAAGCCGCCGAGCGAAAAGATTACGGCGCTTCCCCAATAGGCCAGGGGAACTTCACGGCCGAGCAACGGATCGCGAACGATCGCAACGAACACCGCAAAGGGATTCCATGGCAGCCAATCCTGAGCGCGCGCCGGAAGGATCTCGGGCATCCAGAGAACCGGCGTAATGAAAATCGCGACCTGGATCACGTTGCTTACGACCTGGACGATGTCCCGATATCTCGTGCACAGAATCGAGAGTATCAGGGAGGTCCACAAACACCAGATCAGGGTCAGCAACACACCCGGAATGGCAAGGAAGGCAGAGCTTGATGGTCGAAGGCCCAGACTTGCCGCAAGAATTAGCGGAAAGATCAGGTTCATGAAAAAGGTCGCGGTGTGTCGAAACGCCAGAGCGAACACTACCGTGGAGACGGGCATGCATTGATTGTGAAAATAGCGGCTGTTGGCGGGCAACAGGGTCGTAGACTCAATCAGGATGGCTGCAATCAATTGCCAGACCACCAGGCCCACGGCGATGTAAGGGAGAACTTCGCCGACGGGTTGCGCCCACAGATACGACCATACGAAGCCGATCGTCGAAACGGCGATGGCGCTCGTCAGCATGATCCATATCTGGCCAAGCCTCGAGCGTGCATACCGCCGACGCATCTCGCTCGAGCCAATCAAGTACCAAAGCCGCCACTGAAGTGCGCCGTCGACTATCTCAGCCGTCCCTGACCTGAAATGCGCTCGCAGCCCGGCCTCAGAACCCGTCTCCGATAGTGAAGGAAATCGCTGCCTGTACACGCTTCATTCCGCCTTCGGTTGCGTTGGCCAGACAACCCGCTTGCCATGAGCGGCCGGTTACCGGCGTCCTGCGGTTTCATCGACCGCCTCTGAAAGTGCCGTGCAAACTCGCTCAATATCCCTGTCGCCGAGATTTGTGTGAAACGGCAAGGCAAGCGTCGAGACCGCAACTCTCTCGGTGACCGGAAACTGGCCGGGACGAAAGCCGAATTGCTCGCGAAAATATGGCTGGAGGTGGATCGGAGGGAAATAATTGCGCGTTGGGATGCCCTTGCTCGCCAACCGCGTAGCGACCGCGTCCCTGTCCAGCGACGAATCCAGTCTGACCACGTACACAAACCAGCTCATGCGGGTCGTTCCTTCGACCGGCATGAGGGTCCGCACTCCTGGAACGGCGGATAATCTCTCGCCGTATCTGGCGGCGACCGCCGCCCGGCGTTCGAGCAATTCCTCAAATCGCGAAAGTTGCGAGACGCCGAGAGCGGCGCTCAATTCATTGAGCCGGTAATTGAATCCGAGCTTGTCGTGGCTCAGCCAGCCGCCCATCGTCCCGCGGCCCTGATTTCGAAGCGAGCGCAGGCTCGCGTCCCACGCGGGATCATCCGTGGCGATGATTGCGCCCTCGCCCGTCGTCATTTGCTTGTTGGGATAGAACGCAAACACGGAGGCGCGACCGAAAGTACCGACGTTGCGGTTACGGTAAATCGCACCGAGCGCCTCGCAGGCATCCTCGATCAGCACCAATGAGTGTCGATCGGCTGTTTCGCAAAGACTGTCCATCGCCGCCGGCCGGCCGAACACGTGGATGGGCAATATGCCGACGGTACGGCCTGTGACCGCCGCATCGACGGCCGCCGGGTCGATGTTGAGCGTTTCCTCGTCGATATCGACAAACACCGGCGTGCCACGCTCATAGAGAATGCAATTGGCAGACGCGACGAAACTGAAAGGCGAAGTGATGACCTCCGATCCTTCGCTGACCCCCGCAAGCCGCATGCAAAGATGCAGCCCGGATGTTCCGTTTGAAACGGCGACCGCGTACCTGGTCCCGATGTAGTTGCGTACGAGATCCTCGAACTGTTCGACAAAAGGTCCGATACTCAACACGCCGCTTCGCAGAGCCGAAATGACGAGACTGATATCATTCTCGTTGATATCCGGCCTTGACATCGAAATCGCATCTGGGCGCATCGAGTTCATCGGAGATTTCCGGCGGGCACGCCGGCCACGGTACTGTGGTCCTCGACGTCTCTGATGACGACGGCCCCGGCTCCGACGATACACCACCGTCCGATACTGCGGCCTGGAAGAATGCGGCAGCCGATCCCCAGAAAGCTGCCTTCTCCCACGCGGACGCCTCCCGCCAGGCAGCCGCCGGGCGCGATATGGACATGCGACTCGATCACGCAATCATGCTCGACGATGGCTCCGGTATTGACGATGACGTTCTCGCCAACATCGGCGTCGGCATTGATGATGGCGCCTGCCAGCACGGCGGTGCCGGGTCCCACTTTTGCATGATGGCTGACGACTGCGGTCGGATGCACGATGGTCGCCAGGGCGGCATTGCGAGCCCTCTCCCTGATCACGACTTCGCGCCGCCTCTGATTGTCGCCGATTGCCGCGACAACAGCGTCGACGGCAAAATCCTGCCAGAGCGGTATCGTTCCAAGCACCGGTAGTCCCATGACTGTTCTTCCGGTCAACGCCGGATCGTCGTCGAGAAATCCTACGACCGTCGTTCCATGCATTGCCATGGCAGCGTCGGCAACGACCTTGCCGTGTCCTGCCGCGCCCAGAATTGCGACTCTCACGAAAACCCCTCACCACCGATTGCGTCGACTATCGGCGTCGTAGCAATTCGGTCACTCTCGTCTTACAGGAACTCGAGTTGCCGCGGCAACAGGCTGCTTGGCGATGCATGCCTGAAAAGCGCTTCAGCCTCAAGGACGGATGTTATAAGAAGATCATCGGGTGGGCAGCTGCTGCCTGGCTCGCCAAACCGCAGGGATCGTCGAATTGACGGGCGCAACCGAAAACGTCCTGGTATCGCAACAGCCGCAAGCCGGCGCCGCAGCCGACTTGAATACGACGGTTGCCCCGGAAGCCAACACATCGCCGCGGGTCTGCCACATCGTGGCCACGACGGAAGGCGCCGTTTGGGTATACGAGCAGCTCCGCGACCTGCGCGATCGCTTCGGCTATGATGTTTCGGTGATATTGAACGGCCCCTCGGGCACTCTGGTGGATCGATTCAGAGCCGCGGGAATCCCGATCCTCACGAGCGACTTCGGTTTTCTCGGCGTATCTGATCTGTTTGCCCTTCCCAGAAAGATCATGGCGCTTGCCCGCCTGTTGCGGCGCGAGCGCTTCGACATCGTTCATACCCATCTGTTTCATTCCATGGTCATTGGCCGGATAGGAGCCTGGCTCGCCGATGTTCCGGTAAGACTGTCCATGGTGGCGGGTCCCTTCCATCTCGAGGCGTACACGCCGCGCTGGATTGACGGATCGACCCAGTGGATGGATACCGCGTTGATCCCATCCTGCGAATGGACCCGCAAACTCTACAAATCGCTTGGCGTCGAGGACCAACGTCTTGCCGTGATCTATTACGGCCCGGATGAAGAGAAGTTCGATCCGGCCAATCACCAGGCAGCGGACTTGCGTCGCGAATTCGGCTGGGGAGACGACGGCCCCCTGATCGGAATGATCGCGTATTTCTATGCCGAACTGGGCGTCAATCGCTGGACGCCGCCGGCAGTGCAGGGCCGGTCGGTCAAATGCCAGTCGGATGCGATCCGGGCAATGCCGGAGATCCTGAAGGAATTCCCGAAGGCACGATTGATTTTCGTGGGCTCCGGCTGGGAGGAAGGCGGACGGCAATATCTCGCCAAAATGCAAACGCTGGTTCGTGATCTCGGTCTTGACGATCGGGTGACGTTCACCGGCTTTCGATCGGACGTGCCGGAAGTGCTGAAGGCGCTTGACGTTGCCGTGCAGGCTTCGCTGAGCGAAAACCTCGGAGGAACGATCGAAGGACTGCTGATGGAAACACCGATGGTCGCCAGCCGCGTCGGCGGCCTGACAGACAGCGTCATCGACGGCAAAACCGGTGTGCTGGTCGACGCGGATGATCCGGCTTCCCTCGCGAAAGGAATCCTGACTGTTCTGCACGATCCCGACAGAGCCCGGCAATTGGCGAAGCACGGTCGGCAATTCATGCTCGAACGATTTACGCTGCGCAAGACCGTTGAAAGCGAGCACGCGCTTTATCAGGAGCTGCTGGAACGCGCGCCACGCGGCTACCGACCAGGCCGAACGTTTGCCAGGCTGTTCTCGGGGGCCGCAATATGCGGCTATCTTGCGGTACGCTATCGTTTCCTCGACGGGTGGCTGCTCCCGCGGCTCGATTCAGGCTGGCGTCCCTGGCATTTCGTCAGATTGCGCATGTTTGTCCTTCGTATCGCCAATGCTCTCGTGCGAAGGCGCGATCGAGTTCCGGTGGCCCCGGACCAGACCTGCACGACAATGCCCGTCAACGAACAGTTCCTCTCGATTCAACACACCCCGCCGCCTCCCGTTGGAACGGCGCTTCAAAGTGCGTTGCGGATGAGCCTGTATCGCTTCTACGCCTTCGTGGGACGCAGAAAACTCGGATGGGGACTGAGACGCCGTGTTTCCGGCGCGTTTCGTGCCGTGTTCGGACGCAAATAAGTGCAGCACACGCCTATTGCGGATGGGTTGCAGAAAATGACTGGCACACTGAAAGGCTTAACCCCCAGACCGCCGAAGTAAGTCGCACCAGAAGAACATGGTTCTGCACAAAAAATTCCGCCGGGCGCCCCAGCCGGCGGTTCTTTTGGTCACAAACTCTTATGGGTTTAGGCTTCTAGCGTACTGTCAATCGCTTTCTTAAGAGCCAGGATCCGGTGTGCAGGCTCGCGTTAACCGCCATGAGCCGGTAGCTGGACGGCCCAATTCCATCTGTCGCCGTTGATGCCTTGAACGGTCTGATATCGAAGCCTTGGTGCTCCACGGGGATTGGCTTCAATCATCTTTGGTTTCCCGAAGCACCGCTTCGCTGATTATCATCACCGGGATGAACGGCGCTGCCATATCATTATCAGTCTCGCGACAAGTATCGCTACGGCTATATAGGTGAAACTAACAACCATGAATAAAAATTGAGTGACTCCGAGTGCTTTCAGATACCACATCAGGAGAGGGAATACACCTGCGGCTGTCATGCGAGCGAGAGCTGCTCAATACGACATGAAAGGAATTGTGCGTGCAATAGACATAAAGAAAAAAGGCATCAAAGAAGGCCGATTGCTATTCCGGTGACCATTGTCTGCCAAAGCGGTGGATAGGGTGGAGGGCTGAAATAAACGATATGGAATATCATTATCATACCTATGGCGAGGATTGCTCCAGCCGCCGCAGCAATGAAAGCGGGCTCATCGTTACCAAAGAGAATTTTGCCAAAACGTATGCCCGCCGATCTTTTGCGAGGTTCTGACTTTTCGCGGCAAGCCCTCCGATTTAGAATTTATCGTGCTAACCAAAAAAGAAACGCCCGGCTAGCGTGGATAGCACCAGCCTTGGTTGGCCAAACTGCCAACTGGGAGCCGGATCACACAAAGCCCGCCGGCTCTCGCCGGCGGGCATTCCGATCCACTGGTTCACTTCGGAGTGTATTTGCAAGATCCGAAATTGCTGTTGCCCTGGTAAGTACAAACTTTGTAGCCGTCCTTGTTGGCTGCAATTAGGACCGAGAAGCCTCCAAATCTCATTTCAGTTTGTATCGTATTTGATGCTCCGCCGGCGACTGTCTCCAGATCATCACATGTCAATTCGCGCATTTCATTCATCCGGGTCATTTCAGTTCTCCTGGTTGAACAAGCGGTCACTCTGTGGTGCCGAACCGAACTTTGTCGTTATGCTGGTGCAAGTTCTGTGATTTGCCTCACACAAGGAGCCACACGATGTGGAAGCATTGATTTAGCTTGCTGAACTTCTCGCAGAGCAATTTTGGACGTGTTTAAAACAGGCCGTCTTGACGAAGCCGGAGCTTGGCTCCGGCGGGTACGACATACTCGCAATGACCGCATCGATCTGCATAGTATGGGCTGTGAGCTGCTCACCGGTTTGATGGAACATCGATTTAAGCAATCCCACCTTTCGTTCGAACTCAACAGGGCTGAGATACCCGATCGTCGAATGCCGGCCGATCGCGTTGTAGATCCGCTCGATGTAGTCGAACACGTCTACTCTGACGTGGTGCTGAGGCTGTGATCGATCAAGTTTGGGGGCGAGGACGCCGGCACATCCCGCAAAATACAAAATGGCCTCGCCAGACCGGAACTCCCGGCCCACCGAACTGGCGCACCGGGAGCGAGGTGACGTGTGGAAACGCGGCGCCGATACCGCTCGGCCCGGCGCGTGGCAGCAAGGCGAATTATTTGGGCCGCGTCCCAATCACCTTGTGGTCGTCGCAAACGATGCGAATGGATCCGCCACCCGTCACGGTAGCGAGTTCATCGTTCGAGAGCCTGCCAGCTGCCAGCTGCAGCTCGCGAACCTCGATCACGTCGTCCTTACGCAGGTTTTCGGTCGTGCTCATAGTCGATTCTCCTGAGAGGCTCGCTCCGGCGGCCTCGTTGTGAAGTGGAACGCTTGTTGGTCGACCCCAGCAAGGGATCGGTTCGATGAATTTACCGAAAACGCTGACTCTGTGAGTCCGGTAATCTACCCGCGCCTGGTCGAAGTCACTGGCCGCTGCCCTCCCGAGGACTGCGGTGGCCATTGGGCTATGCCGAGCTACTGACAGCAAAGCGAGCCCGCGGCGCTGACTTAACCGCGGCCTTCAGCGGACGGTTACGTAACAGGAATTCGATCTAAACGAAAACGGCGGCGCGTGCTCGTGCATGTTTAATGCCAGACATCGCTCGTTGAGCAGGGTAATTGGAAGTGGCTGGCAGGGGCCGCTGGCTATTCGAGATGTGCCCAGCGGCCCTGTTCTCACCCGGCCGGACCTCTTTCGCTTTTTCGTGACCGCATGTGCAGACGAAAGTCACCCAATTGGCTCGGAGGACACCGGCGCACTACGTGTTGTGAATGTTTTCTGCTCGGCAATGTTGAGGCGTGATTCGTCGCCGCGGCTTTATAGTGATCGTTGGTAGGTAACCTCAAGGTGGCAACGAGTTAACTCCCGAGGAAAATGGGTGCGGTTAGCACCCTAGTTCCCTAGACCCAGCTGACCATGATCTCGATTCTTTTTCGAGTAAACTTCTTCTATGTGACAATAATCACCGTTCGAGGTGTCGAGATCGGTGAAACTCTTCACGTCATCTCAGACACCGCAAAGGAGAGCCTATCATGCGAAGCTCAGTTCAACACGCCGAAATATTGTCAGATGGAGATCTCGATCTCGTCAGCGGAGGGATGAAGTGGACGCCTGGCACGAAGAACGCTGACGTCGTTGATGCTCGCGGCGGCCAAGTGCAGGTGTTGTTTTGGAATATCACTTTCGACGTGAACGGCAAACTAAGCAGCATCACACCGAAGTAGAGATGCGCCATCGTCCGGGATAGAAGACCCTGATTTCAAGGGCGCGGCAGCTAAGCATCTGCGGCACCCCGGCTGTCGGCGCGGCGCAGTCGCCGACAGAGCTCGCGATTGATATTCTGAAGCACCATCACGTACGCAAAAATGTCGGCTTTGTAAAACGCGTAGAGCTTTCGAGCCGTGAGCTCGTACAGCACGGTTGGGCTTTCGGCAACAACGGTGGCTGATCGGTTCTGCATTTCTATAAGCGTCATTTCACCAAAAAAATCACCAGGCCCGAGATCTGCCAAGCGAATGATGCGCTCGGTATTGGCTATCTTGCTCACGACCAATTCACCGGAATGGACAATGAACATTGAGGACCCAGGTTCTCCTTCGACCACTACTGTCGCGCCGGCGTCGAACCGGCGCTCGATAAGCATTGAGACTAAGTGATCGAGGCTCGCGTGCGAAACGCCACCGAAGAACGGTGTCTCGAGCAGGAACGCCTTCAGATCCGGGGAGCTTACGACCATTGCCTATCATGCGCCTGTTCCTTCACAGCGGCAAGGCCGCACGCCTTGACTTAAGCTCTTGCTTAGCCAGGAGAGATTGAGAGCGCTGTCCAAGCTCGAGCACTGCGCCCCCTAATTCAGGCGATTAAAGCAATTGCCGTTCGGCGAACGAAGCGAATACGCCGGGCGTCTTGCTCAATTCTGTAAAGCTTCCGCTTTGCACGACCTTTCCGTCGACGAGCACAATTATCCGGTCCGCTTGCCGAACCGTGCTGAGCCGGTGCGCGATGACGATCCGTGTGACATTGAGGTTGCCGAGCGAGGTGCTGACGACGGCCTGAGATTGATTGTCGAGCGCGCTCGTGGCTTCATCGAACAGCAGAATGCGTGGCCGTCGAGCGATGGCGCGCGCGATCATGATCCGTTGCCGCTGACCGCCGGACAGCGTATTGACGCCCTCCGCGACGACAGTATTCATGCCCATCGGCATCGCTCTAATATCGTCATCGATACCGGCGAGCCGGGCCGCCTCCCACACTTGCTCAGGCGGCAGTTGCACGCCGCCGCAGATATTGTCTGAAAGGCTCCCAGTTGCCAGCTTCCCGTTCTGCAGCACCACCCCGAGCTGACGGCGCACCGCGCTGATATCGAGCGTGTCGATCGCCTTTCCGTCGAGGAAAACCGTCCCGGATTCCGGCTTTTCGAAACCCAGCAGTAGCCGGAACAGCGTAGACTTGCCGCTGCCTGACGGTCCCACAACGGCGACATATTCGCCTTGCGAAATCTGCAGGGAAACACTCTCGAGTACCGGCGGACCGCCCGCCGCATAGCGGAAAGTCACCCGAGACAGCTCAACCGCTCCGGACAACGCGCCCGGGGATTTCCGCTCGTCGGATATTTCAACTGGACCCGTAATCAGGGGGCGTAGGCGGCTGATGTGGGGGATGGCGATCAGCAATTCACTGACTCCCGATGCCCATGCACCGACTGCGGCCATTGACTGGCCGAACGCGGCGAAGAAGGCGAGAAATCCGCCGAGATCCCGCAACAGCGCGCTGTTCAGATAGCTCGCCGCAGCGAAGATGGCGATGGTCGCGATCAACGGAAACGTTGCTTCAAAAACGCCCAGTAAATTAGACGCCCGCTGCGATGCGATGAAGCTTCGCTTCTGCACGGCGAGCAGTTTGGACCACACCGCGAACCCGCGCGCGGTTGCGTCCGCCACGCGGAGCTTTCCAATTCCAGAGATCAGCTGCAGCACAAGGCCACCGACCTTGCCATGTAAGGCAAAATACTTGTTCTCGTGATAGAGCCGTATCGCATTGGTGACGACAATCAGCAAAGCCCTCACGAGCGTCAGCCCAAGCGCGATCAACCCGAGCTTGAGATCATAATAGAGCATCAGACCAATGCTAAACCAGCAGAACAGACCCGCCATCATCCCGCGCAGCGCACTGCCGGTAAAGATCTGGCGCGCCGCGTCGATGCCCATCGACCGGTCGACGAAATCTCCCACGGTATATTCCCGAAATAGCGACGTAGGCAGTTTGAGCACACGGTCAATCACCGCCGCCTGCAGCTTCCAGTCAATCAGACCCTCGACCCTGAGCATTGCCAGTCCTTCCATGGCCTGGATAGCGGCGATGGCGATGGCAGTCATGGCAAGCGCCAGCGCACAGAAGGCGAGCTGGTCTAATTCGGAGCGGGGAATGACGGAACTGATGAGGACATTGGTGATGAGCGGGATTACCAGCGACAATAGACCGATTGCGACGACGGAAAATCCGATGCGAGCGAAATTGCCCCTCGAGTGTTGAATCGCGAAGCTGAGCAGGTCCCGGAAGCGAAGCGGACGTGACGGAAGCGCCGGGTAGAACGAGATCGCTTCCGGCGCCAGTTCCAGCGCCAGGACCCGGTCGACCGCGCGTTGCGTCCCCGCGGCGGGATCGAGCATCACATAGCGGCGATTGCCGCGACGAATGAGCGCGACCGGATGCTTCCCTTCGCTGTGCCAAGCCACCAGCGGACCGACATCCTGTTTCCACCATTCGCCGCGCAACAGCGTACGGCGAGCTCGCAGCCGCGCGGCTCGCGCGATCTTAAAAACGTCGGCTGGTCCGCGCTCGGCCGGGCCGAGGCCGGGCGGGACGGCAATGGGTGCCCGAGCCGCTTCGGCAACCATCCGGCAGACGGCGAACAATGGGTCCGCGGTCTCTGTCGCCAGCCCGACATCGGCATCGCGTTGCACGACGACAGCAGAGAGCCGGTCGAAGGATTCCAGGGTTTGCGACGCTGCCAGCTCGCTGCGGCGAACCAGACGCATCGTCTCCCGATCCGCATCGCGGCTCAGCTTTTCCCGAAGACAGCCGGCAAACACGTGATGGAATTGATCGACGGCGCGCCACAGCACATTGGTATCCGGAGGCGTCTCGCTGCCCAGCGCGCTGCATCCGGCTTCAGTCGCCTCGATCCACATTCCCGACGTCAGCGGCAGTGGCGGGTCGCCGGCGGTAACCATGGGAGCCTGCCCCATCGGCTTCGCCGCCCCGGTGTTCAGAGAGACCCAAAGAATGCTGCGTGCCGGGCCGCGACGCTGTTCGCCGGGGCCAATCCCGGCCGCAGCATCGCTCGCCACCTCAAGCATGTCCCAGCTCGGGTTTGATCCTGCGATCAAACTGGCCAGTCGCCTGATCCAGATCGCGACTTGATCGAAAGATGCAATATGAGTGCGCAAAAACAGCGACGCTTCAGAGCCGGGACTTCCGGTCGCGACCACCTCCATAGCGATGCCCGAATGACTGAAGCTTTCCTGCAGGTCCAGGATGATCTCGCCCGCCTCGGCGCGAAACAGATGCTGCCGTGCGCCCTCCGGGCGGCCTTCGACCGGCCGGACCGCAAAGACATCGACGTGGCCCGCGGTTATCTGGAGAACGTGCCCGCGATGATCGAGCAACTTCGGATGACGGCCATCGAAAACTATACGGCCAATCGAGTTGCCCGTTTCATCGGTTATTGCATCGAGAAGGGATTCGTTCATTCCTGAGCCACGAGTTTCGCGTAGGTGCCCTGTAGCCCCATCAGCCGTTCATGGGTTCCCCGTTCAACGATCCTGCCTTGCTGCAACACCAGGATCTCGTCACAGTCGCGGATCGTGCTCAGCCGGTGGGCAATGATGATGCAAGTGCAGCCGCGACGCCGCAGGTTATCGTCAATTATCTTTTCCGTGATCGGATCGAGCGCGCCGGTGGCCTCGTCGAGAACGACGATTGATGGATTGGAAACGAGCGCCCGCGCGATCTCGATTCGCTGACGCTGACCGCCGCTGAAGTTCGTGCCGGCCTCGTTGATGTAACAGTCATAGTTTCCAGCCCGCGTCGCGATGTCCTCGTGGATGGCGGCGTCCTTCAGTGCCTGTGAAAGGTCGGCCTCGGTGACGGTCGAGTCCCACAAGGTCAGATTGTCGCGCGCTGTCCCTTCGAACAGGAAGATGTCCTGATCGACATAGGTGACGGAGTTGGCAAATACCTGCGGGGGGATCTCGGGCAGGCTCCATCCGTCGATGCGAACCTCGCCTGCCCACGGCTTGTAGAGGCCGCAGATCAGCTTGCCGAGGGTTGATTTTCCGCTGCCTGAGGTGCCGACCAGAGCCACCCGCGAACCAGGCTGAATGTCGATCGTGATGTCGTCCAGCAACGGTAGCTCCAGAATCGAGTAGCCGAACTGGACCTTGTCGAGTTCGACCCTGCCGGTCAGTTTTGGCGGAAAGCGCTCCGGCGCGATCGCGGGATTTGCCGAACTGCCGAGAGGATAGTTGTAAACGTCCTCAAGACGCTCGAGCCCGCCCTTGATGGTCTGCAGGCTGCCAGCATAATTGACCAGATCCTTCACCGGTTCGGAGAAACTCGCCATAAGGGACTGGAAAGCCACGAGGCCTCCGAGCGTGAGCGATCCCTCGATCACACGATAGCCGCCGATGCCGAGGATGGCCGCGACGGTCAGTCCCGACAACAGCGTCGGGAGCATATCGAGAAAAACCGAGGAAGCGCCAAGTTCCTGCTCGGCGTTCAGTGACTTGGCCTGGATCCCGGCCCATTGGCCGAATGCCT